>CAYWSB010000040.1:0-36474 GCA_964460465.1 uncultured Geminicoccaceae bacterium | reverse complement strand
CCTCTGGCCGCGGTGGGCGGCTGGGCGCCGACCGGCGCGGCGGCCAGAGGACCGCTGCAGCTGCTGCAGCACCGCCTGGCCGAGGCCTCGGTGGCGGTGCAGGGCGGGCTCGACCGGCTGCGCGGCCGGCCGCCGATCGACCGGGCCGGCATCGAGGCGGTGCTGCTGACGACGCACGACCGGGTGCGCGAGGCGCGCCACGCCCTCAACACCGTGGCGGCGAGCCTGCTCGCGGCGGTCGACGCGCCGGACGACGCCGCCCGGGTGCGCGACCTGCTGGGCGAGATCGATGCCGGGCTCAAGCAGTCCCGGGCCGCGCTCGAGGAGGCCGCCGAGGGTCTCGGCACGCGGCGGCGGGAGCGCTGACCCGTGGCGGCCGGTGGCAGCGGGGCGCGGGGCAGGGGCGGCGGCGAGCCCGCGAACGGGGTGCTGGGCCAGGACGAGAGCTATCTCGTTTCGGTCAGCGACCTGATGGTCGGCCTGCTGTTTCTCTTCATCATCATCCTGATGGCCTTCGCGCTCAACTTCCGCAGTGCGGAGGACGCGGCGGACGCGACCCTGGCCGAGCTCGTGGTCGAGCGCGACGTGCTCGCCGGCGAGCGCGACCAGATCGACGCCGAGCGCGCCGCCCTGGCGCTCGATCGCGACCGGCTCCTGGCCGAGCGCGACCGGCTGGCCGACATCACCGAGCTCTTGCTCGCCCGGGACGCCGAGCGGGCACTGCTCCTGACCCGGATCAAGGCGGCGCTGGCGGCGCGCGGGCTCGAGGTCGAGGTCGATCTCGAGAGCGGCATCCTGCGCCTGCCGGAATCGCTGCTGTTCGCCAGCAACGAGGCCGAGCTGAGCGAGGCCGGGCAGGCGGCGATCGTGGTCCTGGGCGAGGTGCTGGCGGCGACCCTGCCATGCCATGCCGGAGCCGGCGGCGCGGCCGCGTGCCCGGGCGGCGGACGCGACCTGCTCGACGCGGTGCTGATCGAGGGGCATACCGACGACCGGCCGATCCGCAGCGGCCCCTTCGCCGACAACTGGGCGCTGTCGGCGGCCCGCGCCCGCAGCACCTACCAGGCCCTGGTGGCCGCGGCACCGGCGCTCGACACCCTGGCCAACGCGTCCGGGGCGACGCTGCTGGCGCTGGGCGGCTATGCCGAGCGCCGCCCGGCCGTCGCCGGCACCAGCGACGAGGCGCGCCGGGTCAACCGCCGGATCGACCTGCGCTTTCTCGCCCGTGGCCCCGATGCGGCGGCCCTGGCCGAGCTGCTGGCGAGCCTCGAGGCCGCCCTGGCGACGCCCTAGTGGCGGCCGCGATGCTCGACGCCCTGCCGCGCGCCCGCCGATGAAAGGCCTGGAACAGGTCGCGCACAGGCACTAAGCCTAGGTCCGGAGGCAACGACAGAAGGGGACTGCCCTTGCGAACAGCCCCCCCCAGGGTCCCATCTCGTCATCAAGCACGTCGGCCGCCGGTCGAGGTTGAAACCGACGAGCAACGCTCTGGAATATTGCCTTTTGGTTGAAAATAGGTCAACATGTTTTTCGCAATGGTTGAGGACACGAGGCCCCTGCCCCATCGATTCGCCGCGGCGTCCCCGCGGTGAGCGGGCTCGTCTACGCCGCCGGGCGACCCTGGCCGCAGCTGCTCAAGACCGTCCTCGACCAGCTCGACCCCGCACCCGCGGACGCCCGGCTGGGCCTCGTGTTCCTCGCCGACCCGGCGACCGAGATGGCCGACGTCATGCTCGACGGCCTGCGCGACCGGACCGGCATCCGCACTTGGCTCGGAGCCGCCAGCACCGCCGTCTTCGCCGGCGGCCAGGAGCTGGCCGGCGACGGCGCGATCGCCGCCCTGCCGCTGCCGCTCGGCGACACCCGGCTGCTGCCGTTCAGCGGCCGCCTGCCGGTCGGTGCCGGCACGGCCGCCGGCGGGATCGTCCACGTCCCGGACGCTGCCGACGCCGCCCTCGCCTATGCCGCGCTGGCCCGGCAGGCCGGCTGCCCGCTCGCCGGCGGCCAGAGCGCCTCGGCCTTCGACCACGCGCAGATCACCCTGGCCCCGTCGGCCGGGGCGGCGACGGGCGTGCTCCTCGCCGGCGACGTCACGGTGGTGACCGGGATCAGCCACGGCTGCCACCCGCTCGGTCCGGTGCACCGCGTCACGGCCGGGCACGGTGCGGTCGTCACCGGCCTCGACGGGCGCCCGGCCGCCGACGTCCTGGCGGCGGCGGCGGGCGAGTTGCTGCTGCGCGAGCCGCGCCTCCTGGCCCGGCAGATCCTCGCCGCCGGCCTGCCGGCGGGACCCGAGCCTGCGGCCCCGGCGAGCCTGGCCGGGCTGTCCAACCTCTACGGCGTCGGCCATGCCGAGCGGCAGCGGGGCACGGTCACCCTAGTGGGTCTGCCCGAGGGTGCCTCGCCGCCGGCCCGGCTCGCCTTCTTTCGCCGCGACCCGAAGCTGGCGCTCGACGAGCTCGAGGCCATGGCCCGGGACCTGCGGCACCGGCTCGCCGGGCGGCCGCCGCGCGCCGCCCTCTTCTACAGCTCGACCGAGCGCGGCGCCCGCTTCTTCGGCCCCGGCATCGACGAGGTGGCGGTGCTGGCGCGCGCTCTCGGGCCGGTGCCGCTGATCGGCATGCGCAGCGCCGCCGAGGTCGCGGGCTCGGGCCTCACCCGCTATGCTGCGGCCCTCGCCCTGATCGCCTGAGCGGTGTCCGGGGCCCTGCCAGCCCCCGGGGAGCCTCCTCCATGCAGCGTGACTTTCCCGATCGGCCGATCGTCGGCGTGGGCGTGGTGGTCTGGCGCGCCGACCAGGTGCTGCTGATCCGTCGCGGCAAGCCGCCCCGCGCCGGGCAGTGGTCGCTGCCGGGCGGGGCGCAGGAGCTGGGCGAGACGGTGGCCGAGACGGCACGGCGCGAGGTCCGCGAGGAGACCGGGCTCGAGCTCGCCGCCCTCGAGCTGCTGACCGTGGTCGACCTGATCGAGCCGGCTCCCGAGTCGACCCCGGAATCCGGCCAGCACCCCTTCCTCTTCCACTACACGCTGATCGACTTCGTCGCCGAGGCGGCGCCGGGCGAGGCGGTGGCGGCGGGCGACGCCGCCGGGGTCGGCTGGTTCCGGCCCGAGGCGCTCGCCGGGCTCGGCCTCTGGAGCGAGACCCTGCGGATCATCGACATGGCCGCCGCCCGCCGGCCGCTCGGCCGCGGCTGACCGTCGGCCGCCTGGCCCGGATGCGGCGCCAGCCGCCGCTTGCCGGTCCGGCGCAAAAGGTGCAAACGGGACGATACGGCGCGCGGCGTCACGATCGCGGGCCGATCGCTCGGGGTCAGCGATGGCCAAGAACCTGCTCGCGGTCCTGTTCGGGCTCGCCCTCGCCGCGCTGCTGCTCGAGGTCGCCTTGCGCCTCGTGCCGACCTCGGACGCGACCTTCGCGCTCGATGTCGACGACGCCAACCCCTATCTCCGCTACCCGCCCGACCGCGAGGTCCGGCTCTCCTTCGGCCGGTTCTTCGAGATCGTCAACACCAAGCGGACCAACGATCTGGGCTTCTTCGCCGACCAGGATTTCGTCGGCGGCGACGGCCGGCGCAAGCTCGCGCTGATCGGCGACAGCTATGTCGAGGCCAAGCAGGTCGCCAACGCCGAGGCGGTGCACGCCCGCCTGCAGCACCATCTGGGCGCTGCCCTCGACGTCTACGGCCTGGGCTTCTCCGGCAGCCCGCTCTCGCAGTACCTGGCCTATGCCGAGCTGGCCGACGCGACCTTCGCGCCGGAGCTGTTCGTCTTCGTCGTGATCCCCAACGACTACGACGAATCGATGCTGCGCTACCACTTCATGCCGGGGCATCACTATTTCACCGACGACGGCGAGCTCGTCCGCGTCGACGCCGCGTCCTCGCCGCTCAAGCGGCTGCTGCGCCATTCGGCCACGGTGCGCTACCTCGCCCTCAACCTCAAGCTCTACGACTGGCTGATGCTGCCGGCGGTGGCGGACGACGGCAGCTTCGTCGCCAACATGCCGCGCCACGTGCCGGCCGAGCGGCTGGCCTTCAGCCAGGCGGCGGTCGACCATTTCCTGGCCGGGCTCGAGGCGCGGGCGGGCGGCCGGCCGGTGCTGCTGGTCTTCGACGCCATCCGCGAGGCGATCTATGCCGGCCAGCCGGTCGAGGACTATGCCGACAGCTTCGTCTACACCATGCACCACCACCTGATGGCGGGGGCGGCGGCGCACGGCTTTCATGTCCTCGACCTGCAGCCAGTGCTCGCCGCCGACTACGCCGAGGACGGCCAGCGCTTCGAGTTTCCGATCGACAGCCACTGGAACGCCCGCGGCCACGACGTCGCCGCCCGGGCGATCGCGGAGCGCCTCGAGGGGCTCGGCCTCGTCGCGGCGGCGGCCGACGGCGCGAAATGACGGGAGCCGGGCTCAGACGATGGCCGCCTCCAGCGCCGCCACGTCGCCTTTCGCAATCAGCCGGACGTGGCGGGTGATGGTCGCGACCGGCCAGTCCCACCAGGCGAGCGCCAGCAGGCGCTCGACCGCCTCGGGCGGCTGCCGGAAGCGGATCACCCGGGCCGGGTTGCCGGCGACGACGGCATAGGGCGGGACGTCGGCGGTCACCACGCTCATGGCCCCGACGATGGCCCCGTGGCCGACGGTGATCCCGGCCATGAGCGTGGCGCCAAGGCCGATCCAGACGTCGTGGCCGACGACGAGATCGCCCCGGGAAGGCCAGCTCTCGGGCAGGGCCGCGGCCCAGCCCTGGCCGAAGATGCCGAAGGGGTAGGTGGAGAGCCCGTCGGTGCGGTGGTTCGCCCCGTTCATGATGAAGGTGGCGCCGTGGCCGATGGCGCAGAACCTGCCGATCACCAGCCGGTCGTTCTCGAACGGGAAGAGGTAGCGGACGTTTTTGGTCTCGAAGGCCGTGGGGTCGTCGAAGTCGTGATAGTAGCTGTAGTCGCCTACGACAATCTGCGGGTTGGTGACGACGGCCTTGAGGAAGACGACGGAGCGCTCGTCGCCGAGCGGGTAGCGCAGGGTGGGCTCGGGGGCTCGGTCGAGCGGGTCCATGCGTGGCTCCGGGATGCTGGACGGCATGTGTTCGTCATGACGGTTGGCGGAGCGGAAAGAAAGAGGGCGGGAAGGCACCGCCTTCCCGCGCCCATCCGGTCCTTAGCGGGGGTAGATGGTCGTGGCGGCGAGGGATTTTGCGGGATGGGCGGGGCACAGTATCGGACGGCGGATCGTGCCCTTTCGCGTTGACCGCTTTTACCTATCCTGCGCAACTTCAGCGTCAATTCTGCAGTCGACAAGGAACGGTCCAGTGGCGAACCTTCGCGCCGCCATCGAGTATGCGGGAACGGTGCTGGTAAGCATCGGCACGGGGCTGCCCGCAGGCGATCTCGTCAATCTCAGCAGGGCGCTCTTCGGCCAGAACGGCCGGGCATCGCTTCAATCGCTGGCCCGATCGGTCGAACGGTCACTCTCCCATGAGATCGAAACGGAACATGGTGGCGTGGCAGCGGCTGCACCGGTCATCGCCACGCTCGTCGAACTGCTGAAGCACCACTCGTGCGACCTGCGCACGGTTATCGAACAGCACGGAATGCAGGAGGGCAGCGTCGCCGCCGCGATCCTTGAGGATGGTGAGCGGCTGCTCGTCGGCCTCGACGCCGACATGCGCGCCCTGCTTCTGAAACTTCTCACGGGCGTTTATCGGCATTTTCTGGAGCAGAAGGAGTTGCTGCACAAGCTATCCCTGACTGCACTACGCACGCTGTTCGAGCACCAGGCGCTGAACATAGCGGAGTTCGAGCGGATAAGATCGGCGATCGAGCGTCTGAAGGTCATGAAGGCGCCTCCCGTCCCCTTCACCATCCCGGCGCCGGTCGGCGATTTCCAGGGCTACGAGGCCGAGCGCGCCACCATCCGCGCAGCACTTGCCGGAGGCAATGCTGTCGCGATCTCGGCCGTGCAGGGTATGGGTGGGGCCGGTAAGTCGGAGTTGGCGCGCAAGGTGGCCGAGGAGATGGCGGCCGAGTTCCCGGACGGCCAGATTCTGGTGGACATGAAAGGCACCACCACCCATCCGCTCGCCGCTGCAGATGCCATGACGGAAGTGTTGCTTGCGTTGGGCGCAGAAGAAAAAGACGTTCAGCTCGACCGGCGCAAGGCGAACTATCGTAGCTGGTTGAGGGGCAAGCGCATCCTTATCCTGCTCGACAACGTGGCCAGCGGTGAGGGCCTCGACGACTTGCGCCCGCCTCCGCCGACAGCCCTGCTCGTGACTTCACGCAACCGACTGCACATCGCGAACGTTCAGCCAGTCGAACTGGAACGCCTCTCTCGCAACGCCGCCAAGGCGTTGCTTGCGGCTATCGTGCCGACACTCGACGATTCAGTCAGCAACGAGATTGCCGAGCTTTGCTGCGACCTGCCACTCGCGCTGCGGGTCGCCGGCGCATACCTGCATGAGACCGGGACCTCGCCAGCGGCGTACCTTGGGGATCTGAAGCGGCGTCGCCTCGAACACCTCGCCAACAGTGCGGGCGATGTCATGCGCCCGGAACTCGACCCTCGCTATGTGCTGGGCCTGAGCTACGATCGTCTCGCCGAGGATCACCCGGCCGCTGCCCGCAGCTTCGCCCTGCTCTCAATCTTCCCCGCGGACTTCGACAACGCTGGCGCTGCGGCCGTTCTTGACCTCGGGCCGGACAAGACCAGGCGCCATCTCGGCCAGTTGATCCGTCGCAGCTTGGTCCAGCGGCACGGCGACGATCGCTACCGGCTGCACGATCTCCTACGGGAGCTCGCCGAACTGCAATCTCAGGAAAGCGAGCGACGCAACACAGGCGAAAGGTATGTAAAGTTCTACCATAGCCTTCTGGCAGGCCGTTTGAAATCGTTATTTCAGGCATTTGATCTAAATGGTTTTCAGGCCCTTTCAAGTCCAGATATCCCTAACTACTTATACTCACTGTTTTTCATGGAGCACAATTCAGCGTTCATTTGGCACTTGAATAATTTGGCTCTTACAGCGCAGTGGTTATTCCATTTAGATTTAGCGGAACATTGCTATTTGACAGCGATACAAGTTATTAGTTCCAGCGCCGGAGGTGATTTTCCTCTCAAGGCTGCCGCTGGCGCATTGCTTTCGCATTACGCGATATTTCTCAATTCTCACAACAAGTCGAGGGAGGCAGTAGGTGCAATACGTCAAGCAATAATGCACTATGACCGAATTCCCGATAACTTGCCTGACAAGCTCTCGCCGGTGGCAAGATGCTACGGGATCTATGCAGATTGTCTTGAGTCCGCAGGCTATCTGTCAGAGTCACGAGAAGCACAAGCCAAATCTCTCCTACTAGCGTGGACCGTGTACAAGCATGGCCGGGCGGAGATGTCGCATTGGCTGTCGTTGTGGTCAAATCTCTATCGCGCGCGATGCGTGAGGCATGGCGTGGAGGCCGACGGCGCGCTTCTCGCGCCGATCGAGGCCGAACTGGCGCGACTGGTTCCAGCGCCAAGTGATGCAGCTGCTCGAAGCTGACAACAGTTGACTCCCGGCGCTGACGGCCGTGCCAACCAAGAAAATCGATGGGGCGCGGGGAAGATCATCTTCCCCGCTCTTCTTTCCTCTTCCCCCTACCCTCACCCCTTCGTCAGTGCTGCCCTGCGTTCGAGGTAGAAGTTGTAGAGCTTGGGGAGCATGGCGTGGGGGTTGGGGGCTTCGAGGGCGAGGGCTGCGTGGTAGGGCCAGGCTGGGTCGGCGAGGAATTCGCGGGCGATGGCGATCATGTCGGCCTTGCCCTCGGCCAGGATGGCCTCGGCCTGGTGGGGGTCGGTGATGAAGCCGACGGCCATGGTGGGGATGCCCGCCTCGTGGCGGATGGCATCGGCGAAGGGGACCTGGAAGCCGGGGCCGGGGTGGACGGTGGCGAGGCTGGGGCTGCCGCTGATGCCGCCCGACGAGCAGTCGACGAGGTCGATGCCGATCTCCTTCAGGCGGCGGCAGAGCTCGATCACCTCGGGCAGCTCGAGGCCGCCCTCGACGCCGTCCTGAGCGGAGACGCGGTACCAGACGGGGAGGTGGGCCGGCCAGGTTTCGCGGACGATGGCGGCCACCTCGAGGGGCATGCGCATGCGGCCCTCGAGGTCGCCGCCATAGGCGTCGTTGCGGCGGTTCGAGAGGGGCGAGAGGAAGCTGTGCAGGAGGTAGCCGTGGGCACCGTGGATCTCGACGACCTCGAAGCCGGCCTGGAGCGCCCTTCCGGCGGCGGCCCTGAAGTCGGCCTTGACCCGGGCGATGTCGGCGTCGTCCATGGCCTTGGGGGTGTGCCAGCCGTCGCGGACGGGGATGGCGCTGGGGGCGATGGTGGGCCAGGCGCCGTCGGCCGAGGTGAGGGGCTGGGCCCCGTCCCAGGGCCGGGCAGTGCTGGCCTTGCGGCCGGCGTGGCCGAGCTGGATGCCGGGGATGGCGTCGTAGCGCTTGTAGGCGGCGGTGATGCGGGCCATGGGTGCGGTCTGCTCGTCGCTCCAGAGGCCGGTGCAGCCGTGGGTGATGCGGCCGTCGGCCGACACGCCGGTGGCCTCGACGATGCCGATGGCGACTCCCCCCATGGCGAAGCGGACATGGTGGTCGTGGTGCCAGTCGGTCATCCGCCCGTCCTCGGCCTGGTACTGGCACATGGGCGAGACGCAGATGCGGTTCTTGAAGGTCAGGCCGCGCTGGGTGAGCGGGCGGAAGAGGTGCGGCGTGCCGTGCTCGGCCATCGGGCGACGTCTCCGGTCGGGGGTGCGTGACGGCCGGCGGGGGTGTGCGGCGGCCGCGGCTGCTATAGCGTGGCGATGGCCGGAGCCCAAGCCGTCGCGCTGCGGCCCGGCGGGGACGTCGAGGGAGGCGTGGCGTGAGCAAGGGCGCTGATGGACCGGTCGCGGTCGCGGGGGCCGGCAGCATCGGCTGCGGCATGGCCATCGTGCTGGCGCGCGCCGGCCACGCGGTGCGGCTCTGCGACCCGACCGCGGCGGCACTGGCGGCGGCCGAGGCGCGGATCGCCGCGAGCCTCGCCGGGCTCGCCGGCTTCGGACTGCTCGACGAGCCGCCGGAGGATGTCGCCGGGCGGATCGGCACGACGACCGATCTCGCGGCCGCCCTGGCCGACGTGGTGCTGGCGCAGGAATGCGCGCCGGAGGACCCGGCGACCAAGCGGGAGCTGTTCGCGGCGCTCGACCGGCTGGCGCCGGCGGCCGCGATCCTGGCCGGCAGCAGCTCGGCGATCCCGATCTCGGCGGTGGCCGGGGGGCTCGCCGGCCGTGGTCGCTGCCTCGTCGCCCATCCGGCCAACCCGCCCTTTCTGTTGCCGGTCATCGAGCTGGTGCCGGCACCGTTCACCGACCCGGCGACGGTGGCCGCGGCGGCCGGCCTGTTCGCCGCGGCCGGGATGGTGCCGGTGCGGCTGGAGAAGGAGGTCGAGGGCTTTCTCCTCAACCGGCTGCAGGGGGCGGTGCTGCGCGAGGCCTATTGCCTGGTCCGCGACGGGGTGGCCTCGGTCGAGGCGGTGGACCGGGTGATGCGCGCCGGGCTCGGCCGGCGCTGGGCGGTGATCGGGCCGTTCGAGACGGCCGACCTCAACGTCCGGGGCGGGATCGCGGCGCATGCGGCGCGGATGGGGCCGGCCTATGCGCGGCTGGGGGCCGAGCGCGGCCAGGACGATCCCTGGACGCCGGGCCTCGTCGCCCGGGTCGCGGCCGAGCGGCGGGCGGTCCTGCCGCTCGATGGCTGGGAGGCGCGGGTGGCCTGGCGCGACCGGGCCCTGATGGCGCTCGAGGCGGCGCGAAGGGCGCGGCCGGATCTCTTCGCCGAGGAGGATGGCGGCCCGGCGGCTCCGGTGCTAGGCCAAGACGGGTAGCGGGGACCGCAGGCGAGGAAGGGACGGCGATGAGCTGGCACGACTGCAGCGAGGCCGAGTGCCGCTTCACCGCGGCCGAGATCGATCCGATCCGGACGATCGTGGTGCCGCGCACCAGCGACATCGGCAATTTCGAGGTCCGGCGCGCCCTGCCCTCGCGCGAGGTGCGGATGGTGGGGCCCTTCGTCTTCTTCGACCAGATGGGGCCGGGCGAGTTCCTCACCGACCAGGGTCTCGACGTCCGGCCGCACCCGCATATCGGGCTCGCGACGGTGACCTACCTCTTCTCCGGCCGGGTGATGCACCGCGACAGCCTCGGCACGGCGCTGCCGATCGAGCCCGGGGCGATGAACCTGATGACCGCCGGGCGCGGCATCGCCCATTCCGAGCGCACGCCGGAGGCGGACCGCAAGGGCGCGAGCCGGCTCTACGGCATCCAGGCCTGGGTGGCGCTGCCCAGGGACCAGGAGGAGCGGGCCCCGGCCTTCGCGCACCATGCGGCGGAGACCCTGCCGGTGGTCGCCGCCGACGGGGCCAGGGTCCGGGTGATCGCCGGTGCCGCCTATGGTGCCGTCTCGCCGGTGCCGGAGGCCTCGCCCACGCTCTACTGCGACGTGGCGCTCGACCAGGGGGCCCGGCTGCCGGTCGATCCCGGCTACGAGGAGCGGGCGCTCTATCTGGTCGAGGGTGCGGTGCGGATCGCCGGCATCACGCATGCCGCCGGGCAGCTCCTGGTGCTCCGGCCCGGCGACGGGATCACCGTCGAGGCGCTGGCACCGGTGCGGCTGATGCTCCTGGGCGGCGAGCCCATGGACGGGCCGCGGCACATCTGGTGGAACTTCGTCGCCTCCAGCCGCGAGCGGATCGAGGCCGCCAAGGCCGACTGGAAGGCTGGCCGTTTCGCGCCGGTGCCGGGCGACGCCGAGTACATCCCGCTGCCCGAGCGCTGATTGACGCTGGCCCGTGTCGCCATTAAGTACGCGATCGACGGAGACGTGGCCGAGTGGCTGAAGGCGGCGGTTTGCTAAACCGTTATACAGGGTGAACCTGTATCGGGGGTTCGAATCCCCCCGTCTCCGCCAAGCCAGCCGAAATTATCATTTTCCGGCAATACCTTAGCAGGCCACGCTTAGCGGCGTGCCATCACCCGGACCATCACCACAGCCGCGCCACGCGCTCTAGCCGGTCGGCATGGTCGAGGAACGGCACCAGCAACGCCTCGGCGTCGTCGTCGCCTTCCACGTCGACCAGATCGGCCGCGCGGATCACGGCGGCCAGCACGCGGGCGGTGCGCCGGTCGCGCTCGGCGGCCTTCAGCGGGTCGAGGGTGACGAGCCGGCGCATGGCCTCGGCGTGCGGCTTGCGCACCGGCCACAGCGGCAGGTAGAGCGGCATCGGCAGGAAGCCGTCAAAGGTCATGGCCCACGTCTGAGTGACCATGGCCACGCCGATCCCGTGCGGGCCGTCGATCGTCGCCTCGGCCGCAGCGATCAGGCCGGCGATATAGGTGTCGTCGGCGGTGTGCTCGACGCGCAAGTGCGCCTTGGCCTCGCTCGACGAAACCACCGTCACGGCAGGCGCAACGGTGCGGGTGAGCTTGGACCAGTTGCCCATGGCGTCAGGCATTCAGGTCGACGGCGGTGTCGGTCGTCGGGTTGGCCTCGATCAGGTGCAGATGCGTGTCGGGGCGCCCGCCGGTGATGGCCACCGGCAAGGTGAACTCGCGGCCCTCCAGGATCAGAAAGCCGCGATCGTACCGGGTCCTGATAGCTGGATGAGGATGGCGGGTAATCAGGTTCGAATTTGCTTTCAGGGCGCACGCCTAAAGTATGAAGCGATAGACAGGTCAAGCGCAAACGCGGCCTGGCGCGAGGTCGGGCATCCCTCGAGCGAGTTTGTCAGAGAGTCCTCGCCCTCCGCCAGGATGGCGCTATTTCTTCCTGTTCTTCAAAGATCTGGCAGATTGAGCCGGTCGGCGCGCCGTCACCGGAGCCATCGACATGCCCGCTCGCGGGTCCGCAAGCGTTGCCTTGGCGACAAACGGCCTGACCGCGTGCCGGCACCGGCCGCTGTCGCCTCCTTGGTCGTTGCGCTCCCGTTTGGCGCAGAGAGACTGCATGGATGCGCAGGGCGTGGCTCTTCACTGCTCTCGCGCCAATGGGATTGACGTCGGAAAGTCTGGCACGAGAGCTGGTGACGCCAGGTCTGATGGATCACGCTCGCAAGGCGACTTCCCATGCCTTCCGTCGCTGCACCGCGCGGCATCAGGCGAACCTGAGGTCGGCCGGGCGAGGAACGCGAGGCGGTCGGCCTTCCGGATCGCGGCGGCCGGAACGCGCACCATGTGCACGTCGTCGCCGGTCGCGGCCTTCGCGTCGAGCCGTGACGAGCGGATCATGGCGCGGCAGCGGGCGGGCAAGGCTTCAGGTCGCCCGGTGGAAACCTGTCGTGTTGCGGCGCCGGCGGCCTTACCTCGCCCGCGTCTCTGGCGTCGACCTGCCATCGGCACGCGTCGCGGTCGCCTGTGCCGTCGCCGAGGCCGAGGCCGATCTCTTTGTCTTCCCGACCGTGCACAAGCCGGCCCGGCACGCAAGCGGCCGATCGCCGCGTCGGGCGCGCGCTTGATCGTTTTGGCAGCCAGCGCGACCGACCCTTTCACCATTTCGGCAGTGCCGCCCGGGCTCACCCTCCCCCAACGCAATGGCCCGACCGCGGCGTTGCGCGAGGTGCCGAACGGTCGATCAATGTCAGTGGCAGGCAACCGGCTGAAGAAGATGAAAAGGTCGGGCGCCAGATGGCGAGTGCCGGGTCGAGCTGTTTCATGGTCCGCGTGGCGACGTCGACCGGGGTGCCGTGCTGGCTGGTGACCTCGACCGCACCGCGGCTGCGTCTGGACGACGGCCGCGATGCGGTCGTGGCCGGCGGGTCTGGCCGGAGTCGGGGGGCAGGTCGTCGATGCGTAGCACGCGCTCGAGGACCTGGGGCCGTCCGCCCGTCACGCCCCTGTCGACGAGGCCGGGAGTGCGGGCGCCGGTGACGGCGGGCAGCGGTCGCCGGTGACCGCTGGCGCGGCCGGGCGAGCCCACGCGGCCAGGGGTGGTGGTCGCGCGGGCCCGGCGGCCGGGGGCAGCGTCAGCCGCCGAGGCTCTCCAGATAGGCGATGACGTCGGCGATGTCCTCGGGCTTGCGCAGGCCGGCGAAGGCCATGCGGTTGCCGTTCACGTACTCGCGCGGGTTGGCGAGGTATTCGGCGATGGTCGTCTGGTCCCAGACGATGCCGCTATTGGCCATGGCGTCGGAATACTTGAAGCCCTCGACGCTGCCGGCCGGCCGGCCGATGATGCCGACGAGATGCGGGCCGACCCGGTTCTGCTCCTGGTCGGCCACGTGGCAGGCCTGGCACTGGCGGAAGACCTTCTGGCCGTTCGCGGCATCGGCCGCGGCGACCGGCGTCGGCATCGCCGCGAGCGCGGCGCCTCCGATCACGAGCGCTGCAAACACGGAACGCATCGATGTAGAACCTCCCGAGCGCGCGGCACGATTGCCGCCGCGAGGCCGGTGCTCTTAACCGATCCGGGGCGCCCGGCAAGCGCGAAATCGCAGCCAGTGGCGACGCGCCGCGGCCGGGCGCGGCGCGCCTTGCCGAGGGCGACGGGGGGAGCCGGCGCCCGGTACGCCGACGACGACGCGGGCGGAGCAGATCGCGCAGATCCTGGGCGAGACCGCCGCGCCCAGGGGCCTCGCCTTCAGCCGGCAGGGCCGGGTCCTGGTCGTCGAGCGGCGGCCGGCCGACCGGATCGCCACCCGGGTTGCGCGGACAGGCCAACGGGCCTTTGGCGCAGACGATCCGCCTCGTCGAGGACGCGGCCGGCGTGCCGCGGCGGGTCACCGGCGAGTGCAGCTGCCCGGTGGGCTCCGATTGCAGGCACGTGGCGGCGGAGCGGCAGGCCGCGAACCGGGCGCATCGCATCGGCCGGGATCGCGCCGTCCTGGTCGGCCGCCTGGTCGGCGGAGGCTCCATCGAGGCGGCGTGCCCGCTCGGGCGTGACGAGGCCGGCCCGGCCGCGCTCTTCCGCGCGCTCGCCGCTCGACCGATCCCTTGGACGGCGGCGCGATTGCCGAAGGCGTGCGGCCGGCTTAAGTCGTTGTGGCGAGGTTCACCGGGAGGGCTGGATGCGCTGGCGAATGATGGTGGCGGCGACGGTGGCGGGGCTCTGCCTCGCGGCCGGTGGCGGCGGATTGGTCGTGCCGGTGGCACAGGCCCAGACCGGAACGGGTGCGGCGATCGGCGCCGGCGTGGGGGCGCTGACCGGCGGCCTCGGGGGCGCGTTGCGCGGCGGGCTCCTGGGGGCCGGGGCCGGGGCCGCGATCGAAAGCGAGGAGGCCCGGTCGGGGGCGGTCACGGGTGCCGCGGTCGGCGCCGGGGTCGGCCTGCTGACCGACGGGGTCGGCGGGGCGCTGCGGGGTGCCGCCTACGGCGGTGCAGGCGGCGCGCTGATCGGCCGGATGCGCAACTGAGGCGGGGGCGGGACATGACGAGCAAGCGAGTTGCAGTGGCGGCCCTGCTGCTGGCCACCGCCGCTGCGGGTGCACCGGCGGCAGCCGCCGAGGCGCCGGCGTTCGAGGACGTGGTGCATCTCTCCTGCCAGGAGGTGGCCGAGCGGGCGGGCGACGACGAGGCCGTGATCGTCGAGATGGTGCGGGTGATGGCCGCCTTCACGCTCGAGCGGCGCGGCCTCGTGGTGCCCGAGGAGCGCGGCGAGCTGGGCCAGACCTTCGGCGAGCTGATCCGGGCGTTCTGCACGGCCGAGCCCGAGGGCCTGCTCTACAACGCCGTCCACCGGGCGATCCAGCGGCTGCTCTAGCAGCCGGCGGCTGGCCTCAGAGCCTGTCCGAGAAGGTTTCCAGCCCTTTCATCGGCCTACGATCGACCGCCGGCGAGGAGCCGATCGTAGGCCGACCGGAGATGAGCTTGGCACCCCGCGGGGCCGTGGTGACCTCGCGGGGTGCCAAGCTCTTGAAATGCCTAGAAGACTTCTCGGACAGGCTCTCAGCCGCCGAGCGCGTCGAGCACCTTCGCGGCGATCAGCGTCGACACCCGGGCGTTGCTCTCGACGGTGACCCCGGCGATGTGCGGGGTGAGGATCAGGTTGGGGGCACCGTCGAAGACGGCGGCGGCCTCGCGGGTCAGGGGCTCGCTGGCGAAGACGTCCAGCGCCGCGCCGGCGAGCCGCCCCGCCTTCAGGGCCGCGGCCAGGGCCGGCTCGTCGACGATGCCGCCGCGGGCGGCGTTGATCAGCACCGCGTCCGGCCGCATCCGCGCCAGCATCCCGGCGTCCACGAGGTTGCGGGTGCCGTCGGTGAGCGGGACGTGCAGCGAGACGACGTCGGCGGCGGCGAAGAGCGCCGGCAGCGGCAGCTGGCGCACGCGGTCCCAGGCATGGTCGCCGTTCGGGACGTAGGGGTCGTGGGCGGCGACGGTCATGCCGAGCGCCAGGGCCTTCTCCTTGACCAGCCGGGCGATGGCGCCGAGGCCGACGAGGCCCATGGTCTTGCCGGCGAGCTCGCGGCCCATGAGGTCGCCGCGCGGCCACTCGCCGGCGAGCATCCGCGCCTGCGCCGCGTAGGCGCCGCGCAGCAGCATGGCGGCGGTGGTGATCACGTACTCGGCGACCGCCAGGTCGTTGGCCCCGGTGGCCGGGAAGACCCGGATGCCGCGCGCCAGACAGGCGTCGAGGTCGATATTGTCCAGGCCCACGCCCAGCCGGCCGACGACCTCAAGTCCCGCTGCCGCGGCCAGCAGCTCGCCCCGCACCTGGGTGCGGTTGCGGACCACGAGTGCCCGGGCATCGGCGACCGCGGCAGCCAGCGCCGCCGGGCGGTCGACCAGGGTCGGGTCGTAGCTCGTGGCGTGGCGGGCGGCGAGCCGTGCTACCGCCGCCTCGTCCATGAACTCGCTGATCACGATGGTCGCCATCGCCCGGCCTCCCCGTCGGCGGTCGCCTCGACCGCCCTGCCCCGGCCGTGGTATCGGCCGCCGCACGGGATGGCAACACGCGAGCGGCGGAAGGGCGGGGCCGGGACATGGCGCGGGTTCTGACGGTCGGGATCACGGTCTTCGACACCGTGCTGCAGGTGGCCGAGATGCCGCGCCACGGCGGCAAGGTCTATGCGACCGCCCGGGCCGAGGTGGTGGGCGGCATCGCCGCCAATGCGGCGATCGCCATCGTGCGGCTGGGCGGCGAGGCCCTGCTCGCCAGCCGGCTCGGCGACGATCTCGTCGGCGAGCGGGTCATCGCCGAGCTCGCCGCGGCCGGCGTCGACACGGCGCTGGTGGAGTGGCTGAACGGCGTGCGGAGCTCGATCTCGACCATCCTGGTCGACGCCGCCGGCGAGCGGCTCCTGGTCAACCACGGCGATGCGGCGCTGTTCCGGGGCAGGCTCGATCTCGACGGGATCGCAGTCGATGCGGTGATGACCGACACGCGCTGGCCGGAAGGTGCCCTGGCGGCGCTCCGCCATGCCGGGACGCAGGGCCTGCCGGCGGTGCTGGACTACGATCGCGGGGCGGAGCGGCTGCGCGCCGAGCTCCTGGCGGCGGCGAGCCACGTGGTCTGCGGCCGGCAGGGGCTGGAGGAGCTCGCCGGCACCGCGGACGTGGTGGCGGGCCTGCTGGCGGCGCGGCGGTTGACGCCGGCCTGGCTCGGCTGCACCTCGGGAGCGGACGGCGTGTTCTGGCTCGACGGCGAGACGGTACGGCAATTGCCCGGCTTCGCGGTCGAGGCCGTCGACACGCTGGCGGCCGGCGACGTGTTCCACGGTGCCCTGGCCCTGGGGCTGGCCGAGGGCATGGCCGACCTCGACGCGCTGCGCTTCGCCAGCGCTGCGGCGGCGCTCAAGTGCCGGCGCTTCGGCGGCGGCTCGGTCAGCCCGACCCGGGCCGAGGTGGAAGGGTTCCTGCGCGAGCGGGGCTGAGGGTCCGATCGCCGGCGTTGCCGTGGCGGAGGCTGGATGATATCCTCGAGCTATCACTGAGACGAGGTCGGCCGTGGCGACGCTGCTGGTGCGCAGGCTGGACGAGAAGGTGGTCGAGCAGCTCAAGGCCCGGGCCAAGGCGCACGGCCGGTCGGTCGAGGCCGAGCACCGGGCGATCCTCGAGGAGGCGCTGCGCCCGCCCACGGCACCGCGCACGGGTGCCGAGCTCTGGGCGCTGTTGTCGAGCGGCCCCAAGGTCGATCTGGAGCTGCCGATCGATGAGGAGGCGACGATCATAGCGTTCGGCGAGGCCGAGCCTTGTCGGGATTCCTGATCGACACCAACGTCATCAGCGAAGGCGTCAAGCCGAGGCCGCAGCCCGCTCTTGCCGATTGGTTCAAGGATCGGTCACCGCAATCGCTTTTCCTCGCGACGCCGGTGATCGCGGAGCTCCGGGCCGGGATCGAGAACCTGCCGCCGGGTCGGCGACGCCTCGATCTCGACCGCTGGTACGAGGACCTCGTGGCGGTCGGCTTCGCCGGGCGCGTGCTGGCATTCGATGAATCCGCCGCCTTCACCTATGGCCGCATCGTGGCGACGGCGAGGCGGTCCGGGCGGCCCGCCCACATCGTGGATGCGCAGATCGCGGCGATCGCCCTCGTGCACGGCCTCGTGGTCGCCACCCGCGACGCAGCGGATTTCGCCGGCTTCGGCGTCGCCCTGGTCAACCCGTTCGAAGCCGCGTAAAGCCGGCGCCACGCGACTGCGATGAGGGCGGCTGCGATCAGGGACGACACGACCATGCGCTACGCGATCATCGGCTCGGGCAATATGGGCCAGGAGCACATCCGCAATCTGCAGCTCCTGCCGGGTGCCGAGATCATCGCCCTGGCCGACCCGGACGAGGGCATGCGCGCGGCCGCGGCGGCGCTCGCCGGCGGCGGCGTGCGGACCTTCGTCGACCACAAGGAGCTGCTCTCGGCTGGCGGCATCGACGCCCTGGTGATCGCCTCGCCCAACCACACCCACCACGCGGTGCTGATGGATGCGCTGGGCACCGGGCTGCCGATCCTGGTCGAGAAGCCGCTGTGCACCACCGTTGCGCATTGCGATGCGGTGATCGCCGCGGCGGCCGGCCGGCGCGCACCCGTCTGGGTGGCCATGGAGTATCGCTACATGCCGCCTTTGGCGCGGCTGATCGAGGAGGTGCGGCGGGGCACCATCGGCACCCTGCGGATGCTGGCCATTCGCGAGCACCGCTTTCCGTTCCTGCCCAAGGTCGGCGACTGGAACCGCTTCGCCCGCAACACCGGCGGCACCATGGTCGAGAAGTGCTGCCACTTCTTCGACCTGATGCGGCTGATCACGGGTGCCGAGCCGGTCCGGCTCTACGCGTCGGGCGGCCAGGACGTGAACCACCTGGACGAGACCTACGGCGGCGAGCGGCCCGACATCGTCGACAACGCCTATGTCGTCGTCGATTTCGCCAACGGGGCCAGGGCCTGCCTCGATCTCTGCATGTTCGCCGAGGCGTCCAGGGACCAGGAGGAGGTCGCGGCGACGGGCGACCGGGGCAAGGTCGAGTGCGGCGTGCCCTCCTCGCGGCTGATCATCGGTCGGCGCGAGCCGCTCGAGCTCTCGAGCACCATCATCCCGGTGGACCAGGCGCTGCTGGCCGCCGGGCACCACCACGGCTCGACCTTCTTCCAGCACCAGCGGTTCGCCGCCGCGGTGCGGGACGGCACGCCGCCGGAGGTGGGTCTCGCCGACGGGCGGATGGCGGTGGCGATGGGGGCGGCGGCCGAGCGGTCGATCCGGACGCGGCAGCCGGTGGCCTTCGAGCCGGGCTGAGCCCCCGTCACGGGCGCCGGCGTTTCCGCATTGCCCAATCCCGGCAACTCGGCCATGGTCTGGCGCATAACGAAACAGGGAGGCCCGATGCGGGCTGGGCTGGATGCGGCCATCGCCGGTATTTCCCGGTTCAATGACGTTGTTTGCTGGACCGGCAAGCAGCTCGCCTGGGTATTGGTCGCGGCGATGACCGTTCTGGTCATTGCGCAGGTCTTCTACCGCTACGTCTTGAACAATCCCCTGGCCTGGACCGAGGAGGCGGCGATCTTCGCCATGATCTGGATGACCTTCCTGGTCACCCCGATCGCCTACCGCACCGGCGGCAACGTCGCCATCGAGATCATTCGCGACCTGTTCACGGGCCGCTGGCAGGCGCTGATCCAGCTCGTCATCAACCTGCTCGTCATCCTGCTGCTCGTGGTCCTCCTGCGCCACTCGATCCTCTATGTCGGTCGCGGCATGGGCTCGGTGGTGGCCTCGCTCGGCATCCGTTCCGGCCTGCTCTACCTGATCATGCCGATCGGCGTGGCCGGCATGCTGCTGGTCGGGGTCGAGATCGTCCTGCGCGCCCTGCGCGCCTTCATCGATCCCAGCCGGCCGATCTTCGACCATGCCCTGCCCGACGCCGCGGCGGCGCGGGAGTAGCCGGCATGGCGCTCTTGCCGTTCTGGGTCTTCATGGGCCTGCTGTTGATGGGCATGCCCGTGGTCTTCGCGCTCCTGCTCGGCCCCGGGGTCTCCTTGTGGGTCGACGGGCGGCCGGACGCCTTCTTCGGGATGATGCAGCAGCGGCTGTTCAACGGCCTGCGCAGCTTCCCGCTGATGGCCGTGCCGTTCTTCATCCTCGCCGGCGAGCTGATGAACCGCGGCAACATCACGGTGCAGCTGGTCGAGTTCTCGAAGTCGTTGATCGGCCATGTCCGGGGCGGTCTCGCCCAGGTCAACATCCTCTCCTCGATCCTGTTCGCCGGGCTCTCCGGCTCGGCGGTGGCGGACACCTCGGCGCTGGGCTCGATGCTGATCCCGGCCATGGAGAGGAACGGCTACACGCGGCGCTTCGCCGCCGCCATCACCGCCGCCTCCTCGGTCATCGGCCCCATCATCCCCCCCTCGGGGATCATGATCCTCTACGCGTTCATCATGAACGTGTCGGTGGCCGGCCTGTTCGCCGCCGGGATCGTGCCGGGGCTCCTGGTCGGGCTCGGGCTCATGGCGATGACCTCCTACCTCGCCAAGCGCTACAATTTCCCGGTGGCGAGCCGCAAGGCCACCTGGCGCGAGCGGGGGACGGCGCTCAAGGTGGCGTTCTGGCCGCTGCTGACGCCGGTGATCCTGCTCGGTGGCATCCTCACCGGCATCTTCACGCCGACCGAGGCGGCGGCGGTGGCGGCCGGCTACGCCATGGTGATCACGCTGTTCGTCACGCGCACGCTGACCGTCGCGGACCTGCCGGACGTCTTCTACAAGACGGCGCTCGCCTCGGGCACGATCCTGCTGCTGGTGGCCGCCGCGGTCAGCTTCTCGAGCGTGATCAGCCTGTTCCAGACGCCGCAGGTGCTGACCAACGCGGTGCTGTTCCTCGCCGACAACCCCTACACCCTGCTGCTGCTCGTCAACATCATGCTGTTCATCGTCGGCATGTTCCTCGACGCCGGGCCGGCGATCCTGATCCTGGGGCCGATCCTCGGCCCCGCCATGGTGTCGATGGGCGTGGATCCGATGCATTTCGCGATCGTCATGTGCGTCAACGTGACGGTCGGGCTCGCCACCCCGCCCATGGGCCTCGTGCTCTTCGTCGCCGCCTCGATCTCGGGCGAGAAGGTCGAGAAGATCGCCTGGGCGATGCTGCCGTTCCTGGCCGTCGAGGTGGCGGTGATCTTCCTGATCACCTTCGTGCCGGAGGTGTCGCTGACGCTGCCCCGGCTCCTGGGCTTCGCCGCCTGGCCCGACTGTGCGACCGATCCCTTGAACTTCCTGACGTGCATCCTTGCCAACTGAAGGAGACCGGATGATGACCACTTCCAGCCTGCTCAAGGCGACCCTCGCCGGCGCCGCCGCCCTGACACTGCTGGCGGGGATCGCCGCGCCGACGGTCGCCGCTGCCAATCCGCTGAAGATCGTCTTCCTCGCCAACCAGGACGACGAGGACTACGACGGCTCGCTCGTCTTCAAGGACTACGTCGAGGCCGTCTCGAACGGCGAGATCACCGTCGAGATCTATCCGGGCGGCCAGCTCTGCGGCAATCCGGACGAGTGCCTCGAGGCCCTGCAGGGCGGGATCATCGAGGTCTTCATCACCACCTTCGGCGGCTTCGGCAACATCGTGCCGGAGGCCCAGGTGATGGACATGCCCTACATCTTCCCGAGCGACCGGGTCGCCGAGTGCGCGCTCTCGAACGACAGCGACTTCTTTCGGCTGATCCGTGACAAGACGCTCGAGCAGACCGGCAACATGCGGTTGATGACCATCTCCAACACCGGCGGCTGGCGCAATTTCGCCACCACCGGCAAGCAGATCAGGACGCCGGCCGACGTGGCGGGGCTGAAGATCCGCACGATCGGCAGCCAGGTGCAGCAGGAGTTGGTGCGCTCGATGGGCGGAGCACCCACCTCGATCGCCTGGCCCGAGGTCTACACCTCGCTCGCGACCGGCATCGTCGAGGGGACGAAGAACGGCATCACCGACATCGTCGGCATGAAGTTCCACGAGCACCTGAAATACATGACGCTCGACGGGCACGCCTACATGGGGGCGATGTGGATGATGAACAACGACGCGCTGATGGCGCTGACCCCGGAGCAGCGCAAGATCGTCGACGACGGCTTCGACGCCCTGCGCTGGACGGCGATCGTGATGCCGAAGCGGCGGCAGATCGAGGCCTACAAGGCGTTCACGGATGCCGGCGGGACGATCTACGTGCCGACGCCGGAGGAGAAGGCCCAGTTCGTCGAGATCTCCGCCCCGATCTACGACTGGTACGAGGCGACCTACGGGACCGAGTGGCTCGACGTGCTCAAGGGCTCGATCGCCGATTGCGAGGCGCGGATCGCGGCGACCCAGGCCGACTTCGTCAACTGAGGGCGCTGCGGCCGAGGCGCGGGTGCCGGGCTCTCGGCCCGGCACCCGTTGCGGGTCGCGGCGTCGGTCAGCTGATCCAGCTCAGCGCCATGGCGACGCTGACGACGGCGGTGAGGACGTAGAGGCTCAAGGTGGGAACGAAATCGGACATCGGTCGGCTCCAGCGCAGGTCCATCTGCTGCACTGCAACATGCGCCTTCGGCCGGCCTCCCGCCACGCTCAACAATGCATGGCTGGCATGAAATCCTGTCGGCCCCTCACCGCCCGAACATGGTCGAGGGCAGCCAGAGGGCCAGCGACGGGAAGGCCAGCACGAGGCCGAGCCCGGCCAGCAGGATCAGGGTGTAGGGCAGCACGCCCCTGATGATCGGCTCGATCGGCGACTTGGCGATGGCCTTGATGGTGAAGAGGTTCATGCCCACGGGCGGGGTCACCAGCGCCAGCTCGAGGTTGATCATCAAAAGCACGCCGTACCAGACCGGATTGATCTCGAGCACCGTCAGCACCGGCAGGACGATGGGGGTGGTGATGAGGATGATCGAGATCGTCTCGAGGAACATGCCGAGCACCAGGACCAGCAGCATGACGGCGAGCAGGAATTCGATCGGCCCGAGGCCGTAGCCGGTCACCAGCGCCACGATCTCCTGCGGGATGCGCAGCTTGGTCAGCGCGTGGCTGAAGACGCCGGCCGCGGCCAGGATCATGAAGATCATCGCCGAGGTGCGGGCGGCGTCCATGGCCGACGCCCAGACGTCGCGGAGCCCCAGCGTGCGATAGACGAGGGCGGCGACCGCCAGCGCCGCCAGGGCGCCGGCGGCGGCGGCCTCGGTCGCGGTGAACACGCCCAGATACATCCCGCCGAGGACGAAGACCGGCAGCGACAGGGCCCAGAACGAGCGCCTGACGGCGGTGAGCATCTCGGTCGGGCTGGCGCGCGGCGGACGCCGGACGAGGCTCTTGCCGGAGAGGGCTTCGGCGGCCATGCAGTAGCCGGCGAAGGCGGCGGCCAGCAGCAGGCCGGGCACCACCCCCGCCATGAAGAGCTGGCCGATCGAGGCGTCGGCGATGACCGCGAAGAGCACCATCGGCCCGGACGGCGGGATCAGGATGCCGAGCGTGCCGCCGGCCCCGACGACGCCGTAGGCGGCGCGGTCGGTGTAGCCGTAGCGCAGCATCTGCGGGATGGCGACCGCACCGATGGTCAGCGCCGTCGCCACGCTCGAGCCCGAGATCGCGGCGAACACGGTGCAGGCGGCGACGGTGGCGACGCCGAGGCCGCCCGGCAGGTGGCGAAGGAGGGTGTCGGCGGTGCCGTAGAGGTCGTCGACGATCCGCCCGCGGATCATGAAATGCGCCATGAGCGTGAACAGCGGGATGGCGACCAGCAGGTAGACGTTGAGCTTGCCGAAGACGATCTCGCCGAGCGCGGCGATCGAGCCCTCGTCGATCGCCATCAGCAGGCCGCCGAACATGCCCAGCGCCGCAAAGACGGGCAGGCCCGTCATGATCAAGGCCACGAGGGCCAGGAGGATGGCGACGAAGGTCACCGCTGCCCGCCCGGCTGCTCCGGCGCGCCGATCGCAAGGCGCAGCAGGCCGGCCAGGGCCGCCAGCGCCAGCAGGCCGCCGCCGAGGGGGACGAGCGCCTGCGGCAGGTGGATGGGCACGGCGAGATAGCCCGTCGAGTGGATGCCGAGCAGCCTCGAGAACGCCGCCGTCTGCCAGCCGCCGATCAAGAGGGCGATGCCGACGACCAGGACGGCGAGCTGGCCGAGGACCACGGACAGGCGCCGGCCCTGGTCGGCCAGCCGACTGGTCACGAGATCGACCGCGATATGCTCGCCGCGCCTGAGCGCGTCGGCCGCCGCCAGCATGACGAGGCCGACCAGGAGGTAGCCCACCAGCTCGTCCACCCAGGGGATCGGCCGGTTCATGAAGTAGCGCATGACGACCGAGTAGCCGACGAGGCCGAGCGAGGCGAGCAGCAGGAGCGCGGCCAAGCCTGCCCCGACCCGGCAGAGCCAGCCGATGGCCCGGTCGAGCAGGAGGGCGAGGCGGGTCAAGGTGCTGCCGCCGCGGTGGCCCTCAGAGCTTCTCCACCGCCTCGATGATCGCCGCCGCGTCCGGGCTCGAGGCGATGAACGCCTCCATGACGGGCGGCTGCATGACCGCCTGGAAGGCCGCACTCTCCTCGGGCGTCTGCAGGTGCAGGGTCATGCCCGCCTCCTGCAGCTGCTCGATCGCCGCGTCGGCGGTGGCCTCGGTCAGCGGGATGGCGGCGAGCTCGGCGGCGGCCGCAGCCTCCAGGATCGCCTGGCGCTCGGCCTCGGGCAGGCCGTCGAGCCAGGCCGGGTTGACGAACAGGTGGAAGTAGACAGTGAAGAACGGTGCGACCGTGCCGAACTCCTGGACCTCGAAGAACTTGCGGCTGTAGGCGGCCGAGACGTCGGTGAGGCCCGCGTCGATCACCCGGGTCTGCAGCGCCTGGTAGACCTCGGAGCCGGGCATCGCGGCGGGGGCCGCACCGGCGGCCACGAGGCCCTCGTCGACCAGGCGGTTGAGGCCGCGGATCTTCACACCCTGGAAGTCCTCGGTGGTGATCAGCGGCCGGTTGCTCGAGGTGAAGATCGACTGCCGGGTGGTGTAGAGCCAGGCGATGTTGCGCACGCCCTTCTCGAGCAGCTTGGCCTCCAGCATGCCGGCCGCCGCGGAGCCCGGGAAGCGCTCGATCCGGCCGAGATCGGTGAAGAAGTAGGGGATGGTGACGACGTTCATCTCGGGGATGGTGTTGCCCCACTGGAAATTGACGGCGATCGCCCCCTCGATCTCGCCCCGGGCCACCGCGGGGTGGTGCTGGTCGGGGTTGTAGGCCTGGCTGGCGCCGAAGATCTGGACGTCGACGGCACCGTTGGTGCGCGCCTCGACGTCGGCCGCGAAGTCCTCGAGCAGCTGGGCGATGTGGTGCGCCGGCGGCAGCTGGTGGCTGATGCGAAAGACGGTCTCGGCCTTTGCCGCGGCGGCGATGCCGAGCGACAGGGCGGTGGCCAGGATCAGTGTGCGCTTGGTCATTCTGTTCTCTCCCTGATGATCAATCGTTGGGCTTCGCTCCGACGAGCCGTCGGGCGAAGGCGAGGTCGCGCTCCTCCGCCGCCCTGAGCTCCGGCAGGCCGACCAACTGGTTGAAGGCGGTGAAGTCCAGCATCCCGCCGGGCCAGCCGGCGGTCGTGCCGTGACCGTGCAGGTGGCGCATCAGGCCGCCGATCGCGGCCGCCACGGCATAGGTGGTGGCGACCGGGAAGGCGACCATGGCGTAGCCGATCGCCTCGAGCTCGGCCGCGGGCAGGAGCGGCGTGAGCCCGCCCTCGATGTTGTTGGCCATCATCGGCGCCTCGATCCCGGCACAGATGCGGCGCATCTCCTCGACGCTGCGCGGCGCCTCGACGAAGATCATGTCGGCACCGGCCTCGCGGTAGAGCCGGCCGCGGGCGATGGCGTCGTCGATGCCGTTCACGGCGAGGGCGTCGGTCCGCGCCATGATGACGAGGTCGCGATCGGTCCGGGCGTCGAGGGCGGCCTTGAGCTTGCCGACCATCTCCTCGGCCCCGATCACGGCCTTGCCCGCCATGTGGCCGCAGCGCTTGGGAAAGAGCTGGTCCTCGATGAACAGGCCGGCGACCCCGGCGCGCTCGTAGGCGCGCACGGCCCGGCGGACATTGGTGACGTTGCCGAAGCCGGTGTCGGCATCGGCGAAGACGGGCACGGCCACGGCGTCGACGATCCGGGCGTAGTGATCGGCCATCTCGATCAGGCCGAGCTGCGAGGTGTCGGGCTGGCCCAGGAGCGCCGCCGTCGCCGCGTAGCCGCCGCAGGTGACGGCGGCGAAGCCGGCGGCCTCGGCGAGCCGGGCCGTGAGCGCGTCCTGGATGCCCGGCAGGACGAGAATGTCGGGCGCCTCGACGAGACGGCGAAAGCGGGTGGTGGCGCGCATCGGCCTTCCTGATCTGGCCCCGGCGCTCGCGACCAGGGCCTCAATGCAGAGCGTTATCCCCTGCGCGTCCCCGCCTGTAAATGCCACGCCCGTCGGTTGGTGCTTTGCCGGGCACGGCAAACGGCCTAGACTCCCCTGCTGGAAGGTGTCGGCGAGGAAGGCGGTGATGAGCACGGACCTGTTCGAGCGCGACTACGTGGCCTGGCTGGCCGAGCAGGCGGCGGTGCTGCGCCGGCTGCAGGCGGAGGGTGCGAACATCCCGCTCGACCTCGACCTTCTGGCAGAGGAGCTGGACGCCATGGCGCGTGATCTGCGAGCATCCTGCGCGTCGCACACCGCCACGATCATCCAGCATCTTCTGAAGCTGCACTTCTCGCCGGCCGAGGAGCCGCGCCGGGGCTGGCAGAACACGGTCAGGACGGCGCGGCTCAATCTCAACAAGCGCGTGACGACCACGATCGCCAACGAGCTCGAGGACGAGCTCGGTGACCTCTACGAGCTGGCCCGATCGAACGCGCGCAACGACCTCGAGCAATATCACGAGGCCGATGCCGCCAAGCGGCTGCCGCGCCGCTGCCCCTACACGCTCAAGCAGATCCAGGATGCGGAGTGGTGGCCCGTCCGGGCGGTGGTCGGCGCCTGAAGCCTGCTGTCGCACCGCGAGGGCGATCGACGCTCGGGACCGGCTGGCCCCGGGGCCCAGCGCCGCCTGGTCGAGGGCTTGACGCCCGACCGGCTGGACGGGCGCCGGAGGCGAGGTGTGGCGCACGGCCTTCGCTGCGTCGCCTCCGTGACGATCGACCACTGGCTCGTCCAGCCGGCGAGCAGCCGGTCGGGCTCCGGTGCCTTCTGCCGCGCCGGCACGCTTGGCCTGGCCGGCATCGACAGCGCGTCGGCGTCGGGCGGAGCGCCGACCGAGCGCCTGTCCTGGAGCGGGTCGCGATTGCCGGCGGCCCATCGGGGCCGGCCACCGGACGGCCGGCGCCGGCCTGCCGTGGCTCAGGCGGCGGTCGCGCGCGCGTCGATGCGCCAGCGCATCGCCTCCTGCAGCAGCTGCAGCGGCAGGGTCCCGGTGCCGAGCTCGAAGCTGCGGGCGGTCAGGCGAGGCTGCGTGCCGCCGGCATGCGGCACCCGGGCGAGGAGATGCTCGAGCCGGCGGCCGGCCTGCGTCGCGGCACCCGGCGCCATGTCGTCCAGCAGCACGGCGAAGCGGCCGGCGCCCAGATAGGCCGGCAGATCCTCGGCCCGGACGTTGCGGCGCAGGGTCGGACCCAGCGCCGCGAGGTAGCGGTTGGCCATGGCGTGGCCGGCCGATTCGTTCAACCGCGCGAGATTGACGAGCTCGATCACCAGCATCGCCCGGCGGTGCGGCGGCGCCAGATCGACGGCCTTGAGATGCTCGAGGAAGTAGCCGTGGTTGAAGAGGCCGGTGAGGCCATCGTGGCAGAGGCCCAGCAGCTCGCCCTCGGGCGGGCTCAGGAGGCGGTGCTGCAGGCGAACGACGGTGAGCCAGAAATCCATCCGCGCACGGACCAGCTCGGCCGGCTGCGGCAGGCTGAGCCGGTCCGCCACCGGCAGATGGGCGAGGCGCTGGCGAACCTCGAGGTGGTCCTCGCCGGAGGTCGCGTCGAGGACGAGCAGCGTGGCGGGGGCGCTCGCCGGGGCGAGCTCGGGCCAGCGCAG
The DNA here is from genome assembly GCA_964460465.1 of uncultured Geminicoccaceae bacterium. GTDB lineage: Bacteria > Pseudomonadota > Alphaproteobacteria > Geminicoccales > Geminicoccaceae > SLRI01. The sequence continues at coordinate 9,006 of CAYWSB010000040.1, read as the reverse complement.
GAGGTCGCGCCGGGCCGCCGGGTTCGTGCCGAGCAGCACCACCATGTCGAAGCTGCCGGTCGCCAGCGCGCCCTTGGCCTTCTCGAGATTGTCGGCGTAGTTGATCAAGGCACGGGCCAGGGCCTCGCCGACCTTGACCTTGTGCTGGCTGGCCGGGCCGATCACCAGCACCCGCGGCCGCTCGGCGGTCGCCGTCCGACGCCGGGGGCGTGTGCCGTCACCCTCGCCTGCCGGCGGCTCGACGCCGACCGCGGCCGCCGGCTTGCCCCCGGTTGCCGGCGACGCGAAGCGGGCGAATGTCCGGGCGCGCTCGGCGAGCACCGCCCGGGCCCGGCCGAGCTGATGCAGCGCGTCGAGCCGGACGACCAGCTCGTCGGCGTCGAAGGGATAGGTCAACAGGTCGTCCGGACCCACGGCGAGCGCCTTGGCCAGCGAGGTCTCGTCGCTCTCGGGCACGATCGCCGCCACCGCCACGTGCTCGCCCGCACCGCGCCGGGTGAGGGCCGCGAGGCGTGCCGCACTCTCCTCCGCGGTCACCTCGATCAGCCGCACGCAGGCCCCGGGCGCGCGGCGCGCCAGATCGCCGACCCGCCGCCGGCGCGGCTCGTAGCCGCCGGCCGCGAGCCACTCGGCGAGGCTCGAGAGGCTGTCGGTGCGTGCCTCGACGATCTCCACGGGAAAGCCCTGCCGCATCCGCCACTCCGCCTCAGGCAGCCCCAAGAGCAGCGCGCAGCCGCTCATGCGGACGCTCTGATGCCACGGCCGTGGTTGCGTTTCCGTTAACATTACGCAGAATCCGGTGCCGGCGGCGGCCGGCTATTTGGTGCCGTAGATGCGGTCGCCGGCATCGCCGAGGCCGGGCAGGATGTAGCCGTGATCGTTGAGCTCGCGATCGACGGCGGCGGTGAAGATCGCGACGTCGGGATGCGCCGCGCGCAGCCGCCGCACCCCCTCGGGAGCGGCGAGCAGGCAGCAGAACTTGATGTCGGTCGCCCCGTCCTGCTTGATCCGGTCGACCGCCGCCACGGCCGAGTTCGCCGTCGCCAGCATCGGGTCGAGCACCACCACCGGCCGCTCGGCCAGATCCTCGGGCACCTTGTAGTAGTACTCGACCGGCTGCAGCGTCGCCGGATCGCGATAGAGCCCGACATGCCCCACGCGGGCCGAGGGCACGAGGTCCAGCATCCCGTCGAGCAGGCCGTTGCCGGCCCTGAGGATCGAGATCAGGCAGAGCTTCTTGCCGGCGAGGCGGCTCGCCTGCATCGGCTCGAGCGGCGTCTCGATGGCGACCTGCTCGAGCGGCAGGTTGCGGGTGATCTCGTAGCCGAGCAGGAGCGCCACCTCGCGCACCAGCCGGCGGAAATCCGCGGTCGCCGTCTTCGACCGCCGCATCAGGGTGAGCTTGTGCTGCACGAGCGGATGGTCGACGACGATGATGTCGGGCATGGGCATGTCTCGATCGCTGCGTCCAGGCGGCGGGCGCCGGGGCCAGAAACGGGCAAGGCGGCTTGCGGGCGGCGGCGGCTCACCAGCCGGCCGGCCGGTCCACTGTTAGAAGCTGGTCGCGGTGATGGCAATCCCGGGGCCCGGCCGCTCGCGCCAGCCGGCGGCGAGCGTCGCGAGTGGCCCCAGGATGCGGGCCACCGGCAGGTCGTGCGCCGTCCGCCCGAGCTCGGCGCGCAGGCGGTCGGCGAGGCGGTCGGCGAGGGCGATCGAGAGGGCACGCAGCTCGACGACGATGTCCGAGCCCGGCGGATGGCGCAGCCGGGCGACGGCGGCATGCCGTGCGCGGACGAGCCCCAGCCGCAGGATCTGCCCGGCGAGGTCCCGCCCGGCCGGCACCGGCAGCTGGTCCAGATCGGTGAGCTCCGCGCCGGCCTCCTGCAGCGGCTCCACGAGATCGAGGACGAGGGCCAACAGGAGCGCATGGAAGGGAACCAGCTCGCGGCTGCGGTCCTCCGCCCAGGCGAGCGGATGCCGCCAGACGTCGCCGGCCTGCCGGCCGCCGATCCGGACCGTGCTCGCGACGATCGGGTCGACGACGGCGCCCAGCGTGTCGACGATGCGCTGCGTCGTGAGCAGCGCCGCCGCCGGCCCCGACCCTGGCAGGTTGCCGCCGTTGCCGGCGAGCAGGCGGTCGAGCACCTGGCCGAACCGGCCCTCGACGCCGAACAGCGTCGTCGCCTGCTCGAGCCGTGCCGCGAGCTCGGCCAGGCGCTGGCGCCGGACACCGTCAGCCAGCAGCGCGGCGAGCGCCTCCGGCAACGGCAGGGTGCCGTCGCCCGCCAGGGCGCGGCGCAGGCCCGGCGCGTCGAGCACCGCCGCACCGGGGCTGGACGCGGTGAAGGCGCCGGCCGCGAAGCCGTGGACGAGCGCCGCCAGCGCCTCGGGCTCGGGCGCGAGGCCGACCGGCTCCAGCACCCGGTGCAGGACGGCCAGATCGGCGCCGCTCTTCGCCCGGGCGAGGGCGTCACCGCCGGAGACGGCCCGGCCCAGGGCCTCGAGGGCGGCGGGCTGGTGGCGGCGCAGCGCCTGCCAGAGATTGGCCAAGGTCGGGTGCCCGCCCGTCGCCGCGGCGCCGGCTGTCGGCGCGGCGGCCTCGAAACCGCTCGTCGCCGCGGCACGGCTCGCCCGATCGCCGATCATCTGGGCCAGCGCGGTGGCCACGGTGTTGACGGCCTCGGGCGAAAGCTGGAAGTGGTCGCTCTGGCCGCGCTCGGCGGCCGCCAGCAGCATCCAGGCGCGCTCGCGGATCACCTCCAGGCGATGCAGGTGCTCGACGGCGGCGGCGTCTTCCGGCACTCTTTCCTCCCCACGAACCAGCGACGCGGACGAAGCGCTCCACCCTGCCGGGCGCCGCCGAGCCGGAGCCCCAGAGACGGACCATGCGGACCCGCGTCAAGATCTGTTGTATCGCCACGGTCGAAGAGGCGGCAATGGCGATCGACGCCGGTGCCGATCTCCTGGGCCTCGTCGGTCCGATGCCGAGCGGGCCCGGCCCGATCGGGCTCGACCGGGCGGCGGTGATCGCCGCCGGCCTGCCGCCCGGGATCGGGGCCGTGCTGCTGTCCAGCGCCACCACGCTCGAGCGGCTCGAGGCCGAGCTGCGCCTCGTGCGGCCGGCGGCGCTGCAGCTGGTGGACGCCGTGGCACCCGCCGTCCTCGAGCAGCTCAGGCAGCGGGCCGGGCCAACGCGCCTGCTGCAGGTGCTGCACGTGACCGATGCGTCCGTGGTGGCGGCCGCCCGCGCCCTCGCCCCGCTGGTCGACGGCTTCCTGCTCGACAGCGGCCGGCCTGACGCCCCGGTCAAGGAGCTGGGGGGCACGGGGCGAACCCACGACTGGAGCTTGAGCCGGGCCGTGGTCGAGGCCGTCGACCGGCCGGTCTTCCTCGCCGGCGGGCTCGGCCCCGCCAATGTCGCCCGTGCCATCGCCGCGGTCCGGCCGTTCGGGGTCGACCTCTGCTCCGGCATCCGCCGCGACGGCCGGCTCGACCGGGAACTGCTCGCCGCCTTCATGGACACCGTCAGAACCGCCGACCAGGGAAGCATCAGGCCATGATCGCCGACAACCTCAACCTCGTCGAGGAACGCCCGACCTTCGTCACCCATCTCGAGTGCAGCCTGACCGGCGAGCGCTACGAGGCCGACAGGCTGCACAACCTCTCGCGCGCCGGACGGCCGCTCCTGGTCCGCTACGACCTCGACGGCGTCCGCAAGGCGCTGACGAAGGAGGTGCTGGAGCGGCGGCCGCGCGATCTCTGGCGCTGGCGCGAGCTCCTGCCGGTGCGCCGGGTGGAGAACATCGTCAGCCTGGGCGAATGCGCGACGCCGCTGATCGAGCTGCCGAGGCTGGCATCCCGGCACGGCGCCACGGGTGCGCTCATCGTCAAGGACGAGGGCCGGCTGCCGACCGGCTCGTTCAAGGCCCGCGGCCTCGTCATGGCGGTCTCGATGGCCAAGGAGCTCGGGGTGACGCACATGGCGATGCCGACCAACGGCAATGCCGGCGCCGCGCTCTCGGCCTATGCCACTCATTGCGGGATCAGGACGACGATTTTCTGCCCGGCGGACACGCCCGAGACCAACATCAGCGAGATGGCGCTGCAGGGCGCCGACGTCTACCGCGTCAACGGCCTGATCGACGACTGCGGCAAGCTCGTGGGTGCCGGGAAGGAGGCCGTCGGCTGGTTCGACACCTCGACCCTGAAGGAGCCCTACCGGATCGAGGGCAAGAAGACGATGGGCCTCGAGCTCGCCGAGCAGCTCGGCTTCGACGTCCCCGACGTCATCTTCTACCCGACCGGCGGCGGCACCGGCCTGATCGGCATGTGGAAGGCCTTCGCCGAGCTCGAGGCCCTGGGCTTCATCGGTCCGAAGCGGCCGCGCATGGTGGCCGTCCAGGCCACCGGCTGTGCGCCCATGGTCAAGGCGTTCGAGGACGGTGTGGAGCACGCGCCGCGGTGGGAGAACGCAGAGACCATCGCCTGGGGCATCCGCGTGCCGCAGGCGGTGGGCGATTTCCTGATCCTGCGCGCCGTCCGCGAGAGCGGCGGCTTCGCCATGGCGGTCACCGACGACGCGATCCAGGCCGGGCTCGACGAGGTGGCGAGGGACGAGGGCTTCCTCCTCTGCCCCGAGGGCGCCGCCACCTACGCCGCCTGGCAGCAAAGCCTGGCCGAGGGGCGCATCAAGCCCACCGACCGCTGCGTCCTCTTCAACTGCGCCACCGGCCTGAAATACCAGCTCCCGAAGAGCGAGCGGAGCCTGGATCGCCATGGCGACATCGACTGGGCGCAGTTCAGGCGCTGATGGGAGTATTGGCTCACTCGATGGCAAGAGCGAGCACGCGGCACCATATGACTTTGCAATCTCGGACCGGAAAGGGCTCGCGATGGATGCGCTGGAAGCCATAGCGAAGGCAAAGGAACATGTCGCCACGATGTTCCAGGTAGAGAGTATCAGCAATATTGGCCTGGAGGAAATCGAGTTCATCGAGCAGGGCGGCCATTGGCAGGTTACCATCGGCTTCTCCCGCCCCTGGGATCAGCCCTTGGGCGTCGCCGCGACCCTCGAGGGTCGGCGTGGCCGAACCTTCAAGGTGGTAACGATGAATGATCGGGACGGGCGCATCCTATCGGTCAAGCATCGCGAGCCGGCCTTTTCCGATTGATGGCGACCCTGCTCGATACCAATCTCCTGGTGCTGCTGGTCATCGGTGCAGTCGATACGCGTTGGATAGGCCAACACAAGCGCGCAAAGACTTTCGTGGCGTCGGACTGGGATTTGCTGCAGCGCCAGCTCGAAGGTGCGCCGATATTGACGACACCGCACATCCTCGCCGAGACGAGCAATCTTCTGCGCAGTGGCGGGATGAATCCGCCAGCCCACGACCAGCTAATGATGGCGCTCGCAAGATTCATCGATGGCACCGCGGAGGAGTGCGTAGCGGCGCGTTACTGTGCCGACGACAAGGCATTCCTGCGCTTAGGGCTTAGGGCTTAGGGCTTAGGGCTTAGGGCTTAGGGCTTAGGGCTTACGGATACGGCAATCCTCAAGATCAGCCGCTCCGATGTTCATGTTCTTACAACAGACCTCAATCTTTATCTCGCGGTGTTGGCGCGAGGTCATCCTGTCACGAACTTCAATCATCTCCGTGACACCTGACCAGCTCTGGCTTTCGCGCAAGCGCTGACCACCGACCTCGCAGCCGCCGCCTGACGCGGCACGGCCCGCGGGACCCTCTGGTCCCGCGGGCCGTGCTCAGTTCCGCTGCTCGCCGGGTCAGTTCGGCAGACGGGCCTGATCCGCCGGCGGCTTGGCCTGGGCCGCGATCTCGGGGCTGATCGGCTCCTCCTCGGCGAGCGCGTCCGGCACGCGCGTGAGCGCCACCTGCAGCACCTCGTCGACATTGCCGACCGGAATGATCTTGAGCCCCTTCTTCACGTTGTCGGGGATCTCGGCCAGGTCCTTCTCGTTCTCCTTGGGGATCAGCACCGTCTTGATGCCGCCGCGCAGGGCCGCCAGCAGCTTCTCCTTGAGCCCGCCGATCGGCAGGACCCGGCCCCTGAGCGTCACCTCGCCGGTCATGGCCACGGAGGCCTTGACCGGAATCCTGGTGAGCACGGAGACGATCGAGGTCACCATGGCGACACCGGCCGACGGCCCGTCCTTGGGCGTGGCACCCTCGGGCACGTGGATGTGGATGTCGGTGGTGTCGAAGCGCGACGGCTCCACACCGAGCAGCCGCGAGCGCGAGCGGACGTAGCTCTTGGCCGCCTGGACCGACTCCTGCATGACGTCGCCGAGCTTGCCGGTGATCGTCATCTTGCCCTTGCCCGGCACCTGCACCGATTCGATCGTGAGCAGCTCGCCGCCCACCTCGGTCCAGGCGAGGCCGGTGGTCACACCCACCATGTCCTCGAGCTCGGCCTCGCCGTAGCGGAACTTGCGCACCCCGGCATACTTGTCGAGGTTGCGGCGGGTGATCTTCACCTGCTTCCGATCGCCGGCGACGATCTCCTTGATCGCCTTCCGGGCAAGGTTGGCGATCTCCCGCTCGAGATTGCGAACGCCAGCCTCCCGCGTGTAGTAGCGGATGAGGTCGACCAGCGCCTCGTCGGTGATCGCCCATTCCTGCTCGGACAAGCCGTGCGACCTGCGCTGCTTCTCCAGCAGGTGGCGCTTGGCGATCTCGACCTTCTCCTCCTCGGTGTAGCCGGCGAGCCGGATGATCTCCATCCGGTCGAGGAGCGGCTGCGGCATCCGAAGGGTGTTGGCGGTGCAGACGAACATCACGTCCGAGAGGTCGTAGTCGACCTCGAGGTAGTGGTCGTTGAAGTTGGCGTTCTGCTCCGGATCCAGCACCTCGAGCAGGGCCGACGACGGGTCGCCCCTGAAGTCCGAGCCCATCTTGTCGATCTCGTCGAGCATGAAGAGCGGGTTGGAGGTCTTGGCCTTCTTCATGCTCTGGACGATCTTGCCCGGCAGCGAGCCGATATAGGTCCGCCGGTGGCCGCGGATCTCGGCCTCGTCGCGCACCCCGCCGAGCGAGAAGCGGACGAAGTTGCGGCCGGTGGCCTTGGCCAGCGACTTGCCGAGGCTGGTCTTGCCGACGCCGGGCGGGCCGACCAGGCAGAGGATCGGGCCCTTCATCTTGTCGACCCGCTGCTGCACCGCGAGATACTCGACGATCCGCTCCTTGACCTTCTCGAGGCCGTAGTGGTCGGCGTCGAGAATGCTCTCCGCCAGCTTGATGTCCTTCTTGACCTTGGAGCGCTTCTTCCAGGGAATGGAGAGCATCCAGTCGAGATAGTTGCGGACCACGGTGGCCTCGGCCGACATCGGGCTCATGGTCCGGAGCTTCTTGAGCTCGGCCATGGCCTTGTCGCGGGCCTCCTTGGAGAACTTGGTCTTCTTGATCCGCTCCTCGAGCTCGGAGGCCTCGTCCTTGCCGTCCTCGAGCTCGCCCAGCTCCTTCTGGATCGCCTTCATCTGCTCGTTGAGGTAGTACTCGCGCTGGGTCTTCTCCATCTGCCGCTTGACGCGGGAGCGGATGCGCTTCTCCACCTGGAGCACGCTGATCTCGCCCTCCATGAAGCCGTAGAGCCGCTCGAGCCGCTCGGCGAGCGACGCGGTCTCGAGCAGGTCCTGCTTGTCGGAGATCTTGAGCGCCAGGTGCGCCGAGACGGTGTCGGCGAGCTTGCCCGGGTCGTCGATCTGCGAGAGCGAGACCAGGACCTCGGGCGGCACCTTCTTGTTCAGCTTCACGTACTGCTCGAACTGGGTCACCACGGCCCGGGCCAATGCCTCGACCTCGCGCATGTCGGTCGAGCCGTCCTCGAGCACGCGGGCGGCCACCTGGAAGAAGCGGGGGTTGTCGACGAAGCCCTGGATGTCGGCACGGGCGGTGCCCTCGACCAGCACCTTGACGGTGCCGTCGGGCAGCTTGAGCAGCTGCAGCACGCTGGAGACGGTACCGACGCGGTAGATGTCGTCCGGTCCGGGGTCGTCCTGGCTGGCGTTCTTCTGGGCGACCAGCAGGATCTGCTTGTCCTCCTTCATCACCTCCTCGAGCGCCGCGATCGACTTCTCGCGGCCGACGAAAAGGGGTACGATCATGTGCGGGAAGACGACGATGTCGCGCAACGGAAGAACGGAAAAGATTGTCGTTTGGGGTGTCTCGACCATTAGACCTCACCGCAGGGGCGCCCACGGCCTGAGCCGTCACGCCGGATTACCGGTTTAGAGGTGGCCCGCGGGGGGGCCGCTTTCAAGGCAGCCGCGAGGCTTCGGGAGACCGTGTCGCGGGTGCTGGCGATCGCGCGGCGGTTGAGTCGTCGCCGGCTCAGGAGGCCGAGCCGACGTCGCCCTTGCGCTGGTTGTGGATCATCAACGGCTTGGCGTTGCTCTCCACGACCTCCTTGTTGACCACCACCTCCTCGACGGTGGTCAGGGACGGCAGCTCGAACATGGTCTCGAGCAGGATGCCCTCCATGATCGAGCGCAGGCCGCGGGCACCAGTCTTGCGCTTGATGCCCTTCTGGGCGATGGCCTTGAGCGCGTCCTCGGTGAAGGTGAGCTTGACGTCCTCCATCTCGAACAGCTTCTGGTACTGCTTGACCAGGGCGTTCTTGGGCTCCTTGAGGATCTGGACCAGCGCCTCGACGTCGAGATCGGAGAGGGTCGCCACGACGGGCATGCGGCCGACGAACTCGGGGATCAGGCCGAACTTCAGAAGGTCGTCGGGCTCGACCTCGCGCAGCACCTCGCCCGAGCGCCGCTCGTCCGGTCCGGCGACGGTGGCGCCGAAGCCCATCGAGCGCGGCTTGCCGCGCTGCTCGATCAGCTTCTCGAGGCCGGCGAAGGCGCCGCCACAGATGAACAGGATGTTGGTGGTGTCGACCTGCAGGAACTCCTGCTGCGGGTGCTTGCGGCCGCCCTGCGGCGGGACGCTGGCGATGGTGCCCTCGATGATCTTGAGCAGCGCCTGCTGCACCCCTTCGCCG
>CAYWSB010000039.1:0-38086 GCA_964460465.1 uncultured Geminicoccaceae bacterium | reverse complement strand
GCCGGCAACAGCCAAGGCCGCTTGACCACGGGTATTGGTCGGCCGGTTACGGTGAACGGGCAGGACAGAGGCGGGAAGGCACGCCTTCCCGCGCCCATCCGGTCCTCTACGGTGGTGGCGGCGGCTGGCGCGATGGGCAAGAGCGAATGGTTAAAGAGGGAGCTGTCCCCCTAAGCCCTTGTGGACTTGGTGGACCCGAATTTGAATTTCTTGGAAGGTTAAAAGAGTCTCGTGGACCCGAATTTCTTTGGACCCGAATTTCTTACCACTGCTATCTCAATCATTAATGAACATTAATACGACGAAGGTTAAAGTGCCTATCATAAAGGCGCCGAATATCTGCCCATCCTCGAATGCAGCGCCACCAAGTAAAATTACTACAACAAATACCGCAAAGCCTGAAGCTAAAGCCTTCACAAATTGCATGGGTCCCTTCCTCAATTTCAGATCAATAATCCCGCTATTTCTTGAGCGAAAGAATTGTCAAAGGCGGAAGATGGGAATTCATTTTATCAAGTAAATTGATAAAGCTATGACTCATTGGCAAAAAACACTTCACATGAGTAAATTCATTAAAATGAAGATTGTCCGTACTTCCGATCCGATCCAGGTGTATCTTGTCGCGAAAAGTGCTCAGGTTATCTAAAAAGGAGCTGAGATCTTGTCGGCAATCATAGTGCACTCCAATCTTGTCGAGAATGGCATCGTGCCAAGCGTGTGCGCTGAGCTTTTTCGACGGTAATCCGTTACGACAGAAATGAGCCCCGATACCCTCGAGAATTGAGTTCGCGCAAACGCAAAAAGTATGCATAGTAAAGCATCGAACTGTTGGATGAAGCGTCCCTCTTTTGTTCGCGCTATAAATTTCGCTGTCATAAAGCAAAATCGAATAAACGACCTCGATGAATTGGAGTCGGTGAGCCAGATTTTTTAAGAGTGGGCGATGTAATGGCTGACACTTTGAATTATTGAAGATTTCGGAAACATACCGTTCCCATTCCGAAACCGGAGTCGGAGAAGAAAAAATTGGATCTTGCTCGCTATACTCGTCTTCAATGTCGGTTATTATCCAGCGCGGTCGGTGTGCGTTCATGATCCTGCATTCTATAGGCAGCTTAGATCAGGCAGACAAGCCTTCGAAGGGATACGTGAAGAAAGAGCGACGGATGCATTCCTTAGAGGAAAATAATCCGTCAAAAATGGTCAGGGGCATCTATAACCATCCGCTTGTACATGAGTGCGAAAAACATTGCTGCTCATATTTGTGATAACGAAAGCATTACCGCCACTCTGAGCGACTGTATCTCGCAATCTATTTAAGGCTCCGCGCCTATCGTCGACAATGTCCCAACCGTTTCCCTCTGACGCCTCCAAGACACCCAGAAACTCGCAAGAATTTGCCCAGTCTGCCTGGATTTCACGAACCATGCGTCCTTGCTCGGAAAGTTGGCGTGCGCAGCCTGTAGCTAACAATATAATCGCAGAAAAAAGGGAGAAATTGAAAAAAGCACTTGAGTTGAAGCATTGCATTTCAAGCCCCTTCAAATCGACGATGTGCGTCCGACATTCCGCATAAAACAAATCCGGTGGGGCCCGGGGAGGATCATCCTCCCCGGATCTTCCTTTCGTCAAGCCACTTTCAGTGGCTTGTACTTGAGCCGGTGGGGTTCCACCGCTTCTGCCCCGAGCCGGCGTTTTTTGTCTTCCTCGTAGTCCTGGAAGTTGCCTTCGAACCATTCGACGTGGCTGTTGCCTTCGAAGGCGAGGATGTGGGTGGCGATGCGGTCGAGGAACCAGCGGTCGTGGCTGATGACGATGGCACAGCCGGCGAAGTCGAGCAGCGCGTCCTCAAGCGCCCGCAGCGTGTCGACGTCGAGGTCGTTGGTGGGCTCGTCGAGCATGAGGACGTTGCAGCCGGAGCGGAGCAGCTTGGCGAGGTGGACGCCGTTGCGCTCGCCGCCGGAGAGGACGCCGACCTTCTTTTGCTGGTCGCCCCGCTTGAACTTGAAGGAGGCGACGTGGGTGCCAGAGTTCATCACCTGCTCGCCGAACTCGAGGTGGTCGTCACAAGAGAGAGTTTACTTACGTATGGGTGAGACAGCCACCACAAAACTCCTCAACCCCAAAAGGCCGGTGGGGCGCGGGGAGGCATTGCCTCCCCGGATTTCTGCCTTCCCCATGGTGCCAGCCATGCCGCATGGTGGGATGCTGTTCCATTTTCTCTCCGGATGGCTTAGCGGCGTGTCGTGGCTTGGGTTGGAGGTGGGATGGCGGTTGGGCGGCGGGTTTCGCGGCGGGTGGGGAAGGTGGCGGCTCGGGATCCGAGTCAGGTGCAGTCGCTGGCGCGGGCGCTGGCGTTGTTGGACACGTTGGCGGAGGCGGCGGAGGGGATGTCGCTTTCGGATGTGGCGCAGATCGTGGGGTTGGCGCCGTCGACGGCGCATCGGCTGCTGACCACCTTGGAGGCCTGCCGGTATGTGCGGTTCGTGGCGGGCGAAGGGTTGTGGCAGGTGGGGGTGCAGAGCTTCGTCGTGGGGCAGGCGTTCCGGCGCAGTCGCAACGTGGCGACGCTGGCGCGGCCGTACATGCGGCAGGTGATGGAGGAGAGCGGGGAGACGGTGAACCTTTACATCGAGGAGGGCGGCGAGGCGGTCTGCATGGCGCAGGTGGAGTGCCGGCAACTGATGCGGGCGATCGCGCGGCCGGGCGGGCGGGTGAAGCTGCACTGCTCGGGTGCCGGCAAGGCGATGCTGGCGCATCTGCCGGCCGGCGAGGTGGCGCGGGTGCTGCAGGCGCACGGGCTGCCGCGGGCGACGGAGCGGACGCTGGACACGCCGCGGAAGCTCAGGGCCGATCTCGAGCGGGTGTGCCAGCGGGGCTATGCGGTCGACGACGAGGAGCATGCGTTGGGGTTGCGCTGCGTGGCGGCCGCGGTGCTCGACGAGGAGGGGCGGCCCCTGGCGGCGTTGTCGGTGTCCGGGCCGCTGGCGCGGATCGACGACACGGCCCTTGCGGTGATCGGCGGGCTGGTGCGGCGCGCGGCAGGGGCGCTGACCGAGCAGGTCGGGGGCCGTGCAAAGCGTTGAGATCGCTGGCCTTTCCGGTTTCATTCCGGATCGTGGAATAGCATCCTGAAATCGTTGCGGGGGCGGTAGCGGCGCCTATCTCTCGGGATGGCCAGTGCTGCAATCGGAGGAGGTGTCGCCGTGCCCAAGATGACCGCGATCGAGGCTGCCGTTCTCGTGCTCGAGAAGGAGGGGGTGACGACCGCGTTCGGGGTGCCGGGGGCGGCGATCAACCCGCTCTATGCGGCGTTGGAGAAGCGGCGGACGATCCGCCACATCCTGGCGCGCCACGTCGAGGGGGCGTCGCACATGGCCGAGGGCTACACCCGCGCCGTGGCCGGCAATATCGGCGTGTGCATCGGCACCTCGGGGCCGGCGGGCACCGACATGATCACCGGGCTCTACTCGGCGATCGCGGATTCGATCCCGATCCTCTGCATCACCGGCCAGGCGCCGCGCGCCCGGCTGCACAAGGAGGATTTCCAGGCGATCGACATCGCCTCGATCGCCGCCCCCGTGAGCAAGTGGGCGACGACGGTGCTCGAGCCCGGGCAGGTGCCGCGGGTGTTCCAGAAGGCCTTTCACCTGATGCGCTCGGGCCGGCCGGGGCCGGTGCTGATCGACCTGCCGGTGGACGTGCAGACGTCGGAGATCGAGTTCGACATCGAGACCTATGCACCGCTCGAGGTCTACAAGCCCAAGGCGACTCGGGCGCAGGTCGAGCATGCGTTGGCGATGCTGAACGAGGCGGAGCGGCCGCTGATCGTGGCGGGCGGTGGGATCATCAACGCCGATGCCTGCGCGGAGCTGGTCGATTTCGCCGAGATCACGGGCGTGCCGGTGATCCCGACGCTGATGGGCTGGGGGGCGATCCCCGATGACCACGACCTGATGGCCGGGATGGTGGGCCTGCAGACCAGCCACCGCTACGGCAATGCCACGTTCATGGCGTCGGACTTCGTGCTCGGCATCGGCAATCGCTGGGCCAACCGGCACACGGGCTCGATCGACGCCTATACCAAGGGGCGGCGGTTCGTGCATGTCGACATCGAGCCGACGCAGATCGGCCGGGTGTTCAACCCGGATTTCGGCATCACCTCGGATGCCGGGGCGGCGCTCGAGCTGTTCATCGAGGTGGCGCGGGAGTGGCGGGCCGCCGGCCGGCTCAAGGACCGGTCGGCCTGGGCCGGGCGCTGCCTGCATCTCAAGAAGCACATGCTCAGGAAGTCGCATTTCGACCAGGTGCCGCTGAAGCCGCAGCGGGTCTATCAGGAGATGAACGAGACCTTCGATCGGGACACCTGCTACGTCACGACGATCGGCCTGTCGCAGATCGCGGGTGCCCAGTTCCTGCATGTCTACAAGCCGCGCAACTGGATCAATTGTGGCCAGGCGGGTCCCCTGGGCTGGACCCTGCCGGCCGCTCTCGGCGTGCGGGCGGCGGACCCGGACCGCAAGATCGTGGCGCTTTCCGGCGACTATGATTTCCAGTTCCTGATCGAGGAGCTGGCCGTCGGCGCGCAGCACAAGCTGCCCTACCTGCACGTGGTCGTGAACAACTCCTATCTCGGGCTGATCCGGCAGGCGCAGCGCGGCTTCAAGATCGACTTCGAGGTCAGTCTCGCCTTCGACAACATCAACGCCGATCCCAAGGAGGGGGTGCCCGGCTACGGCGTCGACCACTGCGCCGTGGCGGAGGGCATGGGCTGCAAGGCGGTCCGGGTGACGAGCCCGAACGAGTTCAAGGAGGCGTTCGACCGGGCGCATGCCTTGATGCAGGAGCACCAGGTGCCGGTGGTGCTCGAGTTCATCACCGAGCGGGTGACGAACATCGCCATGGGCACGGAGATCCACAACGTCACCGAGTTCGAGGAGATCCTCTGCCTCGACCCGAGCCTCAATCTCGCGGACGTCGAGGGGACCGGCCTCGGCGAGCAGCCCGGCGGCCGGGCGGTGAAGGAGCCGGCCTGACCGGCGAGCGGCCGGCATCGGCGGTGGGTCGGCGCCAACACGATATGGGGACATGACGGGCACGGGCTCGGCCGCGGACCGGCCGGCGCCGCTCTGCTGACTCCAGGTGGCTGCGCCGGCGACCAACACGGTTCGGGGACATTCGTCCAGGAAGGCCGGCACGGCCGATGGCGGCGGTCTGCTGGCGGGCGGGGGCCGCCGCCGCTATTGTTCGGGCGGCCCCGGCGTGCCACTTGTTGGGCATCGCCGCAGCGCTGCAGGGGAGGCCTCAGATGGGTGCGATCGAGATTGCCGCGCCGGACCAGGGTGTCATCGCCCGACGCGCCCGCATCGCGGCACGGCTGGCCGAGATCCTGCCGGGCGAGGGACTGATCACGGACCGCCACGAGCTGGTCCCCTACGAGACCGACGGCTTCACCGCCTATTCGCGCGTGCCGCTCGCCGTGGTGCTGCCGGATTCGACCGAGCAGGTGAGCCGGATCCTGGCGCTGTGCCATGCCGAGGGCGTGCCGGTGGTGCCGCGGGGGGCGGGCACCTCGCTCTGCGGCGGGGCGATCCCCAACGAGGACTGCGTGGTCCTCGGGGTCGCCAAGATGAGCCGCGTGCTCGCGGTCGACTACGCCAACCGGACGGCCCGGGTGCAGGCGGGGATCACCAACATCGCGATCAGCCAGCATGTCGGCGAGCATGGTTTCTTCTATGCGCCCGACCCCTCCTCGCAGCTCGCCTGCACCATCGCCGGCAACATCGCGATGAACTCGGGGGGTGCGCACTGCCTGAAATACGGGGTGACCACCAACAACCTCCTGGGCGTGACGCTGGTGCTCGTCGACGGCACCGTGGTCGAGATCGGCGGCGCGCACCTGGACGCGCCGGGCTACGACATTCTGGGCCTCGTTTGCGGCTCGGAGGGGCAGCTCGGGGTCGTGACCGAGGCCACGGTGCGCATCCTGCCGCTCGCCGAGGGGGCCCGGCCGGTGCTCTTCGGCTTCGCCTCGTCGGCCGCTGCCGGGGCGTGCGTCGCCGAGATCATCGGCGCCGGGATCGTGCCCGTCGCCATCGAGTTCATGGACAAGCCGGCGATCGAGATCACCGAGTCCTTCGCCAAGGCCGGCTACCCGCTCGACGCCGAGGCGATGCTGATCATCGAGGTCGAAGGCTCGGACGAGGAGATGGACGCGGCCCTGGCGCGGATCATCGAGATCGCCCGGCGGCACGATGTGCGGACCATCAAGGAGAGCCGCTCGGCGACGGAGACGGCGCAGATCTGGAAGGGCCGGAAGTCCGCCTTCGGTGCCACGGGCAAGATCGCCGACTACATCTGCATGGACGGCACCATTCCGACCGGCCGGCTGCCGGAGGTCCTGGCCAGGATCGGCGAGATCTGTGCGGGCTACGGGCTCCGCGTGGCCAACGTCTTTCATGCCGGCGACGGCAATCTCCACCCCCTGATCCTCTACAACGTCAACGATCCCGGGGACGCGATGAAGGCCGAGATGGCTGGCAACGACATCCTCAGGCTCTGCGTCGAGGTGGGCGGCTGCCTCACCGGCGAGCATGGGGTGGGGATCGAGAAGCGCGACCTGATGCGCGACCAGTTCACCGCGATCGACCTCGACCAGCAGCTTCGCGCGCGTGCCGTTTTCGATCCCACCGGCATGCTCAACCCCGGCAAGGTCTTCCCGCTCGATGCCCGGATCGAGGCCGAGGCGGCCGCGGCACCGCTCGCCGCATGAGCCTCCTCGAGCCCCGCGACGAGAGCGAGGCCGCGGCGATCGTCCGAGAGGCCGCAGCGCCCCTGCGCCTCGCCGGCGGCGCGACGCGGGCGGGGCTCGGCCGGGCGATCCAGACGGAGGCGACGCTGACCAGCCGGGCACTCACCGGCATCACGCTCTACGAGCCCGCCGAGATGGTGATCGGGGCCAGAGCCGGGACACCGCTCGCCGAGATCGAGGCGGCGCTGGCCGAAAAGAACCAGGTCCTGGCGTTCGAGCCCATGGACCACAGGCCGCTTTTCGGCAGTGCGGGCGAGCCCACCATCGGGGCCATTGCCGCCTGCAATATCTCGGGGCCGCGCCGCGTCTTCGCCGGGGCGGCGCGGGACAGCCTGATCGGCGTGCGCTTCGTCAACGGCCGGGGCCAGATCGTCAAGAATGGTGGGCGGGTGATGAAGAACGTCACCGGGCTCGATCTGGTCAAGCTGCAGGCCGGGGCCATGGGGACCCTGGGCTTCCTGACCGAGGTGATCTTCAAGGTGATCCCGAGGCCGCCGGCCATGGCGACGCTGATCTTCGCCGGCCTCGACGACGCGCGTGCCAATGCGCTGATGTGCGCCGCCATGGGCACGCCTTTCGAGATCACCGGGGCGGCGCATCTGCCGGCCGGGATCGGCGGTGAGCGGGGGCGCACCCTGCTCCGGCTCGAGGGCTTTGCCGAGCAGCTCGACTATCGATGCGGCAGGCTCCGCGATCACTTCAAGGACTACGGCAGCCCGGCGCGCCTCGACGGCGAGGCCGCGGCCGAGCTCTGGCGCGAGGTGCGTGACGTGCGGCCGCTCGTCGAGCCCTTCGACCATGCCGTCTGGCGCTTGAGCGTGCCGCCCAGGGCCGGGGCCGGGCTCGCCCGGCGGCTGCAGGACGAGCTCGATTGCCGGGCGCTCTACGACTGGTCCGGGGGGCTCGTCTGGCTGGCGGTGCCAGAGGGCGACGCCGCCGGGGCCACGGTCATTCGGGCGGCCGTGCACGAGACGGGTGGCCATGCGACCCTGGCGCGCGGTTCGGCCGAGCTCAGGGGGCGGATCGACGTCTTCGCGCCGGAGCCCATGGCGATCGCCAGGCTGACGGCGGGCCTCAAGGCGGCGCACGATCCGAAGGGGCTCCTCAACCCCGGTCTCATGTATCCCGGTGTTTGAGATGGGGATCGGCGGCGGCGGCGGCGCGGACGACCGGGGCCTGCCGCGCCAGCCAGACGAACAGCACGGTCAAGAGGGCGGCGAGCCACGTGGCGAGGTCGGTGCGCTCGCCCAGGAGGAGCGCGCTGAAGCCGAGCGTGCAATAGACCTGCAGGAGCTGAAGCTGCCCGACCTTGCCGATGCCGCCGAGTGCGAGGCCGCCATACCAGAAGAAGAAGCCGAGGAATTGCGGGAAGGCGGCGACGTAGACGACGGCGCCCCAGGCCTTGGCACTCGCCGCCAAGGGTTCTGCCGGCCAGTAGACGAGGCTGAGGATCGCCGTTACCGGCAGCGCGATGGCGAGCGCCCAGGCGATGACGTCGAGCGCCGGCAGGCGCGCGGCGATGCGGGCCCCGCCGGCATAGCCGAGCGACGCGCCGAGGCCTGCCGCCAGGAGGTAGAGGTCGGCACGGACGATGGCACCACCGCTGCGGTAGAGGACGAAGGCGAGCACCACGCTCGTGCCGCCCAGCGCGGCGAGCCAGAACCGGCCGCTCGGCCGCTCGCCGGCGACGACCGCACCGGTGGCGACGGTCATGAGCGGCATGATCGCGAGGACGATGCCGCCGTGGCTCGCCTCGACCTCGCGCATGGCGAGCGCCGAGCAGAGTGGAAACACACCGACCACGCCGAAGACGATGAGGGCGAGATCGCGCCAGTGCCGGCGCTCCGGCGGCTGCTTTCCGCCGAGGGCGAGGTAGGCCGCCGCCATCAGCCCGGCGAGCCCGAGCCGTGCCGCCGTTACGAAGGCGGGGCCGAGCTCCGGCACGGCCATGCGGGTCGCCGGCAGCGACAGGCTGAACAGCACCATGCCGACGAAGCCCAGCGCGTAGCCCTTGACGATTGCCTGTTGCGCCTGCACTCGCTCGCCCGTTCGGTTGCCGCGACGCCCCGCCTTTACGCCCGATCGGCGCCGGTGGCGAGCCGCATGAGCCTTCGGGACCACCCATGAAGACGAACTTCAGCCCGGCGCAGCTCGCCGACCCGGATGTGCGCGAGTCGGAGAAGATCCTCCGGACCTGCGTTCATTGCGGCTTCTGCACCGCCACCTGCCCGACCTATGTGCTGCTCGGCGACGAGCTCGACAGCCCGCGCGGCCGCATCTACCTGATCAAGAGCATGCTGGAGGAGGGTCGCCCGGCCGACGCCAAGACGGTCAAGCACATCGATCGCTGCCTGTCCTGCCTCGCCTGCATGACCACCTGCCCGTCCGATGTCCACTACATGCATCTGGTCGACCACGCGCGGGCGCATATCGAGAGGACCTACCGACGACCCCCGGTCGAGCGCTGGCTGCGCGGCGTGCTGGCTACCGTGCTGCCGCGGCCCGGGCTGTTTCGCCTGGCGCTCATCGGGGCATCGCTCGGCCGGCCGCTGGCGCCGCTCTTCAAGGGCCGGATGCGGGCGATGCTGGAGCTGGCACCGCCCGGGGGGCCGCGGCCGCCCTCGCCCCTCGAGCGGCCGCAGGTTCATGCCGCACAGGGCCAGCGGCGGGCCAGGGTGGCGCTGCTCGCCGGCTGCGCCCAGCAGGTGCTGGCCCCGGAGATCAACGAGGCGACCATCCGGCTCCTGACCCGCCACGGGGTGGAGGTGGAGATCGCCAGGGGAGCCGGCTGCTGCGGTGCCTTGACCCATCACATGGGCAAGGAGGGCCCGGCCCATGCCAGTGCGAAGGCGGCGATCGACGCCTGGCTCGAGGCGCACGCCCGGGACCCGCTCGATGCCATCGTCATCAACGCCTCGGGCTGCGGCACGACGGTCAAGGACTACGGCTTCATGTTCCGCGAGGACCGGGCCTATGCCGACAAGGCGGCCACGGTCGCGAGCCTGACCCGGGACGTGAGCGAGCTGCTGGCCGAGATCGGCCTTCTGGAACCGAGCGGCGGTGCGCCGCTCGCCGTCACCTACCACTCCGCCTGCTCGATGCAGCACGGCCAGAAGCTCAAGACCCAGCCGGTCGAGCTGCTTCGCAAGGCCGGCTTCAAGGTCAAGGAGCCGACCGTCGAGCCGCATCTCTGCTGCGGCTCGGCCGGCATCTACAACATCACCCAGCCGGAGATCGCGGGCCGGCTCAAGGCGCGGAAGGTGAGGAACCTCGAGCGCACGGCACCCGAGGTGATCGCGACGGGCAATATCGGCTGCATCACCCAGCTCAGGACCGGCACCAGGGTGCCGGTCTGCCACACGGTCGAGCTGCTCGACTGGGCCACGGGCGGGCCGAAGCCGGCGGTGCTGGGCGGGGGCTAGCTGTCGGCGACGCGGTCGCACAGGCGCTGCAGCGGGTCGCTGAGAGCGGGCAGTTCTTGCGTCGCGGTTTGCCACACGATCGACAGATCGACGCGAAAGTAGCCGTGGATCAGCTGGTTGCGCATCGCGATGACGAGGCGCGAAGGAATCTCCAGAGCGAGCGCGCGAACGTCGTGTGGCAACCGGCTGGCCGCCTCGCCGAGCGTCTCGAAGTCACGGATGATTGCCTTTTGCCGCATGCTGTCCGTCGTGAAGGCGAGGTAGTCGATGCCTTCGATCATGTCCGCAATGTCGCGGATGGCCTTCTGCATGTCATCGATGAGAAAACGGACATCGCGAGCTGTCACGTCGGCAGGAGCTCGCGAATGACGTGTTCTTGATACTGCGGCCGCAGGCCGCCCGGTGTTACCAGGTCGACCTTCGAGCCGAGCAGTGCTTCGAGCTCCTCCTTCACCTCAAGAAAGCGAAAAAACCCTACGGGCTCCTCGAAGACAACCAGGAGGTCGACGTCGCTTTCGGGCGTCTGCTCGCCACGGGCCCAGGACCCGAAGACGCCGATCGTCGCGATGGCATGGCGGCGGCGCAACTCGGGCAGGGAGGCGGCCAGCCGAGCGCGCAGCTCATTGGTCGTGGCGGGGCGTCGGGCGTCGGGCAAGGCTCGGGTCCACTCGTTGACGGTGCGAGCTTAGCATATCGGGGAGCCGCGCTCCATGCGCTGGTGTGGCGGCCGGTTGCACCGCATTGGCGGGCCGCCGCTCTTCGTGCATGATCGGCGGGTCAACCCCGTGCCGCGGAAGAGCCCGTCATGCTGAAGAAGATCCTCCTGCCGATCGATCCCACCTCGGCCGAGCTCTGGCAGCCGGCGATCGATGCGGCGGTGGATCTGGCGCGGAAGTACCAGGCGACGCTCGCCGTGCTCTGGGTGGCCCCGCCGGTCGAGAGCGATCCGGTCGACTTCACCGACGTGCACATGCCGGCGCTCGAGGCCGTCGTCGCCGACCGGGTGGCGGGCGACGTCGCGACGGAGCTGCACCTGCGCGCCGACTGGGGCGATCCGGACCGCGAGATCTGCAACGCGGCGGCCGAGCTCGGCGCCGATCTCGTGGTGATGGGCACGCACCGGCCGCAGGCGGGCGAGGTGCTGGGCGACTCCAACGCCGCCAACGTCGTGCTGCACGCCGCCTGCTCGGTCTACGTGGTGCGCTGAGCCCGCGCGCTTTTCCGGGGCGGGTTTTGCCGCTAGCCTGCGCCGGAGTGGAGCGGCGAGGCAGGAGGACAGCCGGGCATGGACGGGTTCGCGCTGACCGGCATCTTCCTCTTCGTGCTGTTCCTGCTGCTCGGCACCGGCGTCTGGGTGGCCCTGGCGCTGCTCGGCGTGGCCCTGGTGGGCATGGAGCTCTTCACCACCCGGCCGGCGGGCGACGCCATGATCACGACGATCTGGCGCTCCTCCTCGTCCTGGACGCTGACCGCGCTGCCGCTGTTCATCTGGATGGGCGAGATCCTGTTCCGCACGCGGCTGAGCGAGGACATGTTCAAGGGCCTGGCCCCCTGGATGGTCAACTGGCCCGGGCGGCTGCTGCACACCAACGTCGTCGGCTGCACCGTCTTCGCCGCGGTCTCGGGCAGCTCGGCCGCCACCATGACCACGATCGGCAAGATGTCGATCCCGGAGCTGAGAAGGCGCGGCTATCCCGAGGAGATGATCATCGGCACGCTCGCCGGCGCCGGGACGCTCGGCCTGATGATCCCGCCGTCCCTGATCCTCATCGTCTACGGCGTGACGATCAACGAATCGATCAGCAAGCTGTTCATCGCCGGGGTGCTGCCGGGGCTCACCGTGGCGGCCCTGTTCATGGGCTACGTGGCGCTCTGGTCGGCCTTCAATCGCGACAGGATCCCGGCGGCCGACCTGGACCGCCTGGCCTTCGCCGCGAAGCTGCGGCAGAGCGGTGGGCTCTTGCCGATCCTGGGGCTGATCGTCGCGGTGCTCGGGGCCATCTACACCGGCCTCGCGACGGCGACCGAGGCCGCGAGCTTCGGGGTGGTGGGGGCCCTGCTCCTGGCCCTGCTGCAGGGCGCGCTCACCTGGGAGAGCTTCCGGGCCAGCCTGATGGGGGCGGTGCGCACCTCCTGCATGATCGCCTTCATCCTGATGGGCGCCTCCTTCCTCTCGCTCTCGATGGGCTTCACCGGGCTGCCCCGGGCGCTGGCCGAGTGGATCGCGCATCTCGAGCTGACGCCGCTCATGCTGATCGCGGCCCTCACCGTCTTCTACATCATCGTCGGCTGCTTCCTCGACGGCATCAGTGCGGTGGTGCTGACCATGGCCGTGGTCGAGCCTATGGTGCGCCTCGCCGGCATCGACATGATCTGGTTCGGCATCTTCATCGTCATCGTCGTCGAGATGGCGCAGATCACCCCGCCGGTCGGCTTCAACCTCTTCGTCATGCAGGGCATGACCGGCCACGACATCCTCTATGTCGCCCGCACCGCCCTGCCGTTCTTCCTGCTGCTGCTGCTCATGGTCGTGCTGCTCGTGGCCTTTCCCGGCCTCGCCACCTGGCTGCCCGAGCAGATGGCGCAGACGCCGCGCGTCTGAGCGGGTGTGAGCCACCACCCGCCGCGGTCGGCGCCGGCCCGCCCGTCCGTGCTGCTGCGCCCGCCGGCGCAGACGCTGGCCGAGCATGTCCGGCGCACGGTCGAGCTGGCCTGGCCGGTCATGCTGGCCCGGGCCGGCGTGCTGGTCATGACCGCGGTCGACACCATCATGACCGGGCGGGTCGGGGCCGGCGAGCTCGCCGCCTATGCGCTCGGCAACGTGCCGTTCATCGTCCTTCTCCTGTTCGGCGTCGGGCTGCTCACCGGTGCCGTGCCGTTGATCGCCCAGGCGGACGGGGCCGGGCGGACCGCGGAATGCGGCCGCTATTGGCGCCTCTGCCTGCGCACCGGCCTCGTCGTCGGCGTGGTCGGGCTCGGGGCGCTGGCCTTCGCCGGGCCGGCGCTGGTGCTGGTCGGCGTCGAGCCGGACCTCGCCGCGCACGCCGGCCGGGTGGCGCTCTGGTTCGGGCTCGGCCTGCCCTTCGTGCTGATGCACGGGGCCTCGGCGCTGTTCATGGAGGCGATCGCCCGGCCGCTGCCGGGCATGCTGCTGATGGCGGCGGCCAACGTCCTGAATGCGCTCCTGAACGCGCTCCTGCTCTACGGCTGGCTCGGCCTGCCGGCGATGGGGGCGGAAGGGGCGGCGCTGGCGACCACGCTCGCCCGGGTCTTTCTCTGCGTGGGCCTGGCGCTCGTCGTCCTGCGGTTCGCCGACGGACGGCGCTACGGCGTGCGGCAGCGGGTCGGGGCGGCCTGGGGCAGCTGGCGCCGGCTCCTCGCCGTGGGCATGCCCTTCGCGCTCGCCCAGGCGGCCGAGACGACCTCCTTCCAGGCCGTGGCGATCTTCGCCGCCTGGCTCGGCACGGCGCAGCTCGCCGCCTATCAGGCGCTCAGCAACATCCTGGCCCTGGTGTTCATGCTGTCGCTCGGCATCGCCACCGCCGTCTCGGTCCGGGTCGGCAATGCCGTGGGCCGGGGCGATGCCGCGGGGCGGGGGCGGGCCGCCCGGGTCGGTGTCGGGCTGACGCTGGCGCTGACGGCGGTCGTCGCGCCCTTGCTGATCGGCGGCCGCGAGGTCGCGGTCGCGGTCTATCTGCAGGAGCCGGAGGTGCGGCTGCTGGCCGCCGCCGCCGTCCCGTACCTCGCCCTGGTGCTGGTCGTCGACGGGCTGCAGGTGGTGCTGCTGGGCGCCCTGCGCGGGGCGTCCGACGTCTGGCAGCCGATGCTGCGCCTGCTCGCCGGCTGCTGGCTCGTCCTCGTGCCGCTGGCCTGGCTCCTGGGCGTGCGGCTGGGTCTCGACGTGCCGGGCCTGCTCGCCGCCATCGCGCTCGGCCTCCTGGTGGTGGCGCTCCTGCTCTGGCTGCGGCTGCGCCGGGTGCTCGACCGGCCGATCCGGGTTCTTTGAGCCGCACGCCGGCTTGTCCGGGCGCCGTCGTGGCGCCACCTTCCGCGGCATGACAACGCCACCCAGGATCGTCGACCGGGCCCGCCACCGGCAGCGTCGCCAGCGCTTCGCCGGCGGGCCGGACTATCTCCGCCGGGCGATCGAGGAACGGCTCCTCGACCGGCTCGACGACATCAGCCGGCCCCTCGGCCGGGTGCTCGTGCTCGGCGCCCAAGACGGCGTCCTGGCCGCAAGGCTGCGCCGCCGGCCCGGGGTCGAGCTGGTGGTGACGGCCGACGAGCTCTTGTGGCCAGCGGGTGGCGGGCCGTCGCTGCTGATCGACGAGGAGCGGCTCCCCTTCGCCCCGGCCAGCTTCGACAGCGTGCTCAGCGCCATGAGCCTGCACTGGGTCAACGACCTGCCGGGGCTGCTCGCCCAGGTCCGCCTCTGTCTGCGCGCCGACGGGCGTCTGCTCGCTGCCTTTCCGGGGGGCGAGACGCTGGTCGAGCTGCGCAGCTGCCTGCTCGCGGCCGAGCTTGAGGTGGGCGGCGGCGCCGGGCTGCGCCTCCTGCCGATGATCGACGTCAGGGATGCCGGGGCGCTCCTGCAGCGGGCCGGCCTGGCCCTGCCCGTGGCCGACGTCGAGCGGCTCACGGTGCGCTACCGCGACCCGCTGAGGCTGCTGCTGGAGCTGCGCGCCATGGGCGAGTCGCAGGCGCTGGTGGAGGGCGCCCGCGCCCCCTTGTCGCGGCCGGTGCTGCAGCGGCTGGCAACCCTCTACCGGGAGCGCTTCGCCGATGCCGACGGCAAGGTCCGGGCGAGCTTCGACATCGTGACGATGATCGGCTGGAAGCCGCATGCGAGCCAGCCCAGCCCCAAGGCGCGCGGCAGCGGCCAGGTCAGCCTGGCCGCGGCGTTGGGCGTGCCGGTCGAGGTCCTCGAGGGGCGGGCGCGACGCGAGCCCGACTGAGGCCGCTCGTGCCGCAGCGATGCGCCTGGTCGGTCAGCTGGCGATCGAGAGCTGCTGCGCGCCGGCGCAGGCCCAGTCGGCCGCGCTCGCCACATCGAGCGCCACCCGGTTGCGGCCCGCGCGCTTGGCGTCGTAGAGGGCCCGATCGGCGCGTGCCATGAGCCCCTCCAGGGCCACGTCCTCGGCCCTGAGCGACGCCACGCCGATGCTGACGCTCAGGCCCAGCCCCCCGATCTCGTGCCGGACGGCCCTGCGGATGCGCTCGGCCAGGCTTTTGGCGGTTTCCGGCGCGGTCAGCGGCATCAGCACGACGAACTCGTCGCCGCCGAGCCTGGCCGCGAGATCGCTCGCCCGCAGGTTGGCGCCGAGCACGTCCCCGACCACGACCAGGGCGTCATCGCCGGCCAGATGGCCGCGCTCGTCGTTGAGGTTCTTGAACCGGTCGAGATCGATGAGGACGAAGCTGCACCATTCGTCGCTGCGCCGGGCGAGGGCGATGATCTCGCGACCGCGGTCGAGGAAGTGGCGGCGGTTGGCGAGCCCGGTCAGCTCGTCGGTGGTGGCGAGCCGGCGCAGCTGCTGCTCGGCGACGATCCGCCGGTCGATCTCGACGATCAGCTTCGTGCGCGTGCGTCCGAGATGCTCGACGAGCTTGAAGGCGACGGCGAGGCACGGCGTGGCGAGCAGCGAAGCCACGGCCATGGCGATCACCAGCGCCACGTGGCGCGGCCCGATGACGTCGTCGAGCGTGGCGATGACGGCGAGGCCGGCCAGCAGCATGGCGACGGCGCAGGACAGCGTGGCCAAGCGCCAGCCGCGACGCTCCACCAGGCCGAACAGCGTCGCCATCAGCCGGTCCAGCCGCTCGCCGTTGCCGGGGCCCTGCGCATCGGCCGGCCGCATGGGTGGTGGATGTCTTGGTGAGGCCACCATGACGCCGTTGCGCTCCATCTACAGGTTGTATTATTCTCAGGCCAAATCTACTACTTGGTGAGCGGTTGGCAAGAGAATGTGAGCGCAAAATCGTCGTGTCGCAGATGCGCACTACCTATCGCGTACTCCGGGACGCACGAAGCCTCGGGCGACCGACGAAGTGGCGGGCCGGGCTCAGGCCTTGCGGCGGTATCGCCAGACGGCGGCCGGCGGGAAGTTGCGGATCACGTAGCGTGCCAGCGTCGCGTCCAGGCCGAATTCCTTCACCGGCACGGGTGCCAGTGGCGAGTAGGTATACTGCAGCATGAAATGGCCGGCCGGCATGGCGGCGAAGGCCTGATCGATGATTGCCCGCTTGAAGGCGAGCGGCATGCGGACCATCGGCAGGCCGGAGATGACGGTCGAGACCCGCTCGACCGGCAGGCGGGCCAGGATCTCGTCGAGCCGGGTCGCATCGCCCTGGACCACGGTGACGTCCGGGTAGCGGCTGGCGAGGTACTGGTAGAGGTTGGTCTCGAGCTCGATCACCACGAGGTTCGCGGCCGGGATGCCCCGCTCCAGCAGGCCCTGGGTGATGGCCCCCGTGCCGCCACCGAGCTCGACCACGTGCGACCCCGGCTCCCAGGCGGCCTCGGCGGCGATGGCCCGCGCCAGATACATCGAGGAGGGGATGATCGAGCCCATCGACTTCGGTGAGCGCAGCCAGTGCTTGAAGAAGACCTCGTTTTCCGTGGCGGAGTTCGGCTGCGACATGAATGTTTCCTCGTCCCGACGGATCGGGTTTCTTGGGGGTGATCGGCCAGGAGAAGCACGATGGCGCCATTCGGGCCGACCCGGCAGCAAGCGGCCGGCATGCTTGCAGCAACCGCCAGAATGTAGGGTCCGTGTCAGGCGGCGGCAAGCACGACGTTGCGCAGGAGCTTGCTGGCACTGTTGACGACCACGGTCAGCATCGCGAGGTCCGGCTCGCTGCTGCCCTCGATTTCCGCCATCAACTCGCGATAGCGCTCGAGCCCGGCCAGATTGGCACCGAGCCAGGCGTCGATCCGCGCTGCCGCCTCCTCCGGCGTGCCGGCCCGAATCCCGGCGTTCCAGGCGGCCGTGGCCAAGGCCCTCAGCGCCATCGCCAACTCGTCCTCGAGGCCGGAGAGCGCCATGCGATCCCAGCGGCTGCGGATGGGCGCCCGGTGCAGCCGCCCGCGCAGCCAGCTGAGGTCGAGGCCCTCGTCGAGCGCGAAGTAGAGCCGGGCCACCGGCAGCGGGTCGAGCCCGTCACCCTGGCCGTTCTCGTCGGCGTCCTCGAGCGGTGCCACCGCCGCGGCCTCGCCGCTGGCCGGTGCCATCGGCTGAGCCGATCCCGGCACGCCCGCCGTCGCCAGCTCGCGCGCGACGGTGACGATGTCGCAGGCGGCGAGCAGGTAGGGCAGGGCCGCCACCCGGCGGGCGAGCTCGCGGTCGACGCCGGCCTCGACATGGGCCGCCGTGGTGCCGGCCAGCACGGTCGCCTGGTTGGGCGACAGCGTCTCGGCGAGGGCGGCCTGCAACCGGGTGATCGCCGGTGCGAAGGCGGCCACCGTCTTGCCGATGCGGATCGGCCGCGGGGTGTGCGCCAGGAACCAGCGCGTGCCGCGGGCCAGCGTCTCCCGGGCGGCGTTGAGCATGTCGATCTGCAGTGCGGCCGGGACCTCGCGCGGCATGTCCTCGATCGCCGCCCACAGCGGCAGGAGGGCAAAGGCGTCGCGGGTGATCACGTAGCCGAGGCAGATGTCGCCGAGCGCCGCACCGGTCTCGTCCTCGAGCTCGGTCACGAAGATGTCCAGGCCGCGGTTGACCACGCTGTTGGCGAGCCAGGTGGCGATGATCTCGCGCCGCAGCCGGTGCCGGGCGATCTCGGCCGGGAAGCGCCGGCGCAGCGGCCGCGGGAAGTACTTGGCGAGGTCGGCCGCGAAGTAGGGCCGGTCCGGCAGGTCGGTCGCCAGGAGATCGGTGTAGAGCGTGGTCTTGGCGTAGGCGAGGAGCACCGCGGCCTCCGGCCGGGTCAGGCCGCGGCCGCCGCGCCGACGCTCGGCCAGTGCCGCGTCGTCGGGCAGCTCCTCGATCTCGCGGTTGAGCCGGCCGGCTCGCTCGAGCTTGCGCATCAGCCGCGCCTGCGCCTCGACGACGTCGCCGGCGCGCGCCTCCACCAGGCTCAGCGCCAGGTTCTGCAGGGTGTTGTTGCGCAGGCACAGGGCCGCGACCTCGTCGGTCATCAGGGCCAGGAGCTGGTCGCGCTGCTTCATGGTGAGGTCGCCCGCGGCCACCACCTCGCCGAGCAGGATCTTGATGTTGACCTCGTGGTCGGAGCAGTCGACGCCGGCCGAGTTGTCGATGAAGTCGGTGTTGAGCCGCACCCCGTTGAGCGACGCCTCGATCCGCGCACCCTGGGTCATGCCGAGATTGCCGCCTTCGGCCAGCACCCGGCAGCGCAGCTCGCGGGCATCGATGCGCAGGCTGTCGTTGGCCCGGTCCTGGGCGTCGTGGTGGGTCTCGTGGCTGGCCTTGACGTAGGTGCCGATACCGCCGTTCCACCAGAGGTCGACCGGGGCCTTGAGGATGGCGTTGATCAGCTCGATCGGTGCCCAGGTGTCGCGGTCGAGGCCGAGCGCCGCCTTGACCTCGGGCGAGACGGTGATCGACTTGGCCTTGCGCGAGACGATCTGCCCGCCCGGGCTCAGGAGCGCCTTGTCGTAGTCCTGCCAGGAGGAGCGGGGCAGGGCGAACAGGCGCTGGCGCTCCCGGAACGAGACGGCGGGGTCGGGGTCCGGGTCGAGCAGGATGTCGCGGTGGTCGAAGGCGGCGAGCAGCCTGATCTTGTCGGAGAGCAGCATGCCGTTGCCGAAGACGTCGCCCGACATGTCGCCGATGCCGATGACGGTGAAGGGGTCGACTGCCGGGTCCATGCCCAGCTCGCGGAAGTGCCGCTTGACCGACTCCCAGGCGCCCTTGGCGGTGATGCCCATGCCCTTGTGGTCGTAGCCGGCCGAGCCGCCCGAGGCGAAGGCGTCGTCGAGCCAGAAGCCGTAGCTGCGGCTGACGTCGTTGGCGATGTCGGAGAAGGTGGCGGTCCCCTTGTCGGCGGCGACCACGAGGTAGGGGTCGTCGTCGTCGTAGCGGACGACGTCGCCGGGCGGGACCACGGCGCCCTGCACCTGGTTGTCGGTGATGTCGAGCAGGCCGGAGAGGAAGGTCCGGTAGCAGCGGATCGCCTCGTCGACCACGGCCTGCCGTTCGGCGGTGTCGGGCGGCCGCTTGACGAAGAATCCGCCCTTGGCCCCGACCGGCACGATCACCCCGTTCTTGACCATCTGCGCCTTCATCAGGCCGAGCACCTCGGTGCGGAAATCCTCGCGCCGGTCGGACCAGCGCAGGCCGCCGCGGGCGACCTTGCCACCCCGGAGATGAACGCCCTCGACCAGGGGCGAGTAGACGAAGATCTCGAAGGCCGGCCGCGGCAGCGGCATGTTCGGGACGAGCGCCGGATCGAACTTGAACGACAGATAGGGCTTGGCCCGGCCGGCCGCGTCGCGCTGGAAGGCGTTGGTGCGCAGGGTCGCCTTGATCAGCCCCAGGTAGCGCCTGAGGATGCGGTCCTCGTCGAGGATCGCGACGCCCTCGAGACCCTCGAGGATGCGCCGCTCGACGGCTGCTGCCGCGGCCGCGCGGTCGCCCGCGAAGCCGGGATCGAAGCGGGTGTCGAAGAGGGCGACGAGCTCGGCGGCGAGGCCCGTGTTCGAGGTCAGGGTGTCCTCGATGTAGCTCTGGCTGAACGGCGAGCCGAGCTGCAGGATGTACTTGCAGTAGGCCCTGAGCACGACGATGTCGGCGGCCGCGAGGCCGGCCGCGAGGACCAGGCGGTTGAAGCCGTCGTTCTCGACCGCGCCCGACCAGGTGCGCTCGAAGGCATCCTGGAAGGCCTCGCGGATGGCGTCGACGTCGACCGCGTGGCTGTTGGTGATGGCCATGCTGAAATCGTGCATGGCGAAGACGGCCTGGCTGCCGGTGCGGATGCGGTGCGGCTCCTCGTAGAGGATCCTGAGCCCCATGTTCTCGAGGATCGGCAGGGCGTCGGAGAGGAACAGCGGCAGGTCGGGGCGGATCAGCTTGAAGCGGACGATCTCCGGCCGGTCCTCGAGCTTGCGGTAGAGGCTCATGCCGAGCGCCTGCTTGCCCTGCCGCTGCAGGCGGTCCATGAGCTGCGTGTCGGGCACGGCGGCGCGCGGCGCCATGCGCTCCTGGTAGCCGACCGGGAAGGCCGGCCCGAACTCGCGGAACAGGCGGTTGCCCTCCTCCTCGCCGCTGGCCTCGATCAGGGCGGTGTGCAGGCGGTCGGCCCAGGTCTGCGCCAGCTCCGCGATCTGCCGTTCCAGGAGCTCGATGTCGACGTCCGCCGGAATCCCGTCCGGGGTGCGGACGATCACCAGGATGCGCGCGAGCATGGCTTCCGAGACCTGTGCCTGGAACTCGCTGTCGCTGCCGGCGAAGGCCTCCATGAGCAGCCCCTGGAGACGCTCGCGCACCGTCGTGTTGTAGCGCTCGCGGGGAATGTAGATCAGGCAGGAGACGAACCGCTCGAACGCGTCCCGGCGCAGGAAGAGGCGGATGTGCTGGCGGTCCTGCAGGTGCAGGATCTGGGTGGTGATCTGAAACAGCGTCGCCTGGTCGGCCTGGAACAGCTCGTCGCGCGGATAGGTCTCGAGGATGTTGACCAGCGCCTTGCCGGCATGGCTCGCCGGCGGATGGCCCGCCTGCGCCACGATCGCGTCGAACTTCTGCCGCAGGAGCGGGATCGAGCGCGGGCTGCGGTTGTAGGCGGCCGAGGTGAACAGCCCCATGATCCGGTGCTCGCCGGTCACCCGCCCGTCGGCCGCGTAGCGCTTGACGCCGATGAAGTCGAGGTAGGTCGCCCGGTGCACCGTGCTCTTGGTGTTGGCCTTGGTGATGGCGATCGCCGGCAGCGGCTCGATCGCCCGCAGCCGGGCGGCGAGCGGCATGGCCAGGAAGCTCTTGGAGGGGGCACCGTCCTCGTCGGCCCGCAGGATGCCGAGACCGCTCTTGCTCTGCCGGCGCAGGAGGGCGCTCTCGCCGTCGCCTTCGAGCGCATAGGCGGCATAGCCCAAGAAGGTGAAGTGGTCGTCGACCAGCCAGTCGAGAAAGGCCTCGATCTCGGCCAGCTCCGCCGCCGGCAGATGCACGGCGGCGGGTTTCAGGTCGGCGTGCACGCTGGCCACGTTGCCGCGCATCGCCTGCCAGTCCTCGACCGCCCGGCGCACGTCGCCGAGGATGCGCTCGAGGTCCCGCTCGAGCTCGTCGAGCAGCTGCGGATCGCTCTGCCGATCGATCTGGACGTGCATGAAGCTCTCGGGCGGGGATCCGGGGGCCGCCTCGCCCCGCTTGCCGATGCCGGTCAGCCGGCCCTCGGCATCGCGCCGCACCGCGAAGATCGGGTGGATCGCGAGGTGGATGCCGAAGCCGTGGCGGTTGAGCTCCATGGCGACGCTGTCGACCAGGAACGGCATGTCGTCGTTGACGATCTCGACGACCGTGTGGGTCGACTGCCAGCCGTGCTGCTGCAGGTTCGGGTTGTAGACCCGGATGATGGCGGTGCCCGGCCGGCGGCTGGCGGCGAAGCGCAGATGCGCGAGCGCGGTTCCGTAGAGATCGAGCATCTCGCGCGCCACGACGTCGCGGGGCGCCACGTCGTGGAAATAGTGGCGGGCGAAGCCGGCCGCGAGATCCGCTTCATCGGGGCCGAGCCGGCTCCCGATCTCGGTGACGACGGCGTCGATCAGCTCACGCTTCTGCTCTTCGTCCCGCCGGACCATCGCTCGCTCTCCCTGTTACGCCGGCATCCAACCACAGGCTGGGTCCGAGCAAAAGGGCAAGGCGCGCCTGCCGGGCGGTCGAAGCGGACGGAGGACCGGCCACGTCGGTCGGCGCCACCGGCGCCGGCCGACGACGGCCGCTGGTCCGGAGCGGAGCCGGCCCGCGCGGGCCGGCTCCGGTCGGTCGTCTCGGGCCGGGACGTCGACCCGTCCCGGATGGCACTCAGCCGTTGACGGCGTCGCGCAGGGTCTTGCCGGGCTTGAACTTCACGGCGTTGCTCGCGGCGATCTTGATCGTCTCGCCGGTCTGCGGGTTGCGGCCCTCGCGCGCCGGACGGTGCACGGTCTCGAACACGCCGAAGCCGGCGATCGAGACCTTTTCGCTCTTGGCGAGCGCCCCTTGAATGCTCGAGAGCACCGCCTGGACGGACTTCGCGGCACCGGCCTTGGTGCTGCCGGTCGCATCCGCGACGGCCTGATTCAATTCATCGAGGGTCATCAACCCACTCCCTTGCCTATCCGAGAGCGTGGCCTGTAACATGAATGGTTGGGGTTGCGAATACCCGAAAGGCGCGCGTTCACTGGGTTTTCGCCTTTCGGTGGGGTTGTGATCACAAAACCATAAGGCGATAGGGGCGCCGTCAGTTCTGTCTTTACGTGGTGGCCGCCCGGTTGTGGCGACCGTGTCCCCGGCGGCGCTGAAATTCCACCTGCATCGCGGAGTATTGGGGACGTCATTCCCACGCACCGGCAGGTGACCATTAGATGGTATTTTACGCGAATCGAAATCAATTGTGGGTAGAAAGACCTCCCGCCATTTGTTAGTGTTGTGGGCGCTGATGGGCGAGGATGTTAGGCGTCTGTTAACCATCCTTCCGGTACGCTCCATCGACAGCGCGTCAGCCGATCGACCCGTCGACCCGACCGCCGGCTAGCGCTGCCCGATGCCTCGCGTCGCTGCCGTCCGGCGGTGTCACCGCCCTCGAGATGGAGTGGGTTCAATGGCTTCGATGCTTTCGGATGGGGACGTCCGCCCGGCCCGGCCCGGCCTCCTGGCCAGGTGGCGCGCCGCCGCGGTGCCGCGGCGTGCCGCCTTCGAGTACCTCCTGCTGCTGCGCTTCGCCTTGTTCAATTTCTGCGCCTTCGCGACCCTCGCGGTCGCCTGGACCAACGGCCTGGTGGCGTCCGTGGTGACCGGCGACACCACGCATGTCGTCCTGCTGATCGCCGCGACCTTCCTCGCGGGCCTGGCACTCTGCGCCCGGCGGGTGTGGCAGACCAGCATCGAGCTCAACGCCGTGCGCAGCGG
Organism: uncultured Geminicoccaceae bacterium; assembly: GCA_964460465.1. GTDB lineage: Bacteria > Pseudomonadota > Alphaproteobacteria > Geminicoccales > Geminicoccaceae > SLRI01. The sequence goes on along the minus strand of CAYWSB010000039.1, from coordinate 14,795 downwards.
CTTTCCCCGGCGCGGCAGCCGCGTGGCCACCTATCTCGAGCAGACCGCTGGCAGCGACGGCCAGGGGCGGAGCAATCTCGCGGCGGCGCTGAAGCTGCGGCTCGCCACGCGCATCGCCCCGGTCCGCCACATCGCCAACGCGCTGGTGCTGCTCGGCCTGATCGGCACGGTGCTCGGCTTCATCATCGCCCTTTCGGGCGTCGATCCGGACCTCGCCGGCGACATCGCGGCGGTCGGGCCCATGGTCTCGAAACTCATCGAGGGGATGGCCGTCGCCCTCTACACCACCCTGACCGGTTCGGTGCTCAGCATCTGGCTGATGGTCAACTACCGGCTGCTCGAAGGTGGCGTGGTCAACCTGCTGACCCAGATCGTCGAGCGTGGCGAGGCCGGCCATGGGCGGGCTTGAGCCGTTCGAGGAGGACGAGACCGGCACGGTCTTTCGCGACGTCATCCTCCTTGCGCTGGCCGGCTTCGTCGCGATCGTCGTGATGATCCTGCCGCATCTCAACCCGCCCGACGCCAAGACCGCGGACGCGATGGACCCGCCCGGCAACGTGATCGTCGAGGCGCGCTGGCCGGACGCCTGGGACACCGACGTCGACCTCTGGGTGCAGGCACCGGGCGACGTGCCGGTCGGCTACTCGAACAAGGGTGGGGCGATCTTCAACCTCCTGCGCGACGATCTCGGCCGGCGCGGCGACGCGACGGAGATGAACTACGAGGTCAGCTACTCGCGCGGCATCCCGCCCGGCGAGTTCGCGGTCAACGTGCATCTCTACCGCAATCCCGAGCGCAAGCTGCCGGTGCCGGTCACGGTCGTCGTCAGCGTCAAGAAGTCGGCGCAGGAATCCGGCAAGCAGATCCTGGCCAGCAAGGTGGAGCTCGCCCGGGAAGGCCAGGAGCTGACCGTCTTCCGCTTCCGGCTCGACGAGGCCGGCGACCTGGTGCCGGGCAGCGTGCACAATCTCCAGCGACCCCTGCGCAACTGGAAGCCCTCATGACCGATATCCCTGGTCTTTTCCTCGCCGTCGTCCTGCTGCTCTGCGTGCTCGCCACCCACAGCATCTGGGCGCCGACGCGGATGCGGGTGAAGCTCTCGGCACTGGCGACGACGCTGCTGTTCATGCCGCTGGCCTATGCCGCGATGCTGCATCTGCTGAGCAAGCCCAAGCCCGTGCATCTCGAGTGGTGGCAGGCGCATGCCGAGGAAGCCACGGTGCTCGGCAGCTCGCTGCGCGAGGGGCAGGGCATCTACCTGTGGCTGCAGATGGTCGATCTGCTCGAGCCGCGATCCTATGTGCTGCCGTGGAGCCAGGAGCTGGCGCAGCAGCTGCAGGAGGCCCTGCGGCAGGCCGAGGAGAACGGCACGGCGGTGCAGATGCGGCTGCCCTTCGAGCCGTCGCTCGACAATCGCGAGCCCAAGTTCTACGCGCTGCCGCAGCCGGCCTTTCCGCCCAAGGATCGCCACGACCCGGCGCCCGATCTCTTCGCCGGTCCCGCCACGGACGCTTGACGGGCGGCGCCTCCCCACCGCAAGTCGCGGCAGCCGCCACCGGGATGCCGCGATGCCCGACCGACCGCGCCTGCTGATCGCCCACGAGAACGCCGACACCTGGGCGGGCGAGCTGGCGGCGCGCTTTCCCGGCGTCGATCACCTGATCGTCCGCTCGCCGCAGGCGCTGGCGGTGGCGGCCGGTTTCGCCCCCCATATGGCCTACAGCTGCGTCACGGACGGCTTTCCCAGAGAGGCGCACGGGCGGCTGCGTCGCCTCGACGGCCTCGAATGGATCCACGTCGGGGGCTCGGGCTTCGAGCATCTCGCCGGCGACGGTGCCCCGGGGCCGCTGCTCAGCAACGGTGCCGGGGTGCTGGCAGCCGTGCTGGCGGAGACCCTGCTGGGTGCCATGATCGCCCTCAATCGCGGCTTCGTGCGCGCCGTTCGCCAGCAGGACCGGGGCGAGTGGGCGCCCTGGTCCTTCGCGGCGCTCGAGGGCGGCACGCTCGGCGTCGTCGGCACCGGTGCCATCGGCACCGCCCTGGCGCAGCGGGCCCGGGCGCTGGGGCTCCGGGTGATCGGCGTCGCCCGGCAGCCGGGGCAACGGGCAGGCTTCGACGAGGTGCGGCCGGTTGCGGCGCTCGCCGAGGTGGCCGGACGGTGCGATTTCCTCAGCCTCAATGTCCGCTCGACGCCCGCGACCCGGCACCTCGTGGACGCCCGGGTGCTGCGGGCGATGCGGCCGACGGCCTTTCTGCTCAACGCCGCGCGGGGGGCGGTGGTCGACGAGGCGGCGCTGGTCGAAGCGCTGCAGGCGCACCGGATCGCCGGTGCCTATCTCGACGTCTTCGCGACCGAGCCCTTGCCGTCGGCGAGCCCGCTCTGGCGCCTCGACAACGTGCTGCTGACCCCGCACATGAGCGATCGCGTGCACGACTGGGAGCTGCGGCACGCACGCTTCTTCATGGACAACCTGGCGCGCCGGCTGACGGGCAAGCCGCTGCGCAATGTCGTCGCGTCCTGACCGCGGCGCCGGCTGGTCCACGGCTGCTCGCGGAGAGGCGGCGTCGTCGGCGCGGCCGTGCAGCCGCGACGATGTCCCCGGCTCGTGTTGGTGGTGATCGATCCGCGTCGTCGCCCGTCCCGCTGGCCGGGGGCCGGCGCGCGGAACGTGGGGGGATGGTCGCCGGGCTTGACCCGGCGGAACCATCCGCCACGGGCGCGCTCGGGGAGCTGACCGAAGGACCAACCCGATCCGGGGACATCGCCCCCTGGCGGCGACGCTTCGTGCCTGTCGGCCGGCGTCGACACGCCGACCCGACCGTGGCCGGCCACCGCGCTCGGCGAACCTGGAGCGCCAGGGAACCCCGAGTAATCCGCGAATGTCCCCATTTCGTGTTGGCGCCGATTGGTCCGATCGATCGAGACGGCAGCGCCGGGGCCGACCACCTGCATCGCGGGTCTCGTCGCCTCCTCCTGCCGGGCAGCGCCATCCCGACCGCCTCGATCGGCCCGCCCGGCGCGGACGCCGCGCGCCGTCCAGGGAGGGCGACGCCGGAACCAACACGGTTCGGGGACATGCCGACGGTCCCGCAGTACCGGCGACACGTCGAGCCCTTGCCGCGCACCGGCCCGGACGCCCGTTGCCACCGGCTCGCGGGCGGCGGTCAGGCCCGCTCGCGGGTCGTGTGGAAGCGGATCTTCGGGAAGTCTTCCTGGATGCGGCCGAGATCCCAGCTGTTGCGCGCGAGGAAGACGGGCTGGCCATCGCGGTCGTCGGCGAGGCTCGCCTTCCTCGCCTGCTCGAACGCCTCGAGCTCCCTGGCATCGTCCGCGGTGCACCAGCGGGCCGTGACGTAGGGCGCGCCCTCGAAGTCGATGGGCAGGTTGTACTCCGCCCCGAGGCGCGACTTGAGGACGTCGAGCTGCAGCTGTCCCACCACGCCGACGATCCAGTCGGCCCCGATCCGCGGCCGGAACACCTGGGTCACACCCTCCTCCGCCAGGTCCTCGAGTGCCTTCCTGAGGTGTTTGGCGCGCATGGGGTCGCCCAGGCGCACCCGCATGAGGATCTCCGGCGCGAAGCTCGGAATGCCGGTGAAGCGGCGGTCCTCGCCCTCGCACAACGCATCGCCGACCCTGAGCTGCCCGTGATTGGGCACGCCGATGATGTCGCCGGGAAACGCGTCCTCGGCCAGGCCACGATCCTGGGCGAAGAAGAAGATCGGGTTGGCGACCGCGATCGGCTTCTGGTGGCGCACCATCCGGAGCTTCATGCCGCGCCTGAACCGGCCCGAGCAGATCCGCACGAACGCCACCCGGTCACGGTGCTTGGGGTCCATGTTGGCCTGGACCTTGAAGACGAAGCCGGCCACGGCCGGGTCGTCCGGGCGCACCGGCTCAGGCTCGGCCGGCTGCGGCCGGGGCGAGGGGGCTGCCTCGACCAGATGGTCGAGGAGGGCGCGGATGCCGAAGGTGCGCAGGGCCGAGCCGAAGAAGACCGGCGTGAGTGTGCCGGCCCGGTAGGCGTCCCGGTCGAACGGCTCGAGCGCCCCCTCGACCAGCTCCAGCTCCGCGTCGAGCTGCTCCAGCTGGCGCGGGTCGACGCGCTCCCCGAGCACGTTGCTCCGCCGCGACAGCCGCTCCTCGGTGTCGACACCCTGGCCGTCGGGCTTCATCAAGAGAATGTCGGCGGTGGCCCGCGCGGCGACGCCGCGAAACGACTGGCCCATCCCGATCGGCCAGTTCATCGGGCTGACGTCGAGGGCGAGGCGATCGGCGATCTCGTCGAGCAGCTCGAACGGATCGCGGCTCTCGCGGTCGAGCTTGTTGACGAAGGTCATGATCGGCATGTCCCGCAGGCGGCAGACCTCGAACAGCTTCAGGGTCTGCGCCTCGATGCCCTTGGCGGCGTCGATGACCATGACGGCACTGTCGACCGCCGTCAGCGTCCGGTAGGTGTCCTCCGAGAAGTCCTCGTGGCCGGGGGTGTCGAGCAGGTTGAAGGTGCAGCCGCCGTAGTCGAAGGTCATCACCGAGGTGGTCACCGAGATGCCGCGCTGCTGCTCGATGGCCATCCAGTCGGACCGCGCCCGCCGGCGGTCGCCCTTCGCCTTGACCTCGCCGGCGAGATGGATGGCGCCGCCGAACAGCAGGAGCTTCTCGGTGAGCGTGGTCTTGCCGGCGTCGGGATGCGAGATGATGGCGAAGGTCCGCCGGCGCAGCGCCGCATCGCCCGGGCTCTGGCGGTCGTCCAAGTCGGCCAAGCGTGGCTCCTCGAGAGGCTGAACGGGTGACCGGCACCCCGGTGTCGAAGCGGAAAATGCGGCAGCACGCCTAGCGCGAGACGCCCAGAGCGGCTAAGTCCGGGCTCTCAGGTGGCTCCCCCTTTCGGCAACATCAAGGGACCGATCACGTGCGACGGCTGCGCAACCTGCTCCTCACCCTCATCGGAGGCCTCGTCATCGTCATGTCGACAAATCCCCAGACGGCCCGCGCGCTCGACCCGGAGAATGCGCTCCTGATCGAGCTCGCGACCGGCAACGTCACGGTCGAGCTCCTGCCCGACGTCGCCCCGCAGCACGTGGCGCGGATCAAGGAGCTGACCCGCGAGGGCTTCTACGACGGCATCGTCTTCCATCGGGTGATCGACGGCTTCATGGCGCAGACCGGTGATCCCACCGGCACCGGCCGCGGCGGCTCGGCGAAGCCCGACCTGCCGGCGGAGTTCTCACAGACGCCGTTCGAGCGGGGCACGCTCGGCATGGCGCGGACGCAGAACCCGAACAGCGCGAACAGCCAGTTCTTCATCACCTTCGGCCCGACGCCGCATCTCAACGGCCAGTACACCGTCTGGGGCCGGGTGGTCGACGGCATGGAGCATGTCGACCGGATCAAGCGCGGCGAGCCGCCGCGCAATCCCGACCGGATGGTGCGGGTGCGCGTCCTGGCGGATGTCGAGAGCTGACTCCCTGCCCGGCCGCGGCATCGTCGCGGCCGGGCGGTCCCGCCCATGCTGACGCTCGCCGGCATCACGCTCAGGATCGCCGGTCGCACCCTGATCGAGGGGGCCGACCTGCAGATCGCCCAGGGCCACAAGGTCGGCTTCGTCGGTCGCAACGGCACCGGCAAGTCGAGCCTGTTCAAGCTCGTGCTCGGCGAGCTGCAGGCCGACCAGGGCGAGGTCCAGCTGCCGGCCAGGGCGCGGATCGGCAGCGTCGCCCAGGAGGCACCGGGTGGTGCGACGACGCCGCTCGAGGCGGTGCTCGCCGCCGACCGCGAACGGCAGTCGCTGCTGGACGAGCGCGCCCGTGCAGGCCGCGACGGCGGCCCGAGTGCGGAGCGCATCGCCGATATCGAGATGCGGCTGTTCGAGATCGGCGCGGATGCGGCACCCGCCAGGGCGGCCCGGATCCTCAAGGGGCTCGGCTTCGACGAGGCGATGCAGGGCCGCCCGCTGGCGAGCTTCTCGGGCGGCTGGCGGATGCGCGTCGCATTGGCGGCGACGCTCTTCGCGGAGCCCGACCTGCTCCTGCTCGACGAGCCGACCAATCACCTCGATCTCGAGGCGGCCCTGTGGCTCGAAGCCTATCTCAAGCGCTATCCCCGCACGCTGATCCTGATCAGCCACGACCGCGACCTCCTGAACAGCGTGCCGGAGCGGATCGTTCACCTCGAGGGCGGCAAGCTCAAGCTCTACAGCGGCAACTACGACACGTTCGAGCGGGTGCGGCGCGAGCAGCGCGAGCTGGTCGAGAAGCAGCGCAAGAGCGAGGAGGTTCGGCGCCAGCACCTCCAGGCCTTCGTCGACCGGTTCCGCTACAAGGCGTCCAAGGCGAAGCAGGCGCAGAGTCGGCTCAAGATGCTGGAGAAGCTGGGCCGGACGGCACCGCCGCCGCCCGAGCCCGACGTGGTCTTCCGCTTTCCCACACCCGAGCTGCCGGCGCCGCCGCTGGTCACGCTGGACGACGTCGCGGTCGGCTATGGCGGCCCGCCGGTGCTGCAGGGGATCAGCCTGCGCCTCGATCCCGACGACCGGGTGGCGCTCCTGGGTGCCAACGGCAACGGCAAGTCGACCCTGGCCAAGCTGCTGGCCGGCCAGCTCGGCCCGGCACGCGGCGAGCTCAGGCGCAGCACGGGCCTGCGCGTCGGCTATTTTGCCCAGCATCAGGCTGACGATCTCGTCCTCGACGAGACGCCGGTGCAGCACCTGCAGCGTGCCCTGCCGAACGAGCGGCAGGAGCGGCTGAGGGCCATGCTCGGCGGCTTCGGCCTCACCCAGGCGCGGGCCGAGACCGCGGCCGGGCATCTCTCCGGCGGCGAGAAGACCCGCCTGTGCCTGGCGCTGGTCGCCGTCCGGAAGCCGCAGCTCCTGATCCTCGACGAGCCGTCCAACCATCTCGATATCGACAGTCGCGAGGCGCTGATCGAGGCGATCAACGACTTTCCCGGCGCCGTCGTGCTGGTCAGCCACGACCGCCATCTGGTGGAGATGACCGCCGACCGGCTCTGGCTGGTCAGGGACGGCAGGGTCCGCGTCTACGACGAGGATCTCGACACCTACCGGCGCGAGCTGCTGGCGGGCGACCCGGCCGACGAGCCGGCGGCGAAGGCGAGAGCCGCCCGGCCCGCGGCCGGCAGCGAGCGCCGCCAGAAGCTCGCCCCGTTGCGTCGCGAAGCGAAGGCGATCGAGGACCAGCTCAAGCGGCTGCAGCAGGCGAAGCGCGCGATCGAGCGGCAGCTCGCCGATCCTGCGACCTACGCCAAGGGCGTCAACATCGCCGCGCTCGAGCGCGAGCGGCAGGGGCTCGATGCCGCGATCGAGGCCGCCGAGCTGCGTTGGCTGGCGGTCGAGGGTGAAATCGAGGCGGTCGGCTGACCGGTCGTCGCCGCGGCAGCAACAACGAAAGGCACGAGCCCGATGATCGATCTCTACTACTGGCCGACGCCGAACGGCCACAAGATCACGATGTTCCTGGAGGAGGCCGGCCTCGACTACACCATCCATCCGGTCAATATCGGGAAGGGCGACCAGTTCGACCCCGCGTTCTTGAAGATCGCGCCGAACAACCGGATGCCGGCCATCGTCGATCGGGCGCCCCTCGACGGCGGCGCGCCGATCTCGGTCTTCGAGTCCGGCGCCATTCTGCTCTATCTCGCGGAGAAGACCGGCCGGTTCATTCCGGCCGACACCCGCGGCCGGGTGGAGGTGCTGCAGTGGCTCTTCTGGCAGATGGGCGGGCTCGGGCCGATGGCCGGGCAGAATCATCATTTCGTGCAGTATGCGCCGGAGCGGCTGCCCTATGCGATCGACCGCTACGTCAACGAGACCAACCGGCTGTACGGGGTCTTGAACAAGCGGCTGGCCGACCGCCCGTTCGTCGCCGGCGACGTTTACTCGATCGCGGACATGGCCTGCTACCCCTGGACCGTGGGTCACGAGCGGCAGCAGCAGAAGCTCGAGGATTTCCCGCATCTCGAGCGCTGGTACCGGGCGATCGAGGCCCGGCCGGCGACGGCTCGGGCCTATGCGCTCGGGCCGAAATACCGGACGGCACCCACGATGGACGAGGCTGCCAAGAAGATTCTCTTCGGGCAGACGGCGAAGAGCATCGGCTGACGGCTTACGGCGGCGGGATGCTCGGATGCGGATGACGCATGTCCCCAAGTCGTGTTGGTGACGCGGCCGGGGCCGTTGACCGGATCGCGCTGAACCATGCGAGGTAGCCGCGCAGATGCCGCGTGGCGGGCCCGCGGAACGGCAGAAGGAAGCTGCGGAGGGCGTCGCCGGGCCGCTCGAGACCAGCGTGCTGGCCCGGGTCGACCGCCATCGACCGCTGCCCTGCCGTACCCGGGCGGACCGCCCGCTCGGTGGCCGCTGCATCGTGGCCGGTGCCACGATCCAGGGTGCGGCCGGTGGTGGCGCGCCCCCGGTGCCGCCACGTCTCGCCCGCGAGGCCGTGCTTGAGGTCGCCCCGGAGCATCGCCCGCTTGCCGTCCAGGGCGTCGATGACGGCCACGAGCGGGATACGGAACCTGGCGCGCGGCAACGGCTCGGGCAGACGGCCGCGGTCGACGTCGATCCAGCGCGGCCGATCGGGTGCGGGCGAGGTCGCCGGATCGGCCGCGTGACGAACCCATTCCCGCGAGGCCTTGCGCGAATCGCGGACGACCTGGAGGTCGGCCGCGACGACGTGGTCGAGAGTTGGTCCCGGCAGGCCGTCGAGCGCGTTCATGATTCCGGATCGCCAGCGCCAGACGGTGTTCTTGCCCACACCGAGCTCGGCTGCCATCGTTCGGCAGGCGGCGGTGGCGCCAGCGAGCATGGCACGTGCCAGCACTTGCAGCCGACCGGGATCATGGACGCCGAGGAGGCTTGTTCCGGTCATTGCCGAGACCGTTCGACTGCAGCCCTGGCAGGCGAACCGCCGTCGGCCGCTGCCGCTCGTGCCCCAGCCCTGCAGGCGACCGCTGCCGCAGTGCGGACAGGCAGTCGGCCGGGCCCGCCGGTCGAGCAGGCCCAGAAGGGCACCGAGGCGAGGATCGTCGCCGTGATCGCGGTCGCTGGCTGCGGCGATCCCGTGCTCGCCGGCCGGCCCAAGGTCTGCTCGCGGCACCCCGCTCCTCCGCCCAGGCGATATGCCGGCAGAGCGTGGCAGAACCGGATGAAGGAACGGTTAAGGCCCGACGGCCAACACGATTCGGGGACATGCCGGGTTGCGGCAGGTGCCAACACGGCTTGGGGACATGGCGGCCGTCGGGCGGCTGGGTCACGCCTTGCCGCGGTCGCGGCTGCGCCGCCTGGCGCCGCGACCCGGGCTCGCCGCCGCGGGGCGGGTGTCGGTGGCAGCGACCGGACCGAGCAGCGCCTCGATTTGGGCGCGGTCCGGGATCGGACCCGGCGCTGCCGCCGCCAGGGCCCGACGCATGGCGGCGATGTGGCGGCCCTCGGTGCCGCAGCAGCCGCCGATGATCCGGGCCCCGGCGTCGCGGGCGAGGATGGCGTAGCTCGCCATGATCGCCGGGGTGCCGGTGTAGTGGATCGCCCCTTCACGATACTCGGGAATCCCGCAGTTCGCCTTGGCGATGATCGCCTCGCCCGGCCGCGCCAAGCGACTGAAGTCCAGGAGCGTCGCCACCAGCTGCGCCGGCCCGATCCCGCAATTCGCCCCGAAGCCGGCGAGTGGCGGGACCAAGCGATGCGCGAGGGCCAGCGCCGCATCGGGCGTCAGCCCCATCATGGTGCGGCCGTTCGTATCGAAGCTCATGGTCGCACAGACCGGCAGGCCGAGGCTGCTCGCCGCCTCGACCGCGGCCTCGAGCTCCTCGGCCGAGGACATGGTCTCGACCCAGAGCACGTCCACGCCACCTTCGGCCAACGCCGCGGCCTGTTCCCTGAAGGCTTCCCGTGCTGCTGCCGGCTCGAGCCGGCCGACCGGCGCCAGAATCTCGCCGGTGGGCCCGATCGACCCCGCCACGACGATCGGCCGCGCCGCCGCGTCCGCCGCCACGCGGGCCACCTTTGCCGCCGCCTCGTTGAGCTCCGCGACCCGAGCCTCGGCGCCATGCAGCTTCAGCCGGAAGGCATTGGCGCCGAAGCTGTTGGTCAGGATGATGTCCGATCCGGACGCGACGAACTCCTTGTGCAGGTCGAGCACCCGCTCCGGCTGCTCGACGTTCCAGAGCTCGGGGCTGTCGCCGGTCGAGAGGCCGCGGCGGAACAGACCGGTGCCCATCCCGCCATCCGCCAGCAGCACGTGCCGCTCCGCGAGCAGCGACCGCATCACCTCGCTCATCGGGCCACCCTGCCGCCCTGCCGGGTCGGCCCTGCCAACCGCCGCCTGGGGCGGCTGTCGGCCGGGCTGGTGATGCCGAGGGCACGCCGCCGCTCGCGCAGAAGCTGCACGATGGCCAGGCGCTCGGCCGGCGTCGCGCCCGGCCACGCCGCGATCTCGGCGGCGCTGCGCAGGCAGCCGCTGCAGCGCCGGGTGTCCGGATCCAGGCGGCACACACCGATGCAGGGCGAGGGAATGTCAGGCAGATTCAAGCTGGCGCATCCTTGTCGATCGAAGACCCCCGAGCTAGCGCAACGCGAGGCACTCGCCTAGTGTCCCTGGTATCGTGCACCGCCTCGGCAACGGCAGGTGCCGCCGCCAACCCCGCCATCGTCGTCGCCAGGACCGTCATGCCAGACCATCCGGCCCCCGAGCCGCCGCTCTTCGATCAACCCGGCCGCGGGCGCATCTACGACAGCATCGCCGAGACCATCGGCAACACGCCGCTGGTGCGCATTCGCCGGCTCCTGGCCGAGGAGGCGATCGCCGCCGATGTCCTGCTGAAGCTCGAGTTCTTCAACCCGCTGGCGAGCGTGAAGGACCGCATCGGCGTGGCGATGATCACCGCCCTCGAGCAGGAGGGCAGGCTGCGGCCCGGCGGCACCATCGTCGAGCCCACCTCCGGCAATACCGGCATCGCCCTGGCCTTCGTGGCCGCGGCCCGCGGCTACCGGCTGATCCTCACCATGCCCGAATCGATGTCGATCGAGCGACGCAAGATGCTCCGCTTTCTCGGTGCCGAAATCGAGCTCACGCCGCGCGAGCGGGGCATGAAGGGGGCGATCGAGCGCGCCGACGAGCTGCTGGCCGAGATCCCCGGCGCGGTGATGCCCGGCCAGTTCGCCAACCCGGCCAACCCGGCGATCCATCGCCGCACCACCGCCGAGGAGATCTGGCGCGACACCGGCGGGGCGGTCGACGTCATCGTCGCCGGGGTGGGCACCGGCGGCACCATCAGCGGTTGTGGCCGGGCGCTCAAGGAGCGCAAGCCCGGGCTGCGCTTCGTCGCGGTCGAGCCGGAGGCTAGCCCGGTGCTCTCGGGCGGCGCCCCGGCGGCGCACCTGATCCAGGGCATCGGCGCCGGCTTCGTGCCGGACAATCTCGATCTCGAGCTGGTCGACGAGGTGATCAAGATCGCCAACGAGACGGCCTTCGCCACGGCCCGCCGGCTGGCGCGGACGGAGGGCATTCCGGGCGGCATCTCCTCCGGGGCGGCGCTCGCGGCGGCGCTCGAGGTCGGCGCCCGGCCCGAGATGGCCGGCCGGACGATCGTCGTGATCATCCCGTCGTTCGCCGAGCGCTACATCACCACGGCCCTGTTCGAGGCCGGCTGAGCGGGCGGGCCGCGACGTTGACCCGATGTTAAGGATCACGACCGTAGAGTGGCGGTGGATGCGGTGGTGGGCGCGACAGGGATTGAACCTGTGACCCCTGCCGTGTGAAGGCAGTGCTCTCCCGCTGAGCTACGCGCCCCGATCACCAGCGAGCCGGATAAGTCGTGGCCATCACCCTGTCAAGCGTGCGACATCGGCCGACCGCGCCCCTGATCCGGGCCGTCCCTCAAGGCTCTGCCCACGACCGCAGGATCGCGGGCAGCACGGCGAGGTCGCCGATCACCCGGTCGGCGCCCAGGGTCGCGACCGGATCGGCGCTGTAGCCGAAATCCACGAGAATGCAGCGCATCCCGCACCCCCTCGCGGCCAGCAGATCGTTGCGGCTGTCGCCGACCATGACGGCATGGTCCGGCCTTGCGCCCAGCCGCTCGAGGACGGCGTGGAGATGGTCCGGATGGGGCTTGCGGCGGATCACCGCGTCGCCGCCCACCACCGCCCGAAAGCGCGCCTCGAGGCCCAGCCGCGCCAGGATCGCGTCCGTGGGACGCTGCGGCTTGTTGGTGCAGATCCCCAGCGCCAGGCCCGCCGCCTCGAGGGCGTCGAGCGCGGTCTCGGCATGGTCGAACACCCGGCTGTCCCGGCACGGGGCGGCATTGTAGATGGCGAGGAACCGCGCCTGCGCCGCCTCGATCGCGGCCTCGTCGAGCGCTGCGCCACTCCAGGCGAGCGAGCGCTCGACGAGCTTTCGCGCACCGTCGCCGATCATCCGCCGGACCGCCTCGGCCGTCGGCACCGGCAGGCCGCGCTCGGCGAGGAGCGCGGCCACGGCCGCATGCAGATCGGGCAGCGTGTCGACGAGCGTCCCGTCGAGGTCGAACACCACGGCGCGCAAGGCCATCAGGGATAACCGTCCCGGTTGTGAGCCGGCGCCATCTTGGATAGGTCGGGGCCTGCCGTCGAGCGTTCCCTGCGCGCCCGGCACCGCAGAGCTGAACCGTCGGCCCGCGAGCGGCCGACCCCCACCAGCGTGGAGACGAGGATGGCCGAGCGCGATCCTTTGAGCGTCGTGGTGCTGGCCGCCGGCCGCGGCACCCGGATGAAGAACGACCGGCCGAAGGTCCTGCACGAGATGGCCGGCCTCAGCCTGATCGGCCACGTGCTGCGGACGGCCCTGGCGCTGGCGCCGGCGCGGATCGTCGTGGTGCTGGGTGCCGGCATGGAAGCGGTCGCCGCCGAGGTGCGCCGGCAGGCACCGGCCGCGGCCATCGTCGTGCAGGACCCGCCGCTCGGCACCGGCCACGCCCTCCAGGTGGCCCAGCCGGCCCTGCCGGCCGCGGGCACGGTGCTGGTCCTCTACGGCGATACGCCGCTTTTGACCGGAGCCACGCTCATGGCACTCCTGGAGGGGCGCGCGGCCGCTTCCGCCGCCGTGGCCGTGCTCGGCATGCGGCCGCCGGATCCGACCGGCTACGGCCGGCTCGCGATCGGAGCCGACGGTCGCCTGGCGGCGATCGTCGAGCACCAGCACTGCGACGCAGCGCGCCGCGCCGAGGGGCTCTGCAACGCCGGGGTGATGGCCCTGGCGGCCGACCGGGTCGCCGCGCTGCTCGGCGCGCTGCCGCAGCAGCCGGGCAGCGGCGAGTACTACCTCACCGACACGGTCGAGATCGCCAACCGGCAGGGTTGGCCCTGCCGCGCGGTCGAGGGCGCCTGGATCGAGGGCCAGGGCGTGAACACCCAGGCGCAGCTGGCCCTGGTCGCCGCGCATTTCCAGGCGCGCGGCCGGCAGGCGCTGATGGACGCCGGGGTGACCCTCCAGGCGCCGGAGACCGTGTTCCTCGCGGCCGACACGGCGATCGAGCCGGGTGCCGTGATCGAGCCCTTCGTCGTCTTCGGCCCGCAGGTCCGGATCGGCCGCAACGCCGTGATCCGCGCGCATTCGCATCTCACCGGCGCGGTCATCGGCCCGGGCGCCGAGATCGGCCCGTTCGCCCGGCTGCGCCCGGGCGCGGTGATCGAGGCACGGGCCAAGGTGGGCAACTTCGTCGAGATCAAGAGCACGACGCTGGGCGCCGGTGCGAAGGCGAGCCATCTCACCTATCTCGGCGATTGCGAGGTCGGCGCCGGTGCCAACATCGGTGCGGGCACGATCACCTGCAACTACGACGGCTTCATGAAGCACCGGACGGTGATCGGTGCCGGGGCGTTCGTGGGCTCGAACACGGCCTTCGTGGCGCCGGTCAGCATCGGCGACGGGGCGATGACCGGTGCCGGCAGTGTCGTGACCGAGGACGTGCCGGCCGGCGGGCTCGGCTTGTCGCGGCCGCCGCAGCGGACCCTCGAGGGCGCCGCCAGGCGGCTGCGCGAGCGGCTTTCGCGCGAAAAAGACCGCCGCAGCGGCTGACGTCGACCGGCAGCGGTGCTAAGCCTCGATCCCAGGAGCGTGGACGGACGAGCATGGGGAGGACCGCGAATGCGGCTATTGACGGCTCTCGGCGCGGTGTGGCTGCTGCTCGCTGCTGCCGGCAGCGGCGCCTGGGCGCAGGGCCTCGCCGACGTGCGGCTCGGCAACGAGGCCTTCCGGCAGGGCGACTACGCCGCCGCTGTCGCCCACTACACCGACGCCATCCGCTCGGGCGAGCTGGTCGGCGAGGCGCTCGCCATCACCTACAACAATCGCGGCGTGGCACACGGCGAGGCGGGTGAGTTCGATCCGGCGATCGCCGACTACAGCCAGGCCCTGGCGCTGCGCCCCGGCGACGCCACGACGATCCGCAACCTGCGCGTGGCGCATGTCCGGCGTGGCGAGCTGAGCTTCGCCTCCGGGGCCTACGACGCCGCGCTGGCCGATCTCACGCTGGCGACGGAGCTGGAGCCCGACCATCACCTGGCCTACCAGCGGCGTGGCGAGGTCTATGCCGAGCTCGGCCTGCTCGACCTGGCGGTCGAGGATCTCGAGCGGGCGGCGCTGCTGAGCCCGGGCGACGCCGAGATCGTCGCGGCGCTCGGGCGGGTCACCGCCCGGCGCGTGTCGATCGCGGCGCCGGCCGAGCCCGCGGCGCCGCCGAGCGAGGCCCCGCCGCCGGCGGCGGGGGGCGAGGCCCCCGGGACGGCCGTCGCCGCGGCGCC
>CAYWSB010000038.1:35486-38224 GCA_964460465.1 uncultured Geminicoccaceae bacterium | reverse complement strand
CCCGACGAGGACGGCGACCGGTTCATCGAGATCTGGAACCTCGTCTTCATGCAGTACGAGCAGGTCGATCCCCAGACCCGGATCAGCCTGCCCAAGCCCTCGATCGACACCGGCATGGGGCTCGAGCGCATCGCCGCCGTGCTGCAGGGCCACCACGACAACTACGACATCGACCTCTTCCAGAAGATCATCGCCCACTCGGTCGAGCTAACCGGCACGCCCGCGGCCGGCCCGACCCGCGCCTCGCACAAGGTCATCGCCGACCATCTCCGCGCCTCGGCCTTCCTGATCGCCGACGGCGTCACCCCGCAGAACGACGGCCGCGGCTACGTGCTCCGCCGCATCATGCGCCGCGGCATGCGCCACGCCCATCTGCTGGGTGCGGGCGAGCCGCTGCTGCACCGCCTCGCACCCGTGCTGATCGAGGAGATGGGCCGCGCGTTCCCCGAGCTCGTGCGCGCGGAGGCCTCGATCATCGAATGGCTGAAGCTCGAGGAGACGAACTTCCGCCGGACCCTCGAGCGCGGCCTCAAGCTGCTCGACGAGGCGGTGGCCGACCTTTCGGCCGACGCGGCACTGCCCGGCGAGACCGCGTTCAAGCTCTACGACACCTACGGCTTCCCGCTCGACCTCACCGAGGACGCCCTCCGCGCCAGCGGCCGCAGCGTCGACAAGGCCGGCTTCGAGGCCGCCATGGAGCGCCAGCGCGAGGAGGCCCGCCGGCACTGGAAAGGCTCCGGTGCGGAGGCCACCGCCCCCTTGTGGTTCGAGCTGCTCGAGCGGCACGGCAAGACCGAGTTCCTCGGCTATGCGACGACCATGGCCGATGCCCGGGTCGTGGCCCTGGTGGTCGACGGCGCGCCGGTCGAGGCGGTCGTGGCCGGCCCCGACCTCGAGCCCGGCCCGGAGGTCGAGGTGGTCACCAACCAGACCCCGTTCTACGCCGAATCGGGCGGTCAGCTGGGCGACAACGGCTGGCTCCTCGGCCACGAGCTGGAGGCCACCGTCACCGACACCACCAAGCGGCTGGGCGACCTCTGGGTGCACCACGTCCGGCTCGAGAAGGGCCGCCTCGCCATCGGCGACACGGTCACCCTGCAGGTCGACGCCGACCGCCGCGATCGCCTGCGCCGGGCGCACTCGGCGACCCACCTGCTGCACGCGGCGCTGCGCCACCGGCTCGGCGACCACGTGGCCCAGAAGGGCTCGCTCGTCGCCCCCGACCGGCTGCGCTTCGACTTCAGCCAGCCGCGCGCGATGACCGCCGAGGACCTGCAGACGGTCGAGCGCGAGGTCAACCGCTTCGTCCAGCAGAATGGCCCGGTCGAGGTTCGCGTCATGGCACGTGACGAGGCCATCGGCCTGGGTGCCATGGCCCTCTTCGGCGAGAAATACGGCGACGAGGTCCGCGTCGTCACCATGGGCCGGGAAGCCGACGGCAAGACCTACTCGATGGAGCTCTGCGGCGGCACCCACACCACGCGCACCGGCGACATCGCCCTGGTCAAGCTGGTCGGCGAAGGGGCCGTGGCGGCCGGGGTGCGGCGCGTCGAGGCGCTGACCGGGGCGGCGGCGCTCGCCCATGTCGAGGCGGAGGAGCGCTGGCTCGAGACGGCGGCAGCGACGCTCAAGACCGTCCCCGCCGAGCTGCCGCAGCGGGTCCAGGACCTGCTGGCCGAGAAGCGTCGGCTCGAGCAGGAGGTGGCCGAGCTGCGCCGCCGACTCGCCGCCGGCGGGGCGGCCGAGACGGCGGCTAAGCGGATCGGCAACATCACCTTCACAGCAAGGCAGCTCGAGGGCGTCCCGGCCAAGGAGCTGCGCACCGCCGCCGACAGCATCAAGTCCGGCCAGGACCACGCGGTGGTGGCGCTGGTCGCGGTCAACGACGGCAAGGCCGCGGTCGTGGTCAGCGTCAGCGACGACCTCGGCGGCCGCATCGACGCGGTCGAGCTGGTCAAGAGCGGCGTCGCCGCGGTCGGCGGCAAGGGCGGCGGCGGCCGTGCCGATTTCGCCCAGGGCGGCGGCCCGGACGGGACGGCAGCGGCGGCGGCGCTGGCGGCCATCGAAGGCCGGCTCGCCGCCATGGTCGGCGGCTGAGGACGTGCCGACCGGACGGCGGCGGGGCTAGCGACCCACGTGCTCTACACCCTCGTCGACTGGCAGCGGCGGCTGCTCGACCCCTGGCTCGCCGGCCTCAGGCTCGGTGCCGAGCTGCCGCTCTGGCAGCGCGTCCTCGCCGCCCACCACACCCTGATCGAGCGCACCCTGCAGGCGGCCGACGGCGATCGGGTGCCGATCGAGGCGGCGGTCGCCCGCGACCATCCGGGCGTCATGCGGTCCGTGACGATCGAGGAGGGGCCGTTCTTCCGCCTCGTCCGCCTGCGGGCTGCGAAGAGCGGGCCGCCGATCCTCGTCGTCGCCCCCTACTCCGGCTATGCCGGTGCGGTGCTCGGCGAGCTCGCGGCGGCCCTCCTGCCGCTCGGTGAGGTCTACTTCCTCGACTGGGCGGATGCCCGCCACGTGCCCGTCGCCTGCGGCGATTTCGGCCTGGAGGAGCAGCTCGCCCTGGTCCTGGCGGCCATGGCGCGGATCGATGCCCCGGCGCACCTCGTCGGCATCTCGCAGTCCGGTGCGGTCACGCTGGCGGCGGCGGCACATACATCCTGCTGCTTGCCGCCAAGCGATTGCTGCCCCGCCTGCCGGCGGCGCTGGTGGCCATGATCGCCGCCGGCGCCGCG
>CAYWSB010000038.1:0-35476 GCA_964460465.1 uncultured Geminicoccaceae bacterium | reverse complement strand
CGCCGGCGGGGGCGGCCCCGGGGGGGGCGGGGGCGCGGCCCCAGCCCGCCGCCGACCGCTTCGCCGCGCCGCGCTCGCTCAGCCTCCTCGGAGCGCCGATCGGACCCAGCCGCACGCCGTCGGCCACCGACTGGCTGCTGGCAGGCCTCGGTGGTGCCCGGCTGGAGACGGCGCTGATCTCGGTGGTGCCGGACCGCTACCCGGGCGCCGGCCGCCGGGTCTATCCGGGCCTGCTACAGCTCACCGCCCTCTTCATGACCAATCCCGGCACCTACTTCGAGACCCAGGCCGGCTTCTGGGCCGAGCTGGTGAACGGCGCCCCCGGCCTCTACGACCGCCTGCACGGCGATCTGCACCGCGTCGCCGACGTGCCGGCGGAGCTCTTCACCCAGACCGTCGACCAACTGGTGCGTCGGCCGGCACTCTCGGCGGCCGGCCTCGCCGTCGGCGGACGGACGATCCCCGCCGACGGCCTGGCCCGTCTCCCGATCCTCACCATCGAGGCCGCGCGCGACGAGCTCGTGGGCGCGGGCGCCGGGCACGCGGCGCAGGCGCTCGGCGGTCCGGGCTCGAGCGCCCTGACGATCGCCGACGCCGCGCACTACGCGCTCTTCACCGGCCCGCTCTTCGCCGAGCGGGTGGCACCGGACCTGCGCCGGTTCGTCGCCGCGAACGACTGACGCCGGGTCAGCGATGCCGCGCGGACGGCGTCTCGCGGACGATCTCGAGCGTCACGTGCCGGGTGTCGACCGTGATCTTGCCGGCCTCCTCGAACCCGACCGTGACCCGATGGCCGATCGCCGATTGCACCCGGCCGATGCCCCAGTCGGGGCGGCCAGGATGGCGAACCACCACGCCCGGCTCGAAATCTCCCGGCTCCATGCGCATCGACGTTCCCGCCTGCCGCTGCCCGACCTCTTCAGGGTAAATTAAGGCGTATCTGTCATTGCTGCCAGCAGCCGGCGCCGGGCCGTCCCGGCGAGCTTGTCGACCTCGCCACGCAGGATGGCACGATGGACGATCTGTTGCGCGAGTTCCTCTCCGAGTGCAGCGAAAGCATGACCCTGCTCGATGCGGAGCTCGTGCGGCTGGAGCGCAACCCGGACGATCCCGAGCTGCTCGCCGGCATCTTTCGTCTGGTCCACACGATCAAGGGCACCTGCGGCTTTCTCGGCCTCGCCCGGCTCGAGGCCGTGGCGCACGCCACCGAGAACGTGCTCGGACGGCTGCGCGACCGCGAGCTGGCCGCCACTCCGGCCGTGATCACGCCGATCCTGCGCGCCCTCGACCGGATCAAGGAGCTTCTCGACGCCCTGGCCCGAAAACCGTTGGAGCCGACCGGCGACGACCGCGAGCTCCTCGCCGCCCTCGCCACCGCCGCCGCCCGGGATGCCGCGCAGGACGAAGCGCCGGGTGCCGCGCCCACGACCGCCAACCCGGCCGCGGCGACCCGTGCCGCCCTGGCTGCTGCCCTGGCGACGCCGACGCTCAGGGTGCCCGTCGACCTCCTCGAGCAGCTCGTGACGCTGGTCGGCGAGCTGGCGCTGACCCGCAACGAGCTGCTCCAGACGGTGCGGCAGGGTGCCGACCCGGCGCTCGAGGCGCCGCTGCGGCGGCTGAGCCGGATCACCGGTGCGCTGCAGGAAGGCGTGATGAAGACCCGGATGCAGGCGATCGGCACGGCCTGGAGCAAGCTGCCGCGACTGGTCCGCGATCTGGCGATCGAGCTCGGCAAGCCGATCGAGCTCGAGCTGCACGGCGCCGAGACCGAGCTCGACCGCCGGGTCCTGGAGCTGATCAGCGACCCACTGACCCACATGGTGCGCAATGCGGCCGATCACGGCCTGGAGCCACCGGACGAGCGGCGGCGCCTCGGCAAGCCGGAGGCGGGAACGATCACCCTGAGGGCCCTCTACCGCGGCGATCACGTCGCCATCCAGGTCGCCGACGACGGGCGCGGCCTCGACACCGAACGGATCGCCGAGCAGGCCGTGGCACGCGGGCTGGTCGCCGCGGCCGACCTTGCCGGGATGGCGGCGGCGGACCTCCAGCACTTCGTCTTTCGGCCGGGCTTCTCGACCGCCGGCACCGTGACCGCGGTCTCCGGTCGCGGCGTCGGCCTGGACGTCGTGCGCACCAACATCGGCAAGATCGGGGGCTCTGTCGAAATCCGCTCGAAGCCCGGCCGGGGCTCGGTATTCACCATCAAGATCCCGCTGACCCTGGCGCGCGCGCCGGAGCAGGCGCCGCCGTCGCGGCTGGAGCGCCGCAACCGCAGGCGGGCGGCGGCACCACCGGCGCCGGGCCCCCGCTTCGCCGCGCGCGCCGGCACGGGCTCGAGCGCGTCGCCGGCCGCGGCCTGGCCTAGCACCGCAATGCCCTGATCCCGGTCGGCGGCACCCCGTGCGACCGGCAGGGCGCGTCGACGGCAGTCGGCCGGCGACCGTGTCCAGCGATTGCGACTGCAACGGCAGGCGCGTGGCGAGCACGATCGTCGCCCTGGCCGATGCCGGCATCAGCGCGAGGCGCGAGGAGTCCCGCCGTCGCGGGATCGGTTCGCGCCATCCATCGTTGCGCCACGGGAAACGCAGCCTCCGCCGACCGGGCCTGCCGCGACGCCGCCCTGCGCCATATAAAAGGCGGTGGGCTTTCACCACCAGCAGCGGAGACGTGCCACATGACCAGGGTTCTCGTCTTGTACTACAGCATGTACGGCCATATCGAGACCATGGCCAAGGCCGTGGCAGAGGGCGCCCGTGCCGTCGAGGGTGTCGAGGTGGCGATCAAGCGCGTGCCCGAGCTGATGCCGCGCGAGGTGGCGGAGAAGGCGGGCGCCAAGCTCGACCAGGAGGCACCCGTGGCGGCGCCGGCCGAGCTCGCCGACTACGATGCCATCATCGTCGGCACGCCGACCCGCTTCGGCAACATGACCGCACAGATGCGCAACTTCTGGGACCAGACCGGCGGGCTCTGGGCCAAGGGCGCGCTGGTCGGCAAGGTCGGCAGCGTGTTCACCAGCTCGGCCACGCAGCACGGCGGGCAGGAGAGCACGATCCTCGCCACCCACATCACGCTCCTGCATCACGGCCTCGTGATCGTCGGCCTGCCCTATTCCTGCACCGCGCAGACGGGCATCGACGAGATCAAGGGCGGCTCGCCCTATGGGGCCTCGACCATCGCCGGCGGCGACGGCAGCCGGCAGCCTTCGGAGCAGGAGCTCGGCATGGCCCGCTTCCAGGGACGCCATGTGGCCGAGATCGCGAAGAAGCTGAAGGGCTGAGGCAGCGGCGCCGGGCAAGCGCCACGCAGAAGGGAGACGACCGATGGGACTGCTCGTCGACGGCAAGTGGCAAGACCAGTGGTACGACACGAAGAAGACGGGCGGCCGCTTCGAGCGGTCGGCGGCGCTGTTCCGCAACTGGGTGACCGCCGACGGCAGCCCCGGGCCCTCGGGCTCGGGGGGGTTCGAGGCGGCCCCCGGGCGCTATCACCTCTACGTCTCGCTGGCCTGTCCCTGGGCGCACCGGACTCTGATCTTCCGCCGCCTGAAGGGGCTCGAGGGGATGATCGACGTCTCGGTGGTGCATTGGCACATGGCCGAGGAGGGCTGGACGTTCGCGACGGACGAGGCGGCGACCGGCGACCGGCTCTACGGGCTCGATCACCTGCACGCGCTCTATACGAAGGCGAAGTCCGACTATAGCGGCCGGGTGACCGTGCCGGTGCTCTGGGACAAGCGGCGGGAGACCGTCGCCTCGAACGAGTCGTCGGAGATCATCCGGATGTTCAATTCGGCCTTCGACGGGGTCGGGGCGAAGCCTGGCGACTACTATCCGAAGGCGCTCAGGGCGGAGATCGACGCGGTCAACGCGCGGGTCTACGACACGGTCAACAACGGGGTCTACAAGGCGGGCTTCGCCACGACCCAGGACGCCTACGAGGAGGCCGTGTCCGAGCTGTTCTCCAGTCTCGACTGGCTGGAGGACCGGCTGTCGCGGCAGCGCTATCTCGCCGGCGACCGCATCACCGAGGCCGACTGGCGCCTGTTCACGACGCTGATCCGCTTCGATCCGGTCTATGTCGGCCACTTCAAGTGCAACCTCAGGCGGCTCGTCGACTACCCGGCGCTCTGGGCCTACACCCGCGAGCTCTACCAGCACCCGGGCATCGCCGAGACCGTGAGCTTCCACCACATCAAGCACCACTATTACGGCAGCCATGAGACGATCAACCCGACCGGCGTGGTGCCGCTGGGCCCGTTGATCGACTACGCCGAGCCGCATCGGCGCGAGCGTCTCAAGGCGGCCTGAACAACCAGCCTGGTCGGCTTGAGGCTTGCGCGATGCACCGACGCGGTGGAGAACCGTGTTTCCTCGACCTCCGGGAGTCCTCATGCGCAACGTTCTCGCCACCGCCCTGATCGCGTCCACGGCCCTCCTCACCGCCTGCGATGTCGGTGATCTCGACCCTCTCGGCATGACCGAGGGGCGGCCGCCGGTGACCATCGCCAAGGAGGTCACCACGGTCTCGAGTGCCGAGCTGGTCGGCGGCTGGGCCTGCCGCGAGCTCAACCCCTATCCGGACCAGCCCGCCGTCACGACGACCCTGGTGCTGGCTGCCGATGGCACCATGTCGAGCGAGGCGCTCCTGCCGATGACCGAGACCATGCCCGGGGCCACGGACATGCTGATGCGCGTGACCGGCGACTGGCGGGTCGAGGGCGATCGACTGATCACGGCCAACACGGACGTCGAGATGACCAACGCCGACGGCAGTCAGGGTGGACTCTCGTCCCTGATGCAGAGCGCCGCCGCGTTCTTCGCCGACCGGGCGGGCGACGGCAACGCCGAGATCTTCCGGGCCACCGCGAGCGAGCTGGTGATGCGGGACGCCGGCCCGGACGCCCCGACGGTGGCCTGTCTCCGGCAGGCCTAGCGACGGCCGCGGCCGATGCGCGTGCTCGTGACCGGCTCGTCCGGCTGGCTGGGGCAGACGCTGGTGCCGCAGCTCCGGGCCGCCGGCCACGAGGTGGTCGGCCTCGACCTCGCGGAATCGCCGATGACGCAGGTCGTGGGCTCGATCACGGACCCCCTTCTGGTCAAGAGGGTGGTCGCCGAGTTCGCGATCGAGGCCGTCATCCACGCCGCCACCTTGCACAAGCCGCACGTGGCGATCCGCCCGGCCAGCGACTTCGTCGCTGTCAACGTCCAGGGAACCCTGAACCTGCTCGAGGCGGCGACGTCGCCCGGCTCCCTGGTCGATCGCTTCGTCTTCACCTCGACCACGTCCCTGATGATCTCGGCCGCGATCCGCGCCGGACGCGACGGCGGGGCGACCCGGGCGGCATGGATCACCGAGGCGATGACCGGGCTCAGGCCGCGGAACATCTATGGCGTGACCAAGCTCGCGGCCGAGCATCTCTGCCGCCTGCATCACGAGCTGCACGGCCTGCCGCTGGTGATCCTGCGCACGGCCCGCTTCTTTCCCGAGACCGACGACATGGCGCACCTGATCCCGCAGTCGGACGCCAACACCAAGACCAACGAGCTGCTGTTCCGCCGCCTCGCCGTCGAGGATGCGGCCACGGCCCACCTCGCCGCGCTGGATCGCGCCCCGAGCCTCGGCTTCGACACCCTCATCGTCTCGGCACCCACGCCCTTCAGCCGTGACGACACGGCCGCGCTCGTCGCCGACGCACCCGCCGTGGTGGCCCGCTATTTCCCGGCCTACCCGGCCATCTACGAGCGCCGCGGCTGGACGATGTTCGCCTCGATCGACCGGGTCTACGACGCCAGCCGGGCAGCCGAGCGGCTCGGCTTCGTCTGCCGCACGGGCTTCGCCGAGGCCCTGGCCGCACTCGCCGCTGCCGACGCCGGCGGTTGAGCCGGTCGACCTGCGGCGCGCCCGCAGAGGGTCAATCGCCGCCGGTCTCGGCGTGGAGGCGATCCAGCCGCTGCAGCACCAACGCCTGCTCGTCCGGCTCCAGCCCGCCGTGGCGCCGCAGGAACAGCTCGAGCGGCCTGCCGCTGGCGGCGCCGACCAGCCGACCATTGCGCCGCACGACGTCGCTGCGCACGAGCTCGGCGGCCGTCCCGTGACAGCCGGCGCAATGCTCGGCAAAGAGCGGCGGGGTGGTCGCCTGCTCGGTGAGCATGGCGACCAGCGGCGCGAGCGTCGCCGGGGTGGTGTGGTGATGGGCGAGAAAGCGCGCCACGTCGCTACCCCAGTGATCCGAGGTCAACACCCCGTCGTGCACGGCCAGCCGCTCGCGGGCGAAAGCACCGGCATGCCCGTGACACTCGGCACAACGGTCCTCCCACTCGACGTGCAGATCGCGCGCCTGAACGACGTCCACGAGGCCGAGCAGCACGATCGCCAGGATCCCCGGCGGCCAGCGCCGTGGCACCGACCGCCGCCGGCCGGCCTCAGCCACCGCCCTCGCCGCCCTCGATCGCCTGGGCATAGTTGCCCGAGAGGAAGAAATCCCAGATCGCCCAGGCGCTGATGCCGAGCATCAGGAGGAACCAGATCGAGCCCATGTCGTAATACCCCTCCCACGCCGTCCAGGCGATGCAGAAGAGGGTGACGAGCACGCGGCGATAGAGCGGCTGCAGCCAGGGATGCGGCTTCATCGCCCGGCTGCAGCCCGATCGCTCTG
The DNA here is from genome assembly GCA_964460465.1 of uncultured Geminicoccaceae bacterium. GTDB lineage: Bacteria > Pseudomonadota > Alphaproteobacteria > Geminicoccales > Geminicoccaceae > SLRI01. The sequence continues at coordinate 28,818 of CAYWSB010000038.1, read as the reverse complement.
CAGCACCCGCCGCCTCACGCCGCCTTCTGCATGGCCGGCAACGTGTCGTCGAGGGCCCGGCCCAGGCGATCGAAGAGCACCTCGATCTCCGCCTCGCTGATGATCAGGGGCGGGCAGATGCCGACCACGTCGCCGGGCAGCGGCCGCAGGATCAGCCCGTGCGGGAGACAGTTGGCGGCGACGGCGGCGGCGGCCTTGGCGGCAGCGGGGTATTGCACCTTCGTCGCCTTGTCGGCGACGATCTCGATCGCCCCGATCAGGCCGATGCCGCGCGCCTCGCCGACGAGCGGATGGCTGCCGAGTGCCGCCAGACGCTCCTGGAAGCGCGGCGCCACGGCCCGGACATGGTCGACCGTGCCCTCCTCCTCGTAGATCTTCAGGGTCTCGAGAGCGACGGCAGCCGAGACCGGATGGCCGCCATAGGTGTAGCCCATGCCGAGCATGCCCAGCTTCTGCGTCTGCTCGGCCAAGACGTCGTAGAACTCCTGGCGCATCAGGACGCCGGCGATCGGCAGGTAGGCCGAGGAGAGCTGCTTGGCGACGGTCATCAGGTCGGGCGCGATGCCGAAGGTCTCCGAGCCGAACATGTTGCCGGTGCGGCCGAAGCCGCAGATCACCTCATCCGCCACCATCAAAACGTCGTACTTCTTCAAGATCGGCTTGATCTTGTGGAAATAGGCGGCGGGCGGGACGATCACGCCGCCGGCACCCTGCACCGGCTCGGCGAAGAACGCCGCCACGGTGTCCGGACCGAGGGCGAGAATCAGGGTCTCGACCTCCCGGGCGAGGCGGTCGGTGAAGGCCGCCTCGCTCTCCTCGGGCAGGCCGTCGCGATAGAAGGAAGGTGTGGTGACGTGGAAGAAGCGGTCGCTCATCGGCAAATCGAAGCCGGCGCGCGCATAGGGCAGCCCGGTGAGGTGGCCGGCGGCGAGCGTGATGCCGTGATAGGCACGCCGCCTCGCGATGATGCGCTTCTTCTCCGGCTTGCCCCGGCCGTTGTTGTAGTACCAGATGAGCTTGATCGCGGTGTCGATCGCCTCGGAGCCCGAGTTGACGAAGAACGCCTTCTGCAGCGGCGCCGGGGCGATGCCGATCAGCTTCTCGGCGAGCTCGATCACCGGCTCGGTCGAGCGATGCGCGAACTGGTGCATGTAGGGCAGGTGGTCCATCTGCCGGCGCGCCGCCTCGACCAGCCGCTTGTTGCTGAAGCCGAGGCTGGCGCACCACAACCCGGCCATGCCCTCGATATACTCCTTGCCGTCGTCGTCCTTGACGAAGATGCCCTTGCCTTCGGTGATCACGAGCGGCCCCTGCTGCTCGTGGACGCGGAAATTGGTGAAGGGGTGGACATTGTAGGCGATGTCGCGGGCGGCGAGCGAGTTGGGGGCGATCGGCATGATGGCGCTTTCGGTTGGCGGTCGGCGGTTCGCGCACGCGATGACGGACCGGCTCGGCCGGGTTGTCGGCTGACGGCAGCATACCGGGCAAAGCGGGCCGCGACAATCGACGCGGCTTGCTCGCACCGGGCCGCTGCCTATTTGCAGATCGGAAGCGGACGGCTGTACAGTCGTCGAGGCGTGAAGGGCAGGGTGCGCTATGAGTGATGTCGGGCTGATGGAGCGACCGGCGTTGGTGACCATCGACCGCTACGCGGCCTCGACCGCGACCGGCCCGTTGCCGGCCGACCACCCGAAGGTGATGGCGCGCAAGGTCGGCGTGGTGCTCCTCAACCTCGGCACCCCCGACGGCACCGACTACTGGTCGATGCGCCGCTATCTCGGCGAGTTCCTGTCCGACAAGCGGGTGATCGACTATCCCGCCTGGCTGTGGCAGCCGCTCCTGCAGCTCATCATCCTGAAGAAGCGCCCGTTCACCTCCGGGGCCGCCTATCGCTCGATCTGGAACGAGGAGCTCGACGAGAGCCCGCTTCGGACCGTGACCCGGAGCCAGGCCGAGAAGCTCGCCCGGCGCCTCCAGGCGCGGCACCCAGAGATCGTCGTCGACTGGGCGATGCGCTACGGCAACCCGTCGATCCAGTCGGTGCTCGAGCGGCTGGCCGAGCAGGGCTGCAACCGCATCGCCTTCATGGCGCTCTACCCGCAATACGCCGCCCCCACGACCGCCACCGCCTACGACAAGGCGTTCGAGGCGCTGATGAAGATGCGCTGGCAGCCGGCGATCCGCACCATGGCGCCCTATCACGACGAGCCGGGCTATATCGACCTCCTGGCCGCCAGCATCGAGCGCCACCTGGCGACGCTCGACTGGGAGCCCGAGAAGCTCGTCATGTCCTATCACGGCGTGCCCAAGCGCTTCCTGATGAGCGGCGATCCCTACCACTGCATGTGCCACAAGACGACGCGGCTGGTGCGCGAGCGGCTCGGCTGGCCCAAGGAGCGGGTCATGGTCTGCTTCCAGTCGCGCTTCGGCCCCGAGGAGTGGCTGCAGCCCTATCTCGACGAGACCCTGGAGCATCTGCCGAAGGAGGGGGTGAAGAGGATCGCCGTGATCTCGCCGGCCTTCGCGACCGATTGTGTCGAGACCCTGGAGGAGATCAACCAGGAGGGTCGCGAGGCGTTCATGGAGGCGGGTGGCGAGCAGTTCACCTACATCCCATGCCTCAACGACGACGACGCGCACATGGACTTCCTCGCCTCGCTCGCCGAGCGCGAAACCTGCGGCTGGGTCTGAGCACGGCGCTGCTCGCGGCCCTCCTGGCGGCCGACGCCGCCGCCGCCCCGGCGGCACCGTATCGCGCCGAGGCGGCGGCCATCGCCGCTGCCTTCGTCGACGAGGAATTCTGCTACGTCATCCCGCCCCGGCCCATGGCCGGGATTTTCGAGCCCGAGCCCGCGATCACCGCCGTCCTCGTCCAGGACCACAACCTGGCCCACGACCTCGAGCCGGCGCTCCGTCGCGCCGTCGGCTACCCGATCGTCACCCTGGCACCGTCCTACCCGTTCGACGCCGGCCGGATGCCGGTCGTCGATCCGGGGCTGCGCCGCGTCTTGTTGCCGGTGCTCTGGCTCTACGCCGACTACTGGGCCGCGGCCCGCCGCACGGTCGTCGACGGCGAGGCCGCGGCCTTCGCGGCAACAGCGATGGAGCCGCTGCGCAAGGCCTGCGCCGCCGCCGTCGTGCTCTACGTCTTCAGCGACCGCCAGGACGGCATCGCCGCCGCCGGCTACCTCTCGCTCCTGACCGGCCGCGTGCTCGCGGGCTGGACCGCGGGCAACTGATCAGCTCGGTCGGCCGCAGCCCTTTTCGTCGTGGAGCTGCGCCATCCAGGCCTTGCGCTCCAGGATGAGCTGGTCCGCCTGGCCGGCGTCGTAATAGGTATAGGCGAGCCCCGGGAGCCAGAAGATGGCGGCCGCCACGTTGGTCCCGGTTGCCCCGCGCTTGCCGTCAATCTCACGCTGGGCGTCGTCGAGCTTTCGATCCTCGGCCACGATCTTCTCACAGGTCATGTCCGCATCGCCGATCTGCCTGGCCTGGATCTTCTCCGAGGTGGCGCAGGCCGAAAGGGCCAGGAGACCGAACAGGCAGGTTGCAGCGACCACCGACCGATCACATGACATCGAACGCACTCCCTCTTGCATGGGCCATGCCGCCGCGAGCGCTGCCGGCCCGGCGGCCGGGCCGATGTGCGCGCGAGCGGTGGCGTTCACCGTGACGGCTGCTACAAGCAGAAGAAAAATTGCCCCCCTTCTCGCTCCCGATGGTCGCCACCATGCCGCTCGAACGCTTTCGCTCACGCCTGGACACCGGCGAGCTCCGGCTCGATGCCACCCAGCAGCAGGTCGCCGAGCGCCTCGACGCCCTTGCCCGGGCGCTGGAGCGGGCACCGTCGGCACCGCCCGATGCGGGGCGCGGCTTCTTCGGTCGACTGGCCAAGAGCGGTGCCGGCGCGCCGCCCGCCGGGCCCAGGGGCCTCTACATCCACGGCGGCGTCGGCCGCGGCAAGTCGATGCTCATGGACCTCTTCTACGAGGCCGTCGACGTGCCCCGGAAGCGTCGGGTGCACTTTCACGCCTTCATGCTCGAGGTCCACCAGCGCCTGCACCGGCTGCGCCAGGCGGGCGGCCGCGGCGAGCCGCTGCAGACCCTGGCGCAGGCGATCGCCGGCGAGACCCGGCTGCTCTGCTTCGACGAGTTCCACGTCGTCAACATCGCCGACGCGATGATCCTCGGCCGCCTGTTCCAGGGCCTGCTCGACGCCGGCGTGGTCGTCGTCGCCACCTCGAACTGGCCGCCCGACCGGCTCTACGAGGACGGGCTCAACCGCCAGCGCTTCCTGCCCTTCATCGACCTCCTGAAGGAGCGGCTGGAGGTGCTCGAGCTCGACGGTCCGGTCGACTACCGGCTCGAGCGGCTGCGCGACCTGCCCGTCTACCACTACCCGCAGGGCCCCGTGGCGACCCGGGCGCTGGATGGCATCTTCGCGGCCCTGGCCGACGGCCAGCCGGCCGAGTTCATCGAGCTCGAGGTGGGCAGCCGGCGGCTGCCGGTGCCGCGGGCCGCCGGCGGGGTCGCCCGCTTCGGCTTCAACGACCTCTGCGGCCACGCGCTCGGGCCCGCCGACTACCTCGCCCTCGGCCGCCGCTTCCACAGCATCGTGCTCGACGACGTGCCGCTCCTGACCCCCGACCGGCGCAACGAGGCGCGCCGCTTCATGACCCTGGTCGACGCGCTCTACGAGAGCCGGGTGATGCTGTTTCTCGCCGCCGCCGCCCCGGCTGCCGATCTCTACCCTGAGGGTGACGGCGCCTTCGAGTTCCAGCGCACCGTCAGCCGGCTGATGGAGATGCAGTCCAAGGAGTGGCTCGAGACGTGCCGCAACCGAAAGACCGACGGCCCGGCACCGAGGCTCGAAGCCTTCGCGCTGACGAGCGATCTGGTCTAGGAGCTGCGCACGGTCCCGAGCCTCGTCAGTTGTAGCCGGGCCAGTCGATACCTGCCTTGCCCTCGATTTCCAGCATGCGGCAAGCCTTCAACATCCGCTTGTCGAGCGTGTACACGACCCGGGCGCGGTTGCTCACGGCGATCGCGAGATTCAGGGCGTCTCCACCCCGCAAGCCGGTCTCGAACCGTCCAAGATAGCGCTTCGCCAACGTGAAGTCCGGCGCGCTCGGGTGAAGCAGCGTGAAGCTCGATGCCAGGGTCTGATCGAAGCGGGCAATGGCATCGCGCGCCAGGTCCTCCGGAAGGTGCCCCATGCGGACATGCCGTGCCGCGAGCGACGCGAACTCGACGGACGTCCAGTGACTTGTTGCCCACTCTTCCGTCGCGATGGTCCGCGTGAACGCCTCCACAGCGCCACTCGTCGGCTCCACCATCACCAACGGTGTCAGAATGGACGTATCGAAATAGAGCAAGGCCGGAGGGATCGCCTAGAGCCCCTCGTCCCGCATCTCGAGCAGGAGCTCGACGCTGGACTTCTCCAACTGCGGCATGCGCGCGCGGAAGGCGGCCAACTCCTCGAGCGGGATCGGCTTCAGCTTTTTCGCGGCTGCCCGAATATGCGCCACGGGCTTGCCCCGCCGCGTGACGATCACCTCCTCGCCAGCCTCGACCTTGTTCAACAGCTCGCTCAACTGCGCCTTGGCCTGCGCCAGCGTTACGGTAAGCACGAGTTCTACCTCGAAATGGTCGTCTATTTGGTTATCAGATAGGCGATCACCGTCGCGCTTGCCACGCTTTTTCGCCGCTCACGCCCCGCAGAACCGCCACGGCCCGATGTCGACGTGGATGTGGTCGTGATGCGCCCGGTCGTGGGCGGGAGTCAGGACCACGTTGAAGTGCCGGCAGGCGGCGAGGCTCAGCTCGCGCAGGAAGGCCGCCTCGTCGCGCCGGCCGCGCCAGCCCTGCTGGACGCCCACATAGCGCCCGCTGGCAGTCGTGAAGCCCGAGAGGTCGAGCGCCTGGCCGGTGCTGTGCAGGCTCATCCGCCGCTGGTTGCCGCTCATCCGCCGGCAGTTGTAGGAGCCGTAGTGGTGGATCTTCGCGATCTCGCTGCCGAGCCGGCGGCGCGCCAGCTCCTGCATCTCGGGCTCGAAGCGCGCCCAGGCCAGCATCATCGGGCAGCTGGTGCGCAAGGTCGGCGTCATCGCGGCGGTCGAGGCCTGCACGACGACGGCCGCCGGCACGGCACAGACGTCGACCGCCGGCGCGTCGACCCAGGGCGCGAAGCTGACCGACTCGCGCTCCAAGGCGGCGAAGCATGTCGCACGATCGGTCGGCCATGTCGTCACCACCGCGGGTGCCGGTGGTCGCCTGGCGCAGCCGGCCACCACCAGCAGGACGAGAACGACGATCAGCGTCGGACGCAGCAGTCGCCTACTCCGCCGCTGCCTTGCTCGGCGGCAGCTCGGGCTCCGGGATCGCCATCTTGCGCTGCCAGGCGAAAACCGCGAGGCCGAGCCCGATGCCCACGAGATCGGTGATCAGGCCGCCGGAGATCATCAAGAGCGCCGCAACGCCCAGCACCAGCCGGAGCAGGATGTTGGTGCGGCCGAAGAACCAGCCCTGCACGGCGGCGGAGAGGAGGAAGACGCCGACACAGGCGGTCGCGGTATAGTGGATGATCGAGAGCCAGCTGCCGAGCATCAGGAGGGCCGGGCTGTAGAAGAACATGAACGGCACGATGAAGGCGGCGAGCCCCAGCTTGAAGGCGGTGACCGAGGTCGGCAGCGCCTTGGAGCCCGCGATCGCCGCACCGGCATAGGCGGCGAGCGCCACCGGCGGCGTGATCGCCGAGATGACGGCGAAGTAGAAGACGAAGAAATGCGCCACCAGGGGCTCGATGCCGAGCCGGATCAGCCCGGGCGCGACGACCGAGGCGGCCACCGCATAGGCTGCCGTCGTCGGCATCCCCATCCCCAGCATCAGCGAGATGCCCATGGCGAAGAGCAGGGCGAGGAACTGGCTGGTGTCGGCGACCGCGAGCAGCATCGAGGAGAAGCGCAGGCCGACCCCGGTGAGGCCAATGACGCCGACGATGATGCCGGCGCAGGCACAGACCGCGATCAGCTGCACCGCCATGGTCGCGGTCAGGTTCAGGGCGCGGATGATCCCCATCGGCCCCAGCCAGTGCGGCGTCAGCCAGCTCACCACGATCGCCGCCATGAGCGACAGCGTGCCGGCCCGGATCACCGAGTAGCCCGAGAAGAGGGCACCGATCAGGATCAGGATCGGAGCGAAGAGATAGGCCTGCTTCACCAGCACGTCGAAGCGCGGCAAGAGATGTCGCGGCAGGCCCTTCATGCCGGTGCGCTGCGCCTCGAAATCGACCATGAAATAGACGGAGACGAAGTAGAGGATTGCCGGGATCAACGCCGCGGTCGCTATCTCGGTGTAGCGGATGCCGGTCACCTCGGCCATGATGAAGGCGCCGGCACCCATGATCGGCGGCATGATCTGCCCGCCGGTCGAGGCCGCGGCCTCGATGCCGGCAGCACTCTGCGCCCGGTAGCCGACCCGCTTCATCAAGGGGATGGTCAAGGAGCCGGTGGCCACGACGTTGCCGGCCGAGGTGCCGTTGATCATCCCCATCAGGCCCGAGGCGAAGATCGCCACCTTGGCCGGCCCGCCCCGGGCGTGGCCGGCCGTCGCGAACGCGAAGTTGACGAAGTAGTCGCCGACCTTGGAGGCCTGCAGGAAGGCGGCGAAGCAGATGAAGAGGATGATGTAGGTCGACGACACCGCGGTCGTCGGCCCCAGGATGCCGCTGTCGGTGTACATGTAGCCGAAGAAGCGCATCACCGGGTAGCCGCGATGCTCGAGGAACCCGGGCAGCCAGGGGCCGACGAAGGCATAGACGATGAAGACGGCGGCGATCGCCACCAGCGCCAGGCCGGCGAGCCGCCGCGTCGCCTCGAGGATCAACAGCACGCCGGCGAGGGAGACCCAGAAATCGGCGGGTGTCGGCGCCACACCGATGCGGAACTGCAGGGCCGCGAGGTTGAAGATCATGTAGGCGGGTATCGCCGCGGCCGCGATCGCCATCAGCCAGTCGACGACCTCCACCCGGTCGGTCCGTGCCGGCGCCAGCCAGGCCGTGACCATCGCGAGCATGGTGCCGTAGGCGAGCGCCGGTGCCGCGTAGCCGTAGAGCCAGGCCGGCGGTGCGGCCATGCCGAAGAGGCTGCGCAACGGGAAGGGTGCCAGCATGGCGAGGAACGCCGGCACGATGAGCACCGCCGAGACCACCCGCAGACCCTGCAGCAGCGGCTCGGGCATCCGCCCGGTCGACGGCAGGTCGGCGGTCCGCGGCACGGCCACCGTCATCAGCACGAAGCCGATCATCAGACCGCCCGCGACATGCAGGATGCGAAAGGTCCAGGTCTCGAGCGGGAAGAGATTGAGAACAAGCAGATGAAAGAGCGTGTAGGCCACGCCGAACCAGAAGAGCAGGTGACCGCTCCAGCCGGTCAGCGCCCGCTGGTTGCCGGAGGCCGGCTCGTCATCCGTGCCGTGCGCCAGGATCGTCTCGTCTTGCGGTTCGGCCTTGGCCACGGGCGTCCTCCCGGCTCGTCCTCACCAACAACACAAGACGGGCGGGGTCGCCCCCGCCCGTCGCTCGCTCCTACTCCTGATACTCTTCGGGGATCAGGTCGGCCGGAATGTCGAACCCCTTCTCCTTGTAGTACTGCACGGCACCCGCATGGAACGGCATGAAGGTGTTGTGCACCCAGTTCTCCGGCAGCGTCTCCTCCGCCGCCTGGTGGATCTGCATCATCCGGTCGTGGTTATCGAGCACGACCTTCATCACCTCGTAGACGAAGCTCTGCGGCAGGTCCTTGTGCGCGATGCCGAAGTTCCACATCGCCACCGAATGCATGGGCTCGGTCTGCGTCGTGTAGGTGCCGGCCGGGATCTCGAAGGCGCTCACCGGGAACTGCTCGACCAGAATGGCCTGCTCCTCGGGCGTGAAGGCATAGTAGTTGATGCTCTGCTGCGCCTCGAGCTCGCTGTAGGCCGCGATCGGCAGCCCGGCGCAGAACGAGAACGCATCGATCAGGCGGTCGGTGAGCTGGCTCGCCTGATCCGAGGCGCCGCCGAACTGGTCGTTGGTCTCGACCCCGAGCGCGTCGTAGAACAGCGGCCAGTAGGTGCCGCAGGTGCCGCCGCGCGGCCCGTTGCCGACCGTCTTGCCATCGAGATCGCTGATCGAGGTGATGCCGCTCGAGGCCAGGGCCGCGCCGTGGAACGGCGTCTGGTACATCGGGAAGGTGGCGCGGATGTCGCGCATCTCCACGCCCGGCATGATCGGGCTGTTGCCGTCCCAGGCCTCGCGCGCCGGGCCCATCGTGGTCATCGCCATCTGCACGTCGTTGGTCTGGGTCAGGGCCAGGTTCTGCACCGGGCCGCCCGTCACCTCGGAGCTCGCCGGCACGCCCAGCATCTCCTGGATCATCCCGGCCCAGCCGGCGCCGTAGATGAAGAAGGTGCCGCCCTGCGAGGCGGTCCCGACCATGATCGAGGAGGGCCAGCCCTCGCGATCCTGCGCGGCACCCGTGAGCGGGGTGAAGGCAATGGCACCGGCCACCGCCAGCGCGCCGAGAGCGGTCATGGATGATCTGAACATTTGCATTCTCCCTGAACAGACGTTCAGCCGTAGCGACACGGCTTCGTGCCTTTGTCATAGCGCACGCGCCGGACGTTGCAACCGAGCAACGCCCGCCGGCCGTCGGCCGTCTAGGCCGACTCGTCGAGCAGACTCTCGAGAAACGCGACCACGTCGGGCGCCGACCAGTCGGCGAAGCCGGCATGGCGGAACACCTCGTCGCCATTGCGGTCGACGACGATGGTCACCGGCAGGCCGCGGATGTCGTACGGACCGCTCACCGCCATCCGCGGATCGTGCAGGATCTCGAGACGCTCGGCGCCGACCTCCGCCATGAACGCCCGCAGCGCCGCCGGCCCGGCCCGATCCATGGCGAGCGTCACGACCCGCAGGGGGCGGTCAGCGAAGAGCGAATCGAGGGCGGCCAGGGTCGGCATTTCCTGCTTGCAGGGCGCGCACCACGTGGCCCAGAAGTTCAGCACGATCACCTCGCCGGTGCCGAGCGCCTCCTTCAGGTCCACCTCGCGACCGTCGAGGTCCTGCACGGTGACCGACGGCAGCTCGACCGGCGATCCGGCCACGGGTGCCATGGCGGCGGAAGGCCCGGCGCCGAGGGCGACGACGAAGGCCGAGACGGTGAGCAGGGCTGCCAGATGCCGCATGGCCGGCGATCTCCATAAAGCGGGCAAGGGCGACGAGGGACGAGTTCGAGAGATGACGGAAGACACCAAGGCCCAACCGGCGGCGATTGCCGCCCGGGACCTCTGGGGCGGGCATTTCGCCCGGGGGCCTGCGCCGCTGATGGAGCAGATTAATGCGTCGATCGGCTTCGACAAGCGTCTCTGGGCTCACGACATCGTGGGCTCCAAGGCGCACGCGCGCATGCTGGCGGCCCAGGGCATCATCGGCGCCGCCGACCGCGACGCCATCCTGGCCGGCCTCGACGCCCTGGCGGCCGACATCGAGGCCGGGCGCTTCGCCTTCGAGCCGGCGCTCGAGGACATCCATCTCAACATCGAGGCCCGGCTGACGGAGCGCATCGGCGAGCCCGGCCGGCGCCTGCATACCGCGCGGTCGCGCAACGACCAGGTGGCGACCGACTTCAAGCTCTTTGTCCGTGACGCGATGGACCGCGCCGTCGACCTGCTGCGGCAGCTGGCCAACACGATTCTGGACATGGCCGAGCGCCACGCCGCCACGGTGATGCCGGGCTTCACCCATCTGCAGGCTGCACAGCCGGTGACCTTCGGCCATCATCTCATGGCCTATGCCGAGATGGTGGCGCGTGACATCTCCCGGTTCAGGGATGCCCGCGCCCGACTCAACGAGTGCCCGCTCGGTGCCGCGGCACTGGCCGGCACGAGCTTTCCCATCGACCGCGCGGCGACCGCGGCCGAGCTCGGCTTCGCCCGGCCGGCGCGGAACTCGATCGACGCCGTGTCGGACCGGGATTTCGCGCTCGACTACCTGGCATCGGCGGCGATCGCTGCCACCCACCTCTCGCGCCTCGCCGAGGAGCTGGTGCTGTGGTCGACGCCGCAGTTCGGCTTCGTCCGGATGAGCGAGGACTTCACCTCCGGCAGCTCGATCATGCCGCAAAAGCGCAATCCCGATGCCGCCGAGCTGGTGCGCGGCAAGACCGGCCGCGTGCTCGGCCACCTCCAGGCGCTCCTGGTCACCATGAAGGGCCTGCCGCTGGCCTACAGCAAGGACATGCAGGAGGACAAGGAGGGGGTGTTCGACGCCGTCGACACACTCGAGCTCTGCCTCGCGGCCGCCACGGCCATGCTCGCCTCGATGACCGTCGACGCCGCCCGGATGCGCGCCGCCGCCGGCGTCGGGTACACCACCGCGACCGACCTCGCCGACTGGCTGGTGCGCGAGAAAGGTGCGGCCTTTCGCGACGCGCACGGCATCGCCGCCAGGGCGGTCAAGGCCGCCGAGGCCCGCGGCTGCGATCTGGCCGGGCTCGACGCCGCGAGCCTGGCGGCGATCGACCCCAGGCTCGACGCCGACGTCGCCCGGCTGCTGACGGTCGACGCCTCGGTCGCCAGCCGCCACAGCTTCGGCGGCACCGCGCCCGAGCGGGTCAGGGAGGCGGCGATGGCTTTGCGCCACCTGCTCGCCGCCGAGGGCGGCGACCGATGAGCCGGCGCGCCATGCTGCGCCTCGGCCTGCTGCTCACCACCGCGGCACTCGCCGGCTGCGGCCGTCAGGGACCGCTGCGTCTGCCGGACGAGGCCGCGCGACCCGAAGCGCCGGCCGACCTGCCCGCCGACGAGGCCGAACGGCCGTGAAGGCGTTCCGCTACCACGACGGCCGGCTCGGCTGCGAGGGCGTGCCGCTGACGACGATCGCGGCCGAGGTCGGCACGCCGCTCTACGTCTACTCGGCAGGCGCCATGCGCGACCGGCTCCGGCAGTTCCAGGTGGCGTTCGCCGGGCGGCCGGCCCTGTTCTGCTACGCCGTCAAGGCGAACAGCAATATCGCCGTGATCCGGACGCTGGCCGCCGCCGGCGCCGGCGCCGACACGGTCTCCGGCGGCGAGATCGAGCGGGCGCTGGCGGCCGGCGTGCCACCGGCGCGGATCGTCTTCGCCGGCATCGCCAAGACCGATGCCGAGATCCGCTTCGCCCTCGGTCTCGGAATCATGCAGTTCAACGTCGAATCGGTGCCGGAGCTCCTGCGCATCTCCGCCGTCGCGACCGAGCTCGGCACCACCGCCCCCATCGCGCTGCGGATCAACCCGGACGTCGATGCCGGCACACTCGACAAGATCTCGACCGGGCGCAAGGACGACAAGTTCGGCATCCCCTACGCCGATGCCATCGGGCTCTACGGGCTCGCCCGCACGCTGCCGGGCATCCGGCCGGTGGGCCTGCATCTGCACATCGGCTCGCAGATCACGACGCTCGAGCCGTTCCGCCGGGCCTACGCGCGCGGGGTGGCGCTCTTCCGCGAGCTGCACGCCGGCGGCATGCCGCTCCGGCGGCTCGACCTCGGTGGCGGCTTCGGCGTGCGCTACCGCAACGAGGAGCCGGTGTCGCCCGCCGCCTTCGCGGCGCTCGTCGAGGAGCTGGTGCGCGGCCTCGACGTCGAGCTCGTTTTCGAGCCGGGACGCGCGCTGGTCGCCGAGGCAGGCGTGCTCGTCGCCGGCGTCGTCTATCGCAAGGAGAGCTCGGGCCGACGCTTTCTCGTCCTCGATGCCGGGATGAACGTGCTCATCCGGCCGGCTCTCTACGGGGCATTCCACGAGGTCCTGCCGCTCGTGGAGCCCGGCGGCGAGGCGCATCTCGAGCCGATGGACGTGGTCGGCCCGATCTGCGAGAGCAGCGACATCTTCGGCCGCGACCGCCATCTGCCGCTGCTCGATGCCGGCGACCGGGTCGCGCTTCTTTCGGCCGGTGCCTATGGCGCCGTGATGGCATCGGACTATAATTCGAGGGATAGTGCTGCCGAGGTGCTGGTGGACGGTGATCGGTGGGCCGTGGTCAAGCCGCGACGGTCGCCCGCCATGCAGCTCGCGGACGAGACGATTCCGTCATGGCTGGCAGAAGCTGCCGGGTCGGCCGGACGGTCCTGATCCCGGCGGGAACACCCCGGGAGCCGACGGGAACGGGGCCACGGGGTCTCGCCCAGCGCAGGAGGTGAGCGCATGGCTCATGGCACCAGCCCGCTAGCGTCCCGAAGCTTCCACCGCAAGCTCTGGATCGCCCGCGCGGCCCTGGCCGTCGAGCGCATCTACCCGGCGGTCTTCCCGGCGCTGCTGGTCCTGGCCGTCTTCCTCGTCGCCAGCCTCTTCGACAGCTGGAGCCTCGTCCCGGTCTGGCTGCACGTCGGCGCGCTCGCCAGCGTCGTCGCCGCGGTCGCCCTCGGCATCCACCGGGCGCGCGCCAGCTTCGTCTGGCCGTCGCGCGACGCCGGGCTGGCGCGGCTGGAGCGCGACAGCGAGACCCGTCATCAACCGCTGCGCGTGCTGGAGGACCGTCTGCCCGACGGCTGGCGGGATCCCGTCTCCGCCTCGCTCTGGCAACGCCATCGCGAGCGGGTGCTGGCGGCGCTGGAGCGCATCCGGGTCGCCCCGCCGCGCTCGGCGATGCCGGCCCGGGACCCGTGGGCGGCGCGGGCGCTCGTGCTGCTGCTCCTGGTGATCGGCCTCGTCGAGGCGCGGGGTGCGGCGGGCGAGCGGCTGTGGCGGGCGGTCACACCCGGCACCGCCCCGGCGGCCGTCCTGCCGGTGGACGTGTCGCTGTGGGTGACGCCGCCGACCTACACGCGCCGCCCGCCCTTGACCATCGAGCAGACGCGCCGACTTGAGCGCCTCGACGTGCCGACCGGCAGCGAGGCGGTGATCCAGCTGCACAATCTCGCCCTCGCCGACCGGCCGCGGCCGGTCGTCCGCTTCAACGACGAGGCGCTCGATCTCGCCACCCTGGGCGAGCGCAGCGGCGAGGTGCGGCTGGCGCTCGACGGCGCCGGTGTCCTCGAGGTCGTGGCACCCACGGGCGATCCGCTGGCGAGCTGGCAGGTCGTCGTGCTCCCGGACCTGCCGCCGTCGATCGTCTTTGCCGAGCCACCGCGGGCCACCCATCGGCGAGTGCTCGAGATCGCCTATCGGGCCGGCGACGATCACGGCATCCGGCAGGTCGCACTCGACGTCGTGCTGATCGGCCGGCCGAGCGAGACGGAGACCATCGTGCTGGCCGAGCCGGCGCGCGCACCGCAGACGCTGGCCAGCACCGCCTATGCCGATCTGACGGCGCATCCGCTCGCCGGCCTCGAGGTGGAGCTGACGCTGCTGGCCACGGACGGGCTCGGCCAGACGGGGCGGAGCGACGTGGTGCAGATGGTTCTGCCCGAGCGGCATTTCGAGCACCCGCTGGCCCGCGCGGTGGTCGCCGAGCGCAAGCGGCTGGTGCGCGACCCGCAGCAGCGGCAGGAGGTCATCAATCGGCTCGACGGGCTGGCCGGCAGCGATCTCGCCGAGGCCGCCGGGACCGCGATCCAGCTCGGACTGGCGATCGCCGGCTCGCGGCTGCGCCACGCGCCGGACGCGGCGGAACGGCGCTCGGTGGTCGACCTCCTCTGGGAGCTCGCGCTCATGATCGAGGAGGGCACGCTGTCGGTTGCCGAGCGCAGCCTGCGCGAAATCCAGGACGCGCTGCGCCGGGCGCTCGAGGAGGGCGCCTCGGACGAGGAACTGCAGGCGCTGATGGACGAGCTCAGGGAGGCGATGGACCGCTATCTCGACGAGCTGACGCAGCAGGCGCTCGAGCAGTGGCGGAACATGCCCGAGTCGATGCCGATGCAGCCGATCGATCCGTCGCAGATGGTCGACCGCCAGCAGCTGCAGGAGATGCTCGATCGCGCCGAGGAGATGATGCAGGGCGGCGCCCGCGATCAGGCCCAGGCGATGCTGGAGCAGCTGCAGCGCATGCTCGAGAACCTGCAGGCCGGGATGCCGCAGATGCAGCCCCATCCCGGCGAGCAGGCGCTGTCGGACCTGCAGCGGATGATCGAGCTGCAGCAGAACCTGCTCGATCGCAGCCATCAGATGCAGCAGGGCCAGATGGGCGAGCAGGGCCAACCCAGCGAGCAGGGCGAGGGCATGCAGGGGCAATCCGGCAGCGGGCAGGCGGCGGCCGAGCAGGACGCGCTCAGGCGGGCGCTGGGGGAGCTGATGCGCCGGATGGGCGAGGCCGGGATGGAGATCCCGCGCTCGCTCGGCCAGGCCGAGATGCAGATGCGCGGCGCGCGTGACGCGCTCGGCGAGGGCCAGCCGGCACAGGCGGTCGGCCCGCAGGCCGATGCGATCGACCTGATGCAGCAGGGCGGCCAGGCGATGCTCGACCAGCTGCGCGAGCAGATGGCGAACCAGCCCGGCGGCGGCGAGGGCTTTGGCCCGCCGGCGATGGCCGGCCAGCGCGACGGGCGCGATCCGCTGGGGCGCGCGATGCGCAACGAGGGCGGTTGGGACAGCGAAGGCACGGAGGTGCCCGAGCAGCACGATCTCGGGCGGGCGCGCGACGTCCTCGAGGAGCTCTATCGACGGTCGCGCGATCTGGGCCGGCCACAGCAGGAGCTGGACTACATCGATCGGCTGCTCGAACGCTTCTGAGCCGGCCCGGGCGCCGCGGCCGCCAGGGTCGAAGGCGTCCCGGCCGCCATGGAACCGATCATGTCCAAAGACGTGTTGGCCGAGCGGTGCCAGCCATGTCCAAGACCGTGTTGGTGCCGTTAACCCGGCGTTGAGGAACGTCCGGCAGAGTAGCCGCATGGCGAAGCGAGCGGCGGGCGGGACGAAATGGGTGGCGGTGCGGACGGCACTTCGGGACGGATGGGCGTGGCGACGGGCGACTGCGACACGGCGAGGGGCACGCCGCGGGCCACCGGTGTCGACGATCCCCCGCCCTTGGCCACGGCGACCCTCGCCGAGCTGCAATGCCGCCGGATCGCCAGCTGCCTCTATTGCCGGCGTGCGGCGCCGCAGCGCTGGGGTCGTGGCCGCTCCGGGGCGCAACGCTGGCGCTGCCGCGATTGCCGACGGTCGTTCTCCTCGACGACCGGCACGACGCTGCACGGCCTGCATGCGCCCGCCAAGCTGCGGCTCGTGCTGGTCGACATGCTCGCCGACCAACCGTCGACCTGCCGCCGGCTCGCCGGCGAGCTGGGGCTCTGCGCCATGACCATCTGGGGCTGGCGGCAGCGCATCAACCGCGCGCTGGCCCAGTTGGCGGCCGGGTGCAGCGATGATGCGGCCGTTGCACGGGGGGCCACGGCACTGGTGATCGTCCGGGAATCGCGCAAGGCATCGCGCGAGTGGGTCGAGCACGAGCGTGATCCGCGGCACCTCCCGGCACCCGATCGGCATCGCTGGATCGACTACCGCATCCGGCACCTGCCGCCGCCACGACCGATGACGCCCTACCTGCTGCCGGTTCGTCTGCGCGCCGCCCGGCCGGGCCCAGGCGCCGACCCGCCGTCGTCCGCGCATCGGCGGCCAGCGGTGACGGGCGGCGCGCTCACGTCGAGCCCGGCGGCACCGCCGCACGATCGCCGCGGCGATCTTGCCGCGAGCCCGTCGCCGGACGGCGCCGCTCTGGGCGAGCTGTTCCACCGGTTTCTGCGCCCGTTCCGCGGCGCCGCCGCCAGACATCTCGCTGGCTATGTCGCGTGGTTCGCCACCCGGTGCAGCGCCACCACCACAGCCGGCCGGGCCGCCGCCGCAGAGGGCGCCTGGGAGCTCTTGACGGCTTTGCCACCAACGCCCTTTCCGCCACGGCCGAGGCCGGCCGCATGAGCGGCTCCGGGACCGGCAGCCAGGGCGGGGGTCGCTGAGATGGCGTCCGCCCTGCTGCCCTCGCCCAACCATGACCCGCGCCCGCCGGGGGTGCGGCCGTCGCTGGTCATCCTCCACTACACCGGCATGGCCTCGGCGGCGGCGGCCCTCGACCGCCTGCGCGATCCCGCGGCCAAGGTCAGCGCGCACTACCTGATCGACGAGGACGGCAGCGTCGTCAGCCTCGTGCCCGAGGCGCGTCGTGCCTGGCATGCAGGCGTCGCCGGCTGGGGCGCCCTTGACGACATCAACAGTCACTCGATCGGCATCGAGCTGGTGAATCCCGGCCACGATTGGGGCTATCGCCCGTTCCCGCCGGCACAGATCGGCGCCCTGATCGCCCTTGCCGGCGACATTCGCAGGCGGCAGGGGCTGCCGCCGGGGGCGGTGGTGGGCCACAGCGACGTCGCGCCGGCCCGCAAGACCGATCCCGGCGAGCTCTTCCCGTGGCAGGAGCTGGCCCGACACGGCCTCGGCCTGTGGCCCGACGGCGGCATGCCCCGAGGAGCCGACATGAGCGCTGCCCTCGCCGGCCTGCTCGCCATCGGCTATCGGCTCGACCTGCCGCATACCGTGCCCGCCCAGCTCGTCGCGGCCTTCCAGCGGCACTGGCGCCAGGAACGGGTCGATGGCGTGCTTGACGCCGAGACCGCGGCGCGGATCGGTGCCGTCGCCCGCTTGCACGGCCGGCCGCCAGGGCCCACATGACGGTCGGTGCGCGGCGGCCGGGTGACCGCGCGCAGCGGTTTCGGGCAACCGCCGCCGCTGCGGGAGGAAAGTCCGGGCTCCACGGAAAGACGGTGCCGGGTAATGCCCGGCGGGGGCGACCCCAGGGAAAGTGCCACAGAGAGCAGTCCGCCCGCCGGGATCCGACACCTTAGGGTGTCGGGATCTGCGGGTCAGGGTGAAAGGGTGCGGCAAGAGCGCACCGCGGCGCCGGCAACGGCGGCGGCACGGCAAACCCCACCGGGAGCAAGACCGAATAGGAGCGGCGGCGTCCCCGGACGCGACCCTTTTTCCGGGTTGACCGCTCGGGTAGGTTGCATGAGGCGTGCGGTGACGCACGTCCGAGATGAATGGTCACCCCTCGACCCCGATCGAGGACAGAACCCGGCTTACAGGCCGCCCGCACCACTGATTGAAAATTTCTTGACTCTTTCAATCTGAGGGCGAACGTAGCATCTCTTGGCGAGCCCGCCAACGCCCATTTTCCCACAGGGAACGCACGGCTTGTGCCGCAGTTATCCACAGAATTATTCTTGACACAGCTATAGCAAGTTGTTTCAGTGACTTGTAATATCGTTTTGGCGTTGCGGCTGAGCCACGCGATCTTGACCGGAGGCAATGCGGGGGCTACCCTCGTGCAACCTGAACGATCAGAAAAAGTGCATCGACTGCAAGTCGATCGGTGTTCGTTTTAAGTTCTCGCCAGTTCTCGACCCGTCATTTTTCTGCTTGGGCCTGTCAGAATGGACTTGAAGTTCGTATTCGCGCAATGGTAGAATTTCAAGGACGGGAGCTGGTTTTGGCCGCTTCGGTGGTTGATCGTGGAAGCCGGAGCCGAGGCGGGGCGACGAGACCGATGGGTGACGTTTTCATTGAGATGCGACAATCCGGTCTGGAGCGGCGGCGGGCTTGGCGAGCGCTGCCGCACGCCGGGCGCCACGATGCCCGATGCGGACGCGCTGGAGCGGCGCGCTTGTGGATCGTTTGCGGGGTCCACCGATGAGCCACGAGCCGGTTCTGCTCGACGCGATGCTCGCGGCGCTCGCCCCGGCGGATGGTGATCTGCTCGTCGACGCGACCTTCGGCGGCGGCGGCTACAGTCGCGCGCTTCTGGCGGCGGCCGGCGGGTGCCGCGTGATCGGCCTGGACCGCGACCCTGCCGCCGTGGCCCGGGGCGCAGGTCTCGCCGCGGCAGAGCCCCGCTTCACCATGCTCGCGGGAGCCTTCGGGGCGCTCGCCGATCATCTCCGTGCGATCGGCGTCACCGCCGTCGACGGCATCGTCGCCGATCTCGGCGTCTCCTCCTTCCAGCTCGACGAGGCTGCCCGCGGCTTCTCGTTCCAGGCCGACGGCCCGCTCGACATGCGCATGGGATCCGTTGGCGAGACGGCCGCCGAGCTCGTCGCCCGGCTCGACGCCGCCGATCTCGCCCGACTCTTTTTCGAGCTCGGCGAGGAGCCGGAGGCCGGCCGCATCGCCAAGGCCATCGTCGCCCGCCGCGCAGCGCGCCCGATCACCACCACCCGCGACCTCGCCGCCGTCGTCGCCGGTGCAAAGCGGCGCACCAAGCCCGGGCGCGCGCCGGCCACCCAGGTGTTCCAGGCGCTGCGCATCGCCGTCAACGACGAGCTCGGCGAGATCGACCGGCTGCTCGCCGCCGCTCCCGCCCTCCTGCGCCCCGGCGGCCGGCTGGTGCTGGTCGCCTTCCACAGCCTCGAGGATCGCCGGATCAAGCGCTTCATCGACGAGGTGAGCGATCGCCGGGTCCTGCCGTCGCGGCATCTGCCGCTGCCGACGCCGGTCGGCCGGCCCAAGCTCCGCTGGCTCGAGCGCAAGGTGATCAAGCCGGGCGATGCCGAGATCGCGCGCAACCCGCGGGCCCGCTCGGCCCGGCTGCGGGCCGCGGTCCGTCTGGCCGACGACGAGACAGCACCGGTGGACCACGCGGTCCCGGTCGGCGATGCGGCGCCGGGCGCCGCGGCTCACCGCTGGAGGGCGGCGGCGTGATGCAGCGCTACGTCCCGGTTCTCAGCCTGCTCATCATCCTGGCCGCCACGAGCCTCTTTCACGTCAAGTATGCGGTCGTCGCGGCCGAGGGCGAGATTTCCCGGATCGAGCAGGAGATCGAGGCCGAGCACTGGCGCCTGCGCACCCTCGAGGCCGACTGGGCGCATCTCGCCCGGGCCGAGCGGCTGAGCGTGCAGGCGCGCGCGCTCGGAATGGCCCCCGCCACGCTCGGCCGGGTCGTCGAGGCGCGACAGATCGGCGACTACCGTCACCTCCAGCTCGCCCGCCAGCCGCGGCCGGCGGCCCTGCCCTCGGGTGCCGTGGTCGAGCTGCGGGTCAAGCCGGTCATGGCCTTCGATCCGACCAGCATCGCGCGCCGCGGCGACTCGCTGGGTGGCGACTGGTGACGGCACCGGGACGACGATGATGGACGGGTGAGGACGGGTGAGCGGTCGAGACAGGCAGCGCAACGAGGTGAACGGCGCCGGGCGGCTGCGCTTCCTGGCGCTCTGCTTCGTCCTGGCCTTCATGAGCATCGGCCTGCGCCTGGTCGACATGGCGACGGCCGGGCCGCGCACCGCGGCCACCGCGCCGCGTGGCGCCGAGGCCGGGATCGAGCTCAGACGCGCCGCCATCCACGATCGCCACGGCGAACTCCTGGCCACCAACATCGTGACCCTCTCCGTGGTCGGCGATCCGCTGCTGATGAACGACCCGGAGGCCGCGGCCATAGCACTGGCCCAGATGCTCGACGGGGTCGATGCCGCCGACCTCAACGCCCGCTTCGCCCGCGGCGGCCGCTTCGCCTGGGTCAAGCGGCAGATCTCGCCGCAGGAGCAGGCCGCGGTGCTCGAGCTCGGCCTGCCCGGCATCAGCTTCGAGCTCGGCGAGCGCCGGGTCTATCCGCGAGGGCGCGAGGCGGCGCACGTGCTGGGCTTCACCGGCATCGACAACCAGGGCCTCGCCGGCATCGAGTACGGCATGGACGAGGCGCTCCGGGGCGGGGCGGCGCTCGGCAAGCAGGACCTGGCGCTTTCGCTCGACCGTCGCGTCCAGCGGATCGCCCATGCCGCGACCAAGGCCGGTGTCGACCGCTTCGCCGCCGTCGGCGCCTGCACCATCGTCCTCGATATCGCCACCCGCGAGGTGCTGGCCCTGGTCAGCCTGCCCGACTACGACCCCAACCGGGCGGAGCGGGCAGCGCCCGAGGCACGCCGCAACCGCTGCACCGGCGACGTGCTCGAGCTCGGCTCGCTGTTCAAGGTGGTCAGCACCGCCATGGCGCTGGAGAGCGGCACCGTCTCGATCCACGACCGCTTCGACGCCTCGGAATCGCTGCGCATCGGCCGACACAGCATTCGCGACTTCCGTGGCCACCAGCGCTGGCTCTCGGTGCCCGAGATCTTCGCCTTCTCCTCCAACATCGGCACGGTGAAGATGACCTTCGCCGCCGGCGGCAGCGAGGCGCAGCGGCCCTTCCTCGAAGATCTGGGGCTCTTCGGCCGTCCTGCCCTGGAGCTGCCGGAGACCACGCAGCCGCTGGTCCAGCAGCGCTGGCCCGACATCGTCGCCGCCACCGTCTCCTACGGCCACGGCATCTCCGTCTCGCCGCTCCAGTTCACCGAGGCGGTGGCAGCATTGGTCGGCGACGGCAAGCGCATCCCGGCCACCTTCCTCCGCCGCGACCCGGCCTTGCCCCTCGATGGTCCCCGGGTCGTCTCCGAGCGCACGATCAAGGACCTGCGCTGGCTGATGTGGCTCACCGTCGAGCGCGGCACCGGTGCCAACGGCGGCGTGCCCGGCTACCTGGTAGGCGGCAAGACCGGCACCGCCGACAAGCCGACCGGAGCACGCCGCGGCTATGACGGCCGGGCCGTGCTGTCGTCGTTCGTGGGCATCTTTCCGGCCGACGCGCCCCGCTATGCGGTGCTCACCGTCCTCGACGAGCCCAAGGGCGATGCCCGCACCTACGGCTACCGCACCGGCGGCTGGACCGCGGCACCGGTCGTCTCGCGGATCATCGCCCAGGCCGGCCCGCTCCTCGGCGTGCCGCCCAAGTCGCCAGCGATCGAGGCCGCCTACAACGATCGGCTGCAGGTGATGCCGGCGATGAACGGGCGCACCAGGCGAATGGAGGACGGCTTTGCAGCTGCCAGCCTTACTCGCTGACGAGGCCCGGCGCTTCCCCGACGATCCGGCGGGGACGGCGACGGCCACGCGCGTGCTCAATCTCCAGGACGTGACCGTCAGGGGGCTGGCGTCCGACAGCCGTGCCGTCGAGCCAGGCCACCTGTTCGCCGCCCTCTCCGGCACCCAGGCAGACGGCCACATCTTCATCCCCGAGGCCCTCGAGAAGGGGGCCGTCGCCGTGCTCGGCAGCGCCGGGGCCGAGGCCTATGCCCGCCTCGTGCCGGTCATCGTCGACGCCAACCCGCGCCGTCGACTGGCCCGGCTCGCAGCATCCTTCTATGGCACCCAGCCGGCCTTCACCGCCGCCGTCACCGGGACCAACGGCAAGACCTCGATCGCCAGCTTCACCCGGCAGATCTGGGACCGGCTCGGCATCCGCGCCGCCAGCCTCGGCACGCTCGGCCTCGAGAGCGCCGGCCGGTGGCCGAAGAGCACGCTGACCACGCCCGACGCCATCACCCTGCACCGCCTCGCCGCCGAGCTCGCCAAGGGCGGCGTCGACCACCTCGTCGTCGAGGCCTCGAGCCACGGCCTCGACCAGGAGCGGCTCGCCGGGCTGACCATCAAGGCCGCCGCCTTCTCCAACATCAGCCGCGACCACTACGACTACCACGGCAGCTTCGAAGCCTATCTGGCCGCCAAGCAGAAGCTGTTCGGCGAGCGCCTGGCAGCCGGCGGCACGGCGGTCCTCAACGCCGACATCCCCGAGTTCGGCCAGCTCGCGGCGATCGCCCGCGACCGGGGCTGCGAGGTCGTGGATTGCGGTGTCGCGGGCGAGCGCCTGAGGCTGCTCGACCGCCAGCCTGAGCTCGCCGGGCAGACCCTCGAGATCGCGGTCGACGGCCGGCGGCACCGCTTCCGCACCGGCCTCGTCGGCGCCTTCCAGGCGCACAACGTGCTGGCGGCGCTCGGCCTCGCCGTGGCCGGCGGCGCCCCGACCGAGCTCGCGATCGAGGCCCTGGCCGAGCTGCGCGGGGCGCCGGGCCGGATGCAGCTGGTCGCCCGCCACCCCTCGGGCGCGCCCGCCTTCGTCGACTACGCCCACACCCCGGACGCGCTCGCCAAGGCGCTGGAGGCGCTGCGCCCGCATACCAGGGGCAAGCTCGCCGTCGTCTTCGGCTGCGGCGGCGACCGCGACAAGGGCAAGCGTCCGTTGATGGGCGAGATCGCCGCGGCCCTCGCCGATCGCGTCGTCGTCACCGACGACAACCCGCGCTCCGAGGACCCGGCGCTGATCCGCCGGGCGATCCTCGCCCCGCTCGCCGGCAAGGGCGGCAGCGTCGTCGAGATCGGCGACCGGGCCCAGGCGATCCGCGAGGCGTTCCGCAGCCTACGGGCCGGCGACGTCCTCGTCGTCGCCGGCAAGGGGCACGAGCTCGGCCAGATCGTCGGCGACCGCACCCTGCCGTTCGACGACGCGAGCGAGATCAAGGCCGCCCTGGCCGGGCTGGAGGACGCGGCGTGACCGGCGACGAGCGGACCGCGCCGCTGCGGATTCTCTGGCAGGCGGTGGACGCCGCCGCCGCCACGGGCGGGCGCAGCCGCCGCGACTGGCGCGCCGGCACCGTCGCCATCGACAGCCGCACCCTGCAGCCGGGCGAGCTCTTCGTCGCCCTCGAGGGTCCCAACCGCGACGGCCATGCGTTCGTCGCCCGGGCGCTCGCGACAGGCGCGGCTGCCGCGGTCGTCGCCCGCCGCCCGGACGACGTCGCCGAGGATGCGCCGCTGCTGCTCGTCGACGACACGCAGCGGGCGCTCGAGGGCCTCGGCCGCGCCGGCCGCGACCGGGCGCGGGCCCGCGTCGTCGCGGTCACCGGCAGCGTCGGCAAGACCAGCACCAAGGAGATGCTGCGGCAGGTCCTGGGCGGCTTCGGCACCTGTCACGCCAGCCCGGCCAGCTACAACAACCACTGGGGCGTGCCGCTCACGCTCGCCAACCTGCCACCCGACACCGACTTCGTCGTGGCCGAGATCGGCATGAACCACGCGGGCGAGATCAGCGCCTTGACCCGCATCGCCCGGCCGCACCTCGCCGTCGTCACCGCCGTCGCCCCGGCGCATCTCGCCCATTTCCGCGACACGAGCGAGATCGCCGCCGCCAAGGCCGAGATCTTCGAGGGCCTCGAGCCCGGTGGCGTGGCGGTCGTCAACGCGGAGACCTTGCACGCCGACCGGCTGCGGGCCACGGCCGCCCGCTTCGCCGACCGGGTCGTGACCTTCGGCAGCGGCCCGGAGGTCGACGTCCGCTTGGTCGAGCTGCGCAGCGAGGCGCACGGCAGCCGGGCCGTGGTCGGCATCGCCGGACGGACGCTCGAGCTGTCGCTCGCCGCACCCGGGCGGCACTGGGCGATGAACGGGCTGGCCGTGCTCGCGGTCGCCGACCGGCTCGGGCTCGACCTCGACACCGCCGCCGAGCGCCTCGCCGGGCTGCGCCCCGGCGCCGGCCGCGGCGCCTTTCGCGAGCTCGCCTGGGGCAAGGGGATCATCCGCCTCCAGGACGAGAGCTACAACGCCAACCCCGCCTCGATGGCGGCCGCCATCGACGTGCTCGGCCGCCAGACCGGCCGACGCATTGCCGTGCTCGGCGACATGCTGGAGCTCGGCGACACCGCCCCGCGGCTGCACGCCGACCTCGCCGCCGACCTCGCCGCGGCGGCGGTCGACCGCGTCTTCGCCTGCGGCCCCTCGATGCGCCACCTCATCGACGCCTTGCCGGCACCTCGCCGCGGCGCCTGGACCGCCGACAGCAGGAGCCTGGCCCCGCGCGTCGTGGAGGCACTCGAGCCCGGCGACGTCGTCCTGGTCAAGGGCTCGCTCGGCAGTGCCATGCGCCACGTCATCGCGGCGCTCGACCAGGCGGCGAGCCCGCCCCGCGTGGCCGCACCTTCCTCGGCGGAGGGCTGAGCGGTGCTCTACCACCTCCTCGTGCCGCTCGCCGAGCAGTTCACCCTGTTCAACGTCTTCCGCTACCTCACCTTCCGGAGCGGCGGGGCGGTGATGACGGCACTCCTCATCTGCTTCGTCCTCGGCGGCCCGGTCATCCGCTGGTTGAAGAAGAAGCAGCGCGAGGGCCAGCCGATCCGCGAGGACGGGCCGGAATCCCACCTTCTGACCAAGAAGGGCACGCCCACCATGGGCGGCGTGCTCATCCTGATCGCGATCGCCATCTCCACCCTGCTCTGGGCCGACCTCACCAACGGCTATGTCTGGGTGGTGCTCATCGTCACCCTCGGCTTCGGCGGCATCGGCTTCGCCGACGACCTGATGAAGCTCACCCAGCGCAGCTCGTCCGGGCTCTCCGGCCGCTACAAGCTGCTGCTGCAGGGCATCATCGCCCTCGCCGCAGCCCTCGCCCTGATCAGCTTCGCCCCCGAGCCGCTCGCGACCTCGCTCGCGATGCCGTTCTTCAAGGACCTGCTGCTGCCGCTCGGCCTCCTCTTCCCGCTGGTGGCCGTCTTCGTCATCGTCGGCGCCTCGAACGCCGTGAACCTCACCGACGGGCTCGACGGCCTCGCCATCGTGCCGGTGATGATCGCCGCCGGCTGCTTCGCGTTCATCGCCTATCTCGTCGGCAACGCCATCTTCTCCAACTATCTGGGCATCCCGTTCGTGCCCGGCACCGGCGAGCTCGCCGTCTTCTGCGGCGCCATGGTCGGGGCCTCGCTCGGCTTCTTGTGGTTCAATGCCCCCCCTGCCATGGTCTTCATGGGCGATACGGGCTCGCTCGCCACCGGCGGGGCCTTGGGCACGGTCGCGGTCGCCGCCAAGCACGAGCTGGTCCTCGCCGTGATCGGCGGCCTCTTCGTGCTCGAGGCCGTCTCCGTCATCGTCCAGGTCGCCTCCTTCAAGCTCACCGGCAAGCGGGTCTTCCGCATGGCCCCTCTCCACCACCACTTCGAGAAGAAGGGCTGGCAGGAGCCCACCATCGTCATCCGCTTCTGGATCATCGCCACCATCCTGGCGCTGATCGGCCTCTCCACCCTGAAGCTCAGGTGACCGGCCGATGACCGAACGCCAGCGCATCGGCATCCTCGGCCTGGCCAGAAGCGGCATGGCCGTCCTGCGCGACGCGCTCGCGCGGGGCCAGGACTGTCTGGTCTACGACGACAGCCCCGCCACCCGCGAGCGTGCGGTCGCCGCCGGTGGCCTGCCCGGCAGCCTCGCCGACGTGGCGAGCCTCGATGTCCTCGTCGTCAGCCCCGGCGTGCCGCTGCACCACCCGGCACCGCATCCGGTGATCGTCGAAGCCCGCCGCCACGGCATCGGCATCACCAGCGACATCGACCTCTTCGCCGCCCGGCTCGGCGCTCGCCCGGTCGTGGGCGTCACCGGCACCAACGGCAAGTCGACGACCACCGCGCTCGTCCATCACCTGCTGCGCGAGGCCGGTCGACCGACCGTCATGGGCGGCAATATCGGCCTGCCCGTCCTCGACCTCCAGCTCGGCCCCGAGAGCGAGACGGTGGTCCTCGAGCTCTCGTCCTACCAGCTCGACCTCGCCACCGCCCTCCATGCCCGGGTGGCGGTGCTGCTCAATATCACCCCCGACCATCTCGACCGCCACGGCACGTTCCAGGCCTATGTCGCCGCCAAGCGGCGACTGTTCGACCTCCAGCCAGAGGGCGCGGCGGCCGTGGTCGGGGTCGACGATGCGACGTCGACCGGGATCGCCGACGCGCTCGAGGCGCAGGGCCGCCGGGTCATCCGCATCAGTGCCGCCCGGGCGCTCGAGCGGGGCGTGTTCGCCCGCGGCTCCGAGCTGGTCGACGCTCTCGACGGCCGGCCACACGCGGTCGCCGACCTCGCCGGCCTCCAGGGCCTCCTGGGTCGCCACAACCGCCAGAACGCGGCCGCGGCCTACGCCGCGCTGCGCGCGCTCGGCGTCGCCGCGGCCGACGCCGTCCGCGGCCTCGCCACCTTCCGGAGCCTGCCGCACCGCATGGCGACGGTGGCCCGCGCTGGCCGGGTGCGCTTCGTCGACGACAGCAAGGCCACCAACCCCGAGGCCGCCATCCCCAGCCTCTCGAGCTTCGTCGACATCTTCTGGATCGCCGGCGGCAGGCCCAAGGCCGGCGGCTTCGCGGCACTCCTGCCGCATCTCGCGGCCGTGCGCGGCGCTTGGCTGATCGGCGAGGCGGCGGCCGAGATCGCCGCCACCCTGCCCGGCTCCCTGCCGGTCGAGCAGTGCCTGCGGCTCGAGCGGGCGGTGCCCGCCGCCTTCGCCGCGGCGCGGGCCAGCACGGCGGCCGAGCCCGTCGTGCTCCTGGCGCCCGCCTGCGCATCCTTCGACCACTTCGCCAACTACGAGGTCCGCGGCGACGCCTTCGCGGCCCTCGCCCGCGACCTCGCCTCGCGGGAGGTCGCGGCATGAGCGCCTTCGCCCGCACCGACCGGTCGCTGCTCGGCCAGTGGTGGTGGACCGTCGACCGCTTCCTGCTCGTCGGCGTCGGTCTCCTGGTCCTGATGGGTGCGATCATGGTGCTGGCCTCGAGCCCGCCCATCGCCCGCAATCTCCGCCTCGACGGCATGCATTTCGTCGTCCGCCACTTCATCGTGCTGCTGCCGGCGGCGGTCTGCCTCTTCGCGGTGTCGCTGCTCGCCCCGCGCGGGGTGCTCCGGCTCGCGGTGCTCGTCTTCGCGGCGTCGACGGTGCTGACCGTGGCCACGCTCTTCCTGGCGCCGGAGATCAAGGGGGCGACCCGCTGGCTGTTCATCGGCGGCCAGCAGCTGCAGCCGTCGGAGTTCGTCAAGCCCGGGCTCGCCGTCGTCGTCGCCTGGCTGCTCGCCAGCCGACCCAGCCTCAAGGGGCTGCCCGTCGCCCTCATGCTGGTGGGCGGAACGATGGCGGTCCTGCTGCTGCAGCCCGACCTCGGCATGGCCGCCGTCGTCGCCGCCTTCTTCGCCACGCAGCTGTTCGTCGCCGGGCTCGGCTGGCTGCCGATCATCGTCCTGGCCGGCGTCGGCATCGGCGGCCTCTGGGGGGCCTACACGCTGCTGCCGCACGTCCGCGAGCGGATCGACGGCTTCCTCGATCCCGCGGCCGAGATCTACCAGGTCGAGCGCGCCCTGAGCGCGGTGAAGTCCGGCGGCTTCCTCGGCCGCGGCCCGGGCGAGGGAGTGGTCAAGTTCCGCCTGCCCGAGGCGCATTCCGACTTCGTCTTCGCGACGGTCGCCGAGGAGTTCGGCATCATCGCCTGCCTCGTGATCGTCACCCTGTTCGCGGCGCTGGTGCTGCGCACGCTCTGGCGCCTGCAGCTCAACCCGAACCGCTTCGTCCAGCTCGCCGCCACCGGGCTGATCGCCCAGTTCGGCCTGCAGGCGCTGGTCAACATGGCGGTCAACGTCAACCTCGTGCCGACCAAGGGCATGACCCTGCCGTTCATCTCCTATGGCGGCTCGTCGCTGCTGGCGGTGGCGCTGACCATGGGCATGCTGCTGGCGCTGACCCGCCGCGGTGCCCGGCTGGAGCCGATCCCATGACCGCCGCCACCGCGTCCGGCCCCATCCTCGTCGCCGCCGGCGGCACCGGCGGCCACATGTTCCCGGCCCTGGCCCTGGCCCGCAGCCTCGCCGCGCGCGGCCGGCCGGTGGCCATGATCACCGACGCCCGCGGCGCCCGCTTCCTGCCGGACGACATCGACCGGCACGTGATCCCGGCCGGCAGCCCCTCGGGCAGCCTCGAGACGCGGCTCGCGGGCCTTCTCGCCCTGGCGCGCGGCACCTGGCGCAGCATCGCCCTCTGCCGCCGTCTCCGGCCGGGGGCCGTCGCCTGCTTCGGCGGCTATGCCTGCGTCCCCGCCGGCCTCGCCGCCCGCCTGACCGGCCGCCCGGTCCTGCTGCACGAGCAGAACGCCGTCTTCGGCCGCGCCAACCGCCTGCTCGCCCGGCTGGCCGCGACCATCGCGCTCAGCTTCGCCGCCACCAGCCACCTGCCCGCCGGTGCCGCCCGCCGCATCGTCACCGGCAATCCCGTCCGCCCGGACTTCCGGCT
>CAYWSB010000037.1:0-38284 GCA_964460465.1 uncultured Geminicoccaceae bacterium | reverse complement strand
TGGGCGGGCAGGCGGTGCAGCTCGTGGGTGGCGAGGCCATGGCGATCGAGGCGGGTGATCCCCTGCCGATCGCCGAGCGCTTCGCGGTGGCCGGGCCGTTGGCGGTGATCGACCTCGATGCCGCCATGAAGCAGGGCTCGAACCGGTCCCTGATCGAGCAGCTCGTCGCCCGGTTCGACTGCCATGTCGGCGGCGGCATCCGGGACGTCGAGACGGCCCTCTCCTGGCTCGATGCGGGGGCGAGGCGGATCATCCTCGGGACCATGGCGAAGCCGGAGATCCTGTCGCAGTTGCCGCGAGAACGGCTGATCGCGGCGCTCGACGCCAGGCACGGCGAGGTGGTGGTCGAGGGCTGGAAGGAGGGGACGGGCCGCGGCATCCTCGAGCGCGTGGCCGAGCTCAAGGACCTCGTCGACGGGTTTCTCGTGACCTTCGTCGAGCGCGAGGGTCGGATGGGCGGAACGGACATGGCTCTTGCCCGGACGATCGTCGCCGCCGCGGCGCCGGCCCGGGTGATCATCGCGGGCGGGGTGACGACGCCTGCGGAGGTGGCCGAGCTCGACGCCATGGGGGCCGACTGCCAGGTCGGGATGGCGCTCTACTCGGGCCGGCTCGATCTCGGCGAGGCGGTTGCCGCACCCTTGAACAGCGACCGGCCGGACGGGCTGATCCCGACGGTGGTCGCCGACGAGCGGGGGGTGGCGCTGGGGCTGGTCTACTCGTCGCGGGACAGCATCAAGGCCGCGGTCGCCGAGCGGCGCGGCATCTACCAGTCGCGCTCCCGCGGCCTCTGGCGCAAGGGCGAGAGCAGCGGTGCCGTGCAGGAGCTCCTGAAGGTGACCCCCGATTGCGACCGGGATGCGGTGCGCTTCACGGTGCGGCAGACGGGTGTCGGCTTCTGCCATCTCGAGACCATGACCTGCTTCGGCGAGGACGACGGCCTCGGTCGCCTCGCCCGGCGGCTGACGGATCGCCGGAAGAGCGCGCCCGAGGGCTCCTATACCGCCAGGCTGTTCGCCGACCGGGAGCGGCTGGCGGCCAAGATCACCGAGGAGGCGGCCGAGCTCAACGCCGCCGCCTCCCGCGACGAGGTCGTCTGGGAGGCGGCCGACCTCCTCTACTTCGCCCTCACCCGCCTGGCCGCCGAGGGCATCGACCTCGCCGAGGTCGAGCGCCATCTCGACCGGCGCGAGCGCCGGGTCCGGCGGCGTGAGTAGGGCGCTCCTCGACCGGCTCCGACCGCTCCTGGAGCTGCGGCCGCTCCTCGCGATCGTGCTCCTGGGGGCGGCGGCCTGGGTCTTTCTCGAGCTCGCCGACGAGGTGCTGGAGGGCGAGGCCATCCCGCTCGACGAGACGCTGCTCCTGGCGCTGCGCGATCCGGCCGACCCCGCCCTGCCCAGGGGGCCAATCTGGCTGCAGGAGGTGGTGCGCGACGTCACGGCACTCGGCGGCTACGCCGTCCTCACGCTCGTGACCCTGGCGACGCTGGCCTATCTCTGGATGGCGCGGCAGGGTCGTGTGGCGCTGTTCGTCCTGGCGGCCGCCGGCGGCGCCGTATTCTGGATCGTGACGCTCAAGCTCGGCATCGACCGGCCGAGGCCCGAGCTCGTGCCGCACTACATGGCGGCGACCTCGCCGAGCTTCCCGTCCGGCCACTCGACGGCGGCGGCGGCGATCTATCTGACGCTGGGGGCACTCCTCGCCCGCTTCCAGACCCGGCGTCGGCTGCGCGCCTTCTTCGTCGGGCTCGCGGTCACGATCACGGTGCTGGTCGGCCTGTCGCGCATCTATCTGGGCGTGCACTGGCCATCCGACGTGGTCGCCGGCTGGACGCTGGGCGGCGGCTGGGCGGTGGCCTGCTGGCTCGTCGCCACCTGGCTGCGCCGCCGCCGGGTGCTGCCCGAGACGGCGGATCAGCCGGAGAGCTCGCCCGCCTCGACCACCGCGGCAAGGGCCACGGCCGGCGGCAGCAGCCGCTCGACATAGAAGCGGGCGAGCCGCGGCCAGTCCCGGCCGCGCGGATCGCCGGTGGCGACGGCCGCGGCGGCGCCGCGGGCGAGGAGATGGCCGCCGAGCACCCAGCCGAACAGCTCGAGATAGGGCACGGCCACCGCCTCGCGGGCGTCGGTCGAGGCCGCCTGGAGGAAGCGCGTGGCCCGCTCGAGCGCCGTCCGGGCCTCGGCCAGTTGGGGTCCGAGCGCCACGCCGAGCGGCCAGCGCGCCAGCTCCTCGAGCAGCACCCACGGCAGCCGGCCGGCCTCGCTGTCGAGCTTGCGGCAGGCGAGGTCGATGGCCTGGATGCCATTGGTGCCCTCGTAGATCGGCAGGATGCGGGCATCGCGATAGAGCTGCGCCACGCCGGTATCCTCGATGAAGCCGATGCCGCCGTGAACCTGGAGCGCGTCGGAGGCGACCGCGACCGCCCGGTCGGTGCACCAGGCCTTGACGACGGGGGTCAGGAGAGCCACCCGGCCGGCGGCGGCGCTGCGCGCCTCGGCGTCGACGCCCCGCTCGGCCAGATCGACGAAGGAGGCGGCCCAGAGGCAAAGGGCGCGCATCGCCTGGACCTGGGCCGCCATGCCGGTCAGGAGGCGGCGGATGTCGGGATGCTCCTCGAGCCGGGCGGGCCGGCCGTGGCGCCGGCCCTGGACGCGTTCGGCGGCATAGCCCGCCGCCGCCTGCCGGGCGCGCTCGGCGAGGCCCAGGCCTTCGAGCCCGACGGCGAGGCGGGCGTTGTTCATCATCGTGAACATGCAGGCGAGGCCGCGATGCGGTGGGCCGACGAGGAAGCCCGCGGCGCCCTCGTTCTCGCCATAGGCCATCACGCAGGTGGGGGCGGCGTGGATGCCGAGCTTGGCCTCGAGCCGGAGGCAGCGCACATCGTTGCGGGCGCCGGGGTTCCCGTCCGGCCCCGGCAGGAGCTTGGGGACGACGAAGAGCGAGATGCCCCTGGGCCCGGGCGGGGCGTCGGGCAGCCGGGCGAGGACGAGCTGGACGATGTTCTCGGCCATGTCGTGCTCGCCCCAGGAGATGAAGATCTTCTGGCCGCGCAGCCGAAAATGCGGGCCGATGCCCGGGTCGTCCGCGGGCTCGGCGGTGGTGCGGATCAGGCCGAGGTCGGAGCCGGCCTGCGGCTCGGTCAGGCACATGGCGGCGGTCCAGCGCCCGGCCGCCAGCGGCGGCAGGAAGGTGGCCTTCTGCGCCTCGGTGCCGTGATGCAGCAGCGCCTCGGCGGCGCCCTGGGTCAGGAGCGGGCAGATCTGGAGCGCCATGTTGGCGGCGTTCCAGAGCTCGCCCACCGCGGTGTTGAGCGTCCAGGGCAGGCCCTGGCCGCCGTAGCGCTCGGGAAAGACGAGGCCCATCCAGCCGGCCGCGCCGAACTGCCGCAGCGCCTCCTTGAAGCCCGGGGCGGTGCGCACGACGCCGTCCTCCAGCACCGCACCTTGGCGGTCGCCGACCGGGTTGAGCGGGGCCAGCACGGTCTCGGCGAAGCGGCCGGCCTCGGCCAGGATCAGCGGTGCCGTTTCGGCGGCCTCGCCAGCCGCCGGCAGTGCCGCCAGCGTGGCGAAATGGTCGAGGACGAAGCCGATGTCGTCGAGCGGCGCGCTGTAGGGGATCATCACCGCGCACCTCGGGGAAGTGCTGCGCTCACGCACCGCCCACCGCCGCGAGCAGCATGGGCTCGAGCACGCCCGTGCTGGCGCACGGCTCGCGAAAGTCGAGAAAGTTGAAGCGGTCGAGGTAGACGCCTTCGTAGTGCGGGGACAGTGTCACGGTGGTCCGGCCGTCGACCTCGGCGATGCGCACCTGCAGCCAGATCCGCCTGGTCTCCGGGTCGGCCCAGTGGTCGCGCCTGACGATGCCGTCGTGGTTCTCCACCAGCACGCGCTCGCAGGCGAGCCATTCCGGCGGTGCGCCCTCGGGGATCTCGGCGCGGACGATGCCACCCGGATCGACGGCGACGAGGAAGCCGAGCGAGACGAGCCGCTGCTGCATGGCCGCCGCGGCAGCGTCGGGGCCCAGCGTGGTGGTCGTGCCGAGCACCGGGCTCGCCGCCTGCCGGGGAGCCCCAGCCTGCGGCACGCAGCCGGCCAGCGCCAGCACCGCCAGGCAGGCTGCGGCGACGGTGACATTCTTGCCGGTCATGCGGCGGTCCCTCCCTGCTCGGTCCGGTCGGCGTCGATCGGCACGTCGCAGTCCATGACGACCGGTCAGCCGGTGCCGATCGCCGCCAGGATCTGCGGCTCCACCACACCCATCGAGCTGCAGGCGCGGTCGAACGGCAGATTGTCGAACTCGTCGAGATAGCCGGCGGCGAAGCGCGGGGTCAGGGTCACGCTGGTCTGGCCGCCGAGCTCGCTGAAGCGGACGGTGACCGTGGCCCGCCGGTCGCGGGGTTCGGCCCAGTGGTTGCGGTTTCGGTCGTCGCGCTCGGTCACCAGGATCCGGTCGCAGGACGCCCAGCCATCCGGGGCGCCGCGCGGGATCTCGGCCTGGATGACGCCGCTCTCGCGGCGCTCCTGCACGGTGAAGCCGAGCTCCTGGAGCCGCGCCGACACGGCGTCCTCGGCGGCGTCGAGCGAGAGCGTGGTCATCCCGCCGAGGGCCGCGGTCGACACGCCCGGCTGGGCTGCGGGCGGGTTGCAGGCGGCGAGGGCGAGCAGCGCCAGGGCGGGCAGTAACGTCGAGCGCATCAGTCAACTCCAGGCGGGCCGCGACGGGTCGGGGCCTTCAGTATCACGTCGGGGTTGAGAATACCTTGCGGATCGAGCGCCGTCTTCAGGCGACCCATCAGCTCGAGCGACAGGGGGTCCTTGTAGCGCTCGAGCTCCGGGCGCTTGAGGCGGCCGATCCCGTGCTCGGCGCTGAACGAGCCGCCGAACCCGGCGACGAGCTCGGCGAGCTCGGCCGAGAGCCGCGGCTTGAGGTCGGCGATGCGCGCCTCGTCCCGGGGAATGAGGAAATTGAAGTGGAGGTTGCCGTCGCCGACATGACCGAAGGGAAAGAGCGTGACGTCGGGGGCGAGTGCCGCGAAATGCTCGGTCGCCCGGGCAATGAGCGCCGGCAGGTCGGCCACGGCGACCGAGATGTCGGAGCGGAGCACGTAGCCGATCTGGCTCGTGGCCTCGCTCTGCCCTTCGCGGATGTGCCACATCGCGCGGCGCTGCGCCTCGCTCTGGGCGATCGTGCCGTCCTGGACGAGCCCGGCGGCGAAGGCGGCCTCGAGCGCCTGCTCGACCGGTCCGTCGAGACCCTCGGCCAGCGACCAGGCGACCTCGATCAGGAGATGCCAGTCGTGCGGCTCGGCCAGTGGCCGCCTGCCGCCAGGAAGGTGACGGTCGGCGGCCTCGACGCCGAAGCCGGCGATCAGCTCGAAGCTCGAGATCAGCTCGCCCAGGTGGTCCTGGAAGAGCGACAAGAGCTCGAGGGCCACGGCCGGGCTCGCGATGCCGAGCCAGATGGTGCGCCGCTCCTTCGGCCGCGGGAAGAGCTTGAGCACGGCTGCCGTGACGATCCCGAGGCTGCCCTCCGCACCGATGAAGAGCTGCTTGAGGTCGTAGCCGGTGTTGTCCTTGGGCAGGGCCTTGAGGCCGTTCCAGACCCGGCCGTCGGCGAGCACCACCTCGAGGCCCATGACGAGCTGGCGGGTCATGCCGTAGCGCAGCACGTTGACCCCGCCGGCATTGGTCGAGAGGTTGCCGCCGATGCGGCAGCTCCCCTCCGCACCGAGCGAGAGGGGGAACAGCCGGCCCGCCTCGTCGGCGGCTTTCTGCACGTCGGCCAGAACGCAGCCGGCCTCGGCCACCAGGCTGCCGCCCACGGGATCGACCTTGCGGATGCGGTTCAGCCGCTCGAGGCTGACCAGGGCGAGCATGGCGGTGTCGTCGGGGATGCCGCCGGCGACGAGGCCGGTGTTGCCGCCCTGCGGGACGAGGCCGACGCCGAGCGCCGCCGCCGCCCGGACGACGGTCGCCACCGCCTCGGTCGTACCGGGGCGCAGCACGAGCGGGGTGCGGCCCCGATGCTGGCGCCAGAAGTCCACGGTGTAGCGCTCGATGGCGGTCGCGTCGGTCAGCACGCCGGCCTCGCCGAGGGCCGGTCGCAGCCGGTCGGCGAGAGTCGCGAGCAGGGTGCTGTCAGCGGTCATCCGGGTCGTCCTCCTGGCGTGGCGCGGACCCTAGAAACTGTGGCACGGGCAGGCAAGGCGGCTCGGTTGACAGGGCAGAGGCCGGCGGTAGGTTCGGTCGGCATTTCGGCGCCCGGCAGGGGCGCGGACGGAGGGGCACACGACATGGACGACGCACGCCTGAAGGCGGTGATCGAAGCCGCGTTCGAGGACCGGGCCGCCATCTCGCCGGCGACCAGGGGCGAGATCAGGGAAGCCGTCGAGGCGGCGCTGGACGGTCTCGATCGTGGCCGGTTCCGGGTGGCGGCGAAGCAGGGCGGCGCCTGGGTCGTCCACCAGTGGCTGAAGAAGGCGGTGCTGCTGTCGTTCCGGCTCAACGACATGGCGCGGATCGAGGGCGGGCCCGGCGGCGGCGCCTGGTGGGACAAGGTGCCCTCGAAGTTCACGGGCTGGGGCGACGCCGACTTCGCCGCCGCCGGGTTTCGCGCGGTGCCCAACTGCGTCGTCCGCCGCTCGGCCTACATCGCCCCGGGCGTGGTGCTGATGCCGTCCTTCGTCAACCTGGGTGCCAGGGTCGAGGAAGGGACGATGATCGACACCTGGGCCACGGTCGGCTCCTGCGCGCAGATCGGCAAGAACTGCCACATCTCAGGGGGTGCGGGGATCGGCGGCGTGCTGGAGCCGCTGCAGGCGGGCCCGGTGATCATCGAGGACGAATGCTTCATCGGGGCCAGGGCCGAGGTCGCCGAGGGGGTGATCGTGGAGACCGGCTCGGTGCTCTCGATGGGCGTCTATCTGGGGGCCTCGACCCGGATCGTCGACCGGGCGACGGGCGAGGTCTTCACCGGCCGGGTGCCGGCCTACTCGGTCGTCGTCTCCGGCACCATGCCCGGCAAGCCTCTGCCCGACGGGAGCCCCGGCCCCGGCCTCTATTGTGCGGTGATCGTCAAGCGGGTGGATGCGCGGACCCGGTCCAAGACCTCGATCAACGAGCTCCTGCGCGATTGATGCAGGCCACCGACCCGGTCGAGCTGGCGCGCGCCCTGATCCGCTGCCCGAGCGTGACCCCGGCCGATGCCGGGGCGCAGGCGGTCCTCGCAGCAGCGCTCGAGCCCCTGGGTTTCTCGGTCGAGCGGCTGCGCTTTGCCCAGGGCGGCGAGCCGGCGATCGACAATCTCTTCGCCCGGCTCGGCGACGGTGCCCCGCATCTGGCCTTCGCCGGGCATGCCGACGTGGTGCCCGCAGGCGACGCGGCGGCCTGGACGGCGGACCCGTTCGGGGCCGAGATCCGCGACGGCATGCTCTTCGGGCGCGGTGCGGCCGACATGAAGGGCGAGATCGCCTGCTTCGTGGCGGCCGTCGCCCGCCAGCTCCAACGGCACGGGCCGCCGCGCGGCTCGATCAGCCTGCTGGTGACCGGCGACGAGGAGGGTCCGGCGGTCAACGGCACGATCGAGCTCATGCGCTGGGCCGAGGCCCGGGGGCATCGCTTCGATGCCTGCATCGTCGGCGAGCCCACGAGCGTGACGGAGCTCGGGGACACGGCCAAGATCGGCCGGCGCGGCTCGCTCACCGTGACGCTCGAGGCCCGCGGCAAGCAGGGCCATGTCGGCTACCCGCATCTCGCCGACAACGCCGCGCACCGGCTGGTGGCGGTGCTGCACCACCTGACGACCACGGCGATCGACGCCGGCACGGCGCACTTCGAGCCGTCGAGCCTGCAGGTGACGACCATCGACATCGGCAACCCGGCGACCAACGTCGTGCCGGCCCGGGCCCGGGCGGTGCTCAACATCCGCTACAACGACAGCCAGACGCCGGCGAGCCTGAAGGCGCTGGTCGAGGCCGCGATCGCCGCCGCGGGTGGCCGGGTCGAGGCGCGCTACAGCGAGGGGGCGGAGGCCTTTCTCTCGGCCCCGGGGCCGCTCGCGGAGACCCTGGCGGCCAGCGTCGAGGCCGTCACCGGCCGGCGGCCGGCGCTCTCCACTTCGGGCGGCACCTCGGACGCGCGGTTCATCCAGGCCTGGTGCCCGGTGATCGAGCTCGGCCTCGTGGGGGCCACCATCCACCAGGTCGACGAGCGGGTGCCGCTCGCCGAGCTCGAGGCCTTGACCCGCATCTACCAGGGCTTTCTCGAACGCTTCTTCGCCGCCTGATGCCGCCGCTCGCCGAGATCCGCCACTATTTCGAAGGTGCCTGGCGGCTCGCCAAGGGCGACACCGGCGGCATGCGCCATTTCGACTTCTCGTCGGACGGCTTCTGGCGCTCGTTCTGGGCGCTGGTGATCGTGGCGCCGGGCTACGCGATCCTGGTCGCCGACCAGTATATGCGCCGCGGCCAGCCGGTGGACTTCTGGCCGGTTTTCTGGGCGGAGGGCCTGAGCTACGTCCTCGGCTGGGCGGCCCTGCCGATCATCGCCGTCTTCCTCACCCGGTTCTTCGGGGTCGCCCGGCGCTACGTGCCGCTGATCGTGGCCCTGAACTGGTCGTCGCTGGTGCAGATGGCGGCATTTCTGGTGCCGGTGGCCCTCGGCGTGCTGCTCAGCGTCGAGGCGGTGTCGTTCCTCCTGGTGCTGACCACCGGTGCCGTGCTGTTCTACCAGGGCTTCGTCATCAAGACCGCGCTCGACTGCCCGGTCGGCATCGCCGTGACCTTCCTCGCCGCCGACCTCGTGGCGGTGATGCTGATCAACGGCATCGTCCTGAGCGTCATCATGGGCTGAAGGGAGAGGCCGCCTCTGCGCGAGCGCTGGAAGACGTAAATTTGGCGAGGTCGTGGGCCACGGGCAATTCGCCGGGGCGGTAGTGGGGTCCGTCCCGTCGTCCGCCCAAGCGGGACGTTGGCGCCGGCAAGCGGCAGTTTTCGAAGTCGACCCGCTGGTGAAACGCAGTATGTCGATCAGTCGACTTCGTGTATAGTTTGTGACCGTCGGGTGGACGAGCTTGGCTCCACGCTTGGCAAGTCCGATTGCGGGTCGTGGTCGCTGGTTCTCCCACTTCGGTGCGTTCCCGTCTGGCCGCGGAGCCGCCATCGAGGAAGTGCCGTGGAAACCTGATCACGTCGCACTTTCCCTGGCCGTGAACCGAAATGTGCGAGAGCGCACGTCGTCTGGCACGGCGGAACCCCATGGTCGATGTCTTTCTGAGCTACGCAAGAGCTGATCAAGCTGCCGCATCGAGGATGGCACGCCTGCTCGCGGACGAGGGCTGGTCTGTCTTCTGGGATCAGGCGATCCCCCCTGGCGAGACGTGGGACACGTCGATTGGGCGCGCGCTGGCGGAAGCGGCCTGCGTCATTGTCCTCTGGAGCGGCCATTCCATCGCCTCGACCTGGGTGCGCGAGGAGGCAGATGAGGCGAAGCGGAGCGGCAAGCTCCTGCCTGTCCTGATCGAGAAGGTCGACCCCCCGATCGGGTTTCGGCTGTTTCAGGTACTCGATCTCACGCATACGCCTTGGGACCACCAAGACCCGGCCTTGGACAACTTGCTCCTGAATGTGCGCCGGATGGTGAGCGGCCGTGGTGCCGAGGGGCCTGGCCGGACGGCCGCTCAGGCCCAAAGCTCGCCACCGCAGGCGACCCGCAAGTCGACCGACGGCTGGTTGGG
Organism: uncultured Geminicoccaceae bacterium; assembly: GCA_964460465.1. GTDB lineage: Bacteria > Pseudomonadota > Alphaproteobacteria > Geminicoccales > Geminicoccaceae > SLRI01. The sequence goes on along the minus strand of CAYWSB010000037.1, from coordinate 28,552 downwards.
ACCTCGGGCTCGGCACCGGCGGCGTGCCGTTTTCGTCTTGGGTGCGGGCACGATGCTGGCCGCCGCCGCACTGTTGTTGCCGCGAGACATTCTAGAGGGACGTGGTCAGGCAAGCGATAATGGCCGGTCACGTGCTGCTGCCTTAAGGTCCGCCGGCAGGTCTCAGCGCCGGGTGGCGGTGGTGATCGGCATGCAGGATTATGCCCTGCTGGAGCCGCTCGACAACACGATCAGCGACGCCTGGCTGATCGCGGATCGGCTGGTCGCGCTCGGCTTCATCGTCTTTCGTTATTCCAACCTCTCGCGTCAGGCGCTGCTCGACAGGCTGCAGGGCGTCGGTCGCCACATGGCCGGTGCCGATGCGCTCGTCGTCTACTTCGCCGGCCACGGGTTCCGGTACAATGGCACGACCTGGCTCGTCCCGGTCGACGCGGAGCTGCGACAGGCGAGCGCAACCGCTCACGAGGCCGTCTCGGTGCGCGACGTAGTCGAGGTGATCAGCCATTGCATTGCGACGTCGATCTTCCTGGTCGACACATGCCGCTCCGATCTCTGGCGGGGTCCGGGTGACCTCGGCCAGTTGGTCGGCGACGAAAGTGGCGTTGTGCGCGGCCTGATGCTCGGTGATGGGGCCGCTGTCTTGGCCTTATCGGGAAGCGACTCTGCCGTGGCGCCGGCCCCGACCGAAGCGTCGACCGCGGGCATCAGCGGCTGTTCTGGGGCCGACCCCGCCACCGGTCACCGGCCGCCGGGAAGCGCCAGCATACCAGCCACCAACGTGGCAGTCGCCTTCGCCACCGCCGACGGAGGATTGGTCTTCGATGGCCCGGATCGCAACAGCCCCTTCGCGGCGGCAATCGCCGACAGCCTTACGGTCCCGGGATTGGAGCTGGGCGAGTTCTTCCGACGTGTGCGGACCCTGGTCCTTTCGACGACGGGGCACCAGCAGGTGCCGTTGCTCGAGCTCTCGCTGGACCAGCCGTTCTATTTCCATCCCGTGCAATAGCGGAGCCGTCGGTGTGGCCCGAGCGGATTGCGACGATCTCCTCCGACCTGGTCAGAAATCGGCCCCGACGAAATAGAGGCCCTGCGGCGGTGCTGTCGGGCCGGCGGCGGCGCGGTCGCGGGCGCCCAGCGCGCGCCGTGCGAAGCCCGGGTCCTGGCGACCTTCGCCGATCAGCTTGAGCGTGCCCACGATGTTGCGGACCTGGTGGTGCAGGAAGGAGGGGGCCGACGCGCGGATCTCCACCGTCTCGTCCTGCCGGCGGACGGCGAGCCGGCTCAGCGTCTTGACGGCGGAGGCGGCCTGGCAGGCGGCATCCCGGTAGCTGGTGAAGTCGTGCCGCCCGACCAGCGTCTCGGCCGCAGCCTGCATCCGCTCCGCATCGAGCCGCACCGGCACGTGCCAGACCCGCCCGGCCAAAAGCGCGGGCGGGGCGCGCCGGTCGAGGATGCGGTAGAGGTAGTGCCGGGCGGTGGCGGAAAAGCGGGCGTGGAAGCCGGCTTCCGCGCGGCGGGCTGCTACGACCGCGACCGGCAGCGGCCGGAGGTGGTGGTTGAGCCCGCCCATCAGCCGCTCTGGCGCCAGATCCTGGGCGAGGTCGAGATGGACGGTGAGCGCCAGGGCGTGCACGCCGGCGTCGGTCCGCCCGGCGGCCACCGCCGGGCCCTCGCGGGTCGCCATGGCGTCGGCAGCGCCCTCCAGGGCGGCCTGGACGGACGGACCGTTGGCCTGGATCTGCCAGCCGCAGAACGGTCCGCCGTCGAACTCGAGCACGAGCCGGTAGCGGGGCACGGGCGTCAGCCGAGCCGGCTGCCGGGCGGGATGGCGAAGCCGCGCTGCAGCTCGGCGGCACTCATGGCGTTGCGCCCCTGGCGCCTGACCCTGAGCACCTCGAGCGCGCCTGCGCCGCAGGCGACGACCAGCGGTGCGCGCACGACCTCGCCGGGGGCTCCCCTGCCCTCGCCCTCGGCCACCCGCGCCGCGAGGATCGCGAGCCGCTCGTCCCCGACGGTGCACCAGGTCCCGGGCCAGGGGTCGAAGGCTCGGATGCGGCGTTCGAGCTCGGCCGCGGGCCGGGTGAAGTCGAGCCTGGCCTCGGCCTTGTCGAGCTTCCGGGCGTAGCAGGCGCGCCTCTCGTCCTGGGGCGTCTCGACGAGCCGGCCAGCCGCCAGTGCGGTCAGGAAGTCGGGCAGGAGGGCGGCGGCGAGGGCGGCCAGCCGGTCGTGGAGCGCGCCGGCGGTCTCCCGGGCACCGATCGGCACGGCCTGCCGTACGAGCATCGGGCCGGTGTCGAGCCCTTCCTCCATGCGAAAGATGGTGATCCCGCTCTCCGCGTCGCCGGCCTCGATCGCCCGCTGGATGGGGGCCGCACCGCGCCAGCGCGGCAGGATCGAGGCGTGCAGGTTGAAGCAGCCGAGCCTGGGGGCCGCGAGAATCGGCCGGCGCAGCAGGAGGCCGTAGGAGGCGACGATCGCGAGGTCCGGGACCAGCGCCCGGAAGGCGGCCTGGGCGGCCTCGTCCCTGAGCGAGGCCGGGGTGCGGACCTCGAGCCCGAGGCGAAGGGCCACCTCGTGCACCGCACTCGGCTGCACCTTCTGGCCGCGGCCCGCGGGCCTGGGCGGCTGGGTGTAGACGGCGACGACCGGGTGCCCGGTCGCGACCAGCGCCTCGAGGGCGGGCACGGCGAAGGCGCTGGTGCCCATGAAGACGAGGCGCAGCGCCGCCGCCACGTCAGGCCTTGGGCCGGCGCTGCTTGATCAGCCGGCGCATGATCATGTTGCGCTTCAGGGCCGAGAGGTGATCGACGAAGAGGATGCCGTTCAAATGGTCGATCTCGTGCTGCAGGCAGCGGGCGAGCAGGCCCTCGGCCTCGATCTCCCGCTCGCTCTCGCGCGCGTCCAGATAGGCGACCTTGACGGCGGCCGGGCGTTTCACCTCGGCGAACTGGCCGGGCAGGCTGAGGCAGCCCTCCTCGGCGACGGCGGTCTCGCCCGAGGTCCAGGTGACCCGCGGATTGACGAGGTGAAGCGGCTGGTCCTTCGCCTCGGAGGTGTCGATCACCACCACCCGCCGGCTGACCCCCACCTGCGGCGCGGCGAGCCCGATGCCCGGCGCCTCGTACATGGTCGCCAGCATCTGCTCCATCAGACGCACGAGGTCGTCGTCGATGCGGGATACCGGCTCGGCCGGCCGCTTGAGCGTCGGATGCGGGGGCTGGAGAATGTCGAGCAGCGTCATGATTTCACTACTGGGAGACGCGACGAAGGTGGGGTCCGGGTCAGGCGACCTGCTGCCGCGCCCGGAGCGCCGCCTCGAGCGTGCCCTCGTCGAGATAGTTGAGCTCGCCGCCGACCGGCAGGCCGTGACCGAGCCTGGTGACCTTGAGGCCGAAGGGCTTCAGTCGCTCGTGGATGTAATGTGCCGTGGTCTGTCCGTCCACTGTGGCGCCGAGGGCGAGCACCACCTCCTCGACGACACCGGATTCCAGCCTGGCGAGGAGGCCGGCGACGCGGATCGCCTCGGGCCCGCGCCCCTCGATCGCCGAGAGCGTGCCGCCCAGCACGTGGTAGCGGCCCCTGAAGCTCACCAGCCGCTCCATCGCCCAGAGATCCTCGATCTCCTGGACGACGCAGATCACCCGGTCGTCGCGGCGCTGGTCGCTGCAGACGCTGCAGGGGTCGGTGGTGTCGAGATTGCCGCAGACGCTGCAGGTGCCGACCCGCTCGAGGCAGGCGCGCAGCGCCTCGACCAGGGGCCGCAGCAGGGCGTCGGGGCGCTTGAGCAGCGCCAGCCCGGCCTTGCGCGCCGACCGTGGCCCGAGCCCCGGCAGCCGGCCGAGGAGCCGGATCAGGCGCTCGATGTCGGCCGCGGCCATGCCCGGCTCCGGCGCCGGAGGCTGGTCAAAGCCCGCCTCAGAACGGCAGCTTGAGCCCGGGCGGCAGCGGCAGGTTTCCGGTCATCTTGCTCATCTCGCCGGCGACGTGCTCCTCGATCCGCCGCTTGGCGGTGTTGGTGGCGGCGACGATGAGGTCCTCGAGCGTCTCGACGTCGTCCGGATCGACCAGGGTCTTGTCGATCTTGATCTTGCGCATCTCGCCCTTGCCGTTGAGCGTGACGGTGACCATGCCGGCGCCGGCTTCGCCCTGCATCTCGGTCTCGGCCAGCCTGGCCTGCATGTCGGCCATCTTCGACTGCAGCTCCTGCGCCTGCTTCATCATGTTCTGAAGGTTCTTCATCAACGCTCCATTCGGCTGTCGTCGGGGTCGCCGCTATCGTCGTCGCTGTCGTCGTCGCTGTCGATAGCCGCGTGGTCGGCGGGGAGGGTCGGGTCGTCCTCGACGGCAGCCGGCGGCCAGTCGTCGAGCTCCGGCGGCCCCGGCTCGGCGTGGTCGGGCGCGGACGCGCGCTGCTCGGCCTGCTGGCGCGCGTCGCGGATGTCGACGATGGTCGCCCCCGGGAAAACCTCGAGCACCTCGCGCACCGCCGCCTCCTCGGCCACCGCCGCCAGCCGCCGGGCATGTTCGGCGGCCTCGGTCTCGGCCAGGGTCGGCGCACCCGGGCTCTGCGACAGCGCGATCAGCCAGCGGCGGCCGGTCAGCGCCAGGAGCGCCTCGCTCAGCCGGCCGGGGATGTCCCTGGGCAGGCCGGCAGCGAGGCGCAGCTCGATGCGATCCTTCTGGAACGCCACGAGATGCGCGCCCTCGCGCAGGTAGGTGGCGAGCAGGGGCTCGCCGCGCGCCCCCAGCAGGCGGACGAGGCCGGCGAAGTCCTCGGGCTCGATTCGGGCCGGCGGCGGTCGCCGGCCGGCGCGCGGCTCGCCCGGCCCGGACTCGGCCGCGGCACCGACCAGCCGTGCCCGGTGCTGCCCGGACGATACCTCGCCCGTGCTGCCGCCCGGACGAGGCTCGAGCGGTGCGATCCGGGCCACCGGCGGTGCCGCGGGTGGGGTCGTCGGCGCCTGCGGCCGGCTGCCGGGCAGCGGCGCGGGCCGGCCCGGTCCGTTGCCCCCGGCCGCCGCCCCGGCATCGCGCTGGCGCTGCAGCGCCTTGATCACCTCCCCCGGCGTGGGCAGCGGCCCCATGGCGGCGAGGCGCAGGAGGATCATCTCGGCGGCCGCCGCCGCGTCGGGGGCGGCGCGCACCTCGTCCAGCCCCTTCAGCAGCACCTGCCAGGCGCGGGCCAGCACCGGCAGGCTCAGCCGCTCGGCCAGCTGTCGCCCGGCGGCCATCGCCTCGGGGGTCGCCCCGAACACCGAGGTTGCCCCCCGGTCGACCTTGAGGCAGCTCAGCCAGTGGCCGATCTCCAAGAGGTCCTGGAGGACCGCCACGGGCTCGGCGCCCAGGCGGAAGAGCTCGCGGAAACCGTCGAGGGCCCGCGCAGCGTCGCCGGCCACGACCGCCGCGAAGAGATCGATGACAAGCTGGCGATCGCCGAGCCCCAGCATCCCGGCGACGGCAGCGCTGGTCACGGTGCCCTCGGCGAGGGCGATCGCCTGGTCGAGCAGCGAGAGCGCATCGCGGACCGAGCCCTCGGCCGCCCGGGCGACCAGCTGCAGCGCCTCGGGCTCGGCCGCGAGCCCTTCCTTGGCCATGATCGAGGCCAGGTGCGCCTCGAGCACCGCGGGCTCGACCCGCTTCAGATCGAAGCGCTGGCAGCGCGACAGGACGGTGACCGGCAGCTTCCTGACCTCGGTCGTGGCGAAGATGAACTTGGCGTGCGGCGGCGGCTCCTCGAGGGTCTTGAGCAGGCCGTTGAAGGCCTTCTCGGACAGCATGTGCACTTCGTCGATGATGTAGATCTTGTAGCGGCTGGCGGCGGGCGCGTAGCGGACCGCGTCGACGATCTCGCGGATGTCGTCGATGCCGGTGCGGGTGGCGGCGTCCATCTCGATCACGTCGATCGGCCGCTCCTCCTTGAGCGACCGGCAGGAGGGGCACTCGCCGCAGGGCTCGGGGGTCGGCCCGCCCCTGCCGTCGGGGCCGGTGCAGTTGAGGCCGCGGGCGATGATCCGGGCCGTGGTCGTCTTGCCGATGCCGCGGATTCCGGCGAGCAGGAAGGCGTGGGCGATGCGCCCGGAGGCCATGGCGTTGGACAGGGTCCGGACCAGCGCCTCCTGGCCGATGAGCGCGGAGAGGCGCTCCGGGCGATAGGTGCGGGCGAGCACCCGGTACGGCTGGGCGGAGGCGCTGACGAGATCCATGCGGAACCGTGCTGTGGCGGTGCTCGGCGGCTCGTCGACCGGCGGGCGGACGCCAGGCGGGTGGGTGGAAGACTGGCGCGCGACCCGGGGCGAAGCTCGTTACGGCTGCTTCCTTCCGGACCTGACCGGGTTGGCGAGAGCCCCGTCCACGGCCAGCCTTCCGCCTGGCAATATCGAGCGTCGGCGGCGGTTGCGCAAGGGTGTGAGATCGCGCACAAGCGGTGCACCGAGCAGCGGAGCCAGCGCGCGTGCCACCGACCCCCCTCAATCCGCCGCCGCACGTCTATTCCTCGATCGGCTACGACCGGGCGGCACACCGGCGCGACGATGCCGCCTGGCAGGCCGCGGCCCTCAGGGATCCCGGCGCCCGCTTCCTCGTCATGCACGGGCTCAAGCCGCTTCTCACCGAGGACGAAAGGGGGCCGCGGGCCCTCTGGCTCGATGCGACGGCGCTGGCTGCGTTCCGCCCCGAGGCGCCGATCTTTCTCGGTCTCCTCGCCGGCCGGGTGGTGTTCTCGGTCGATCTCGACGGGGCGGAGCTCGATGGCGGCACCTATCTGGAGCTGCGCTCGGTCACCGCCGGCCTGCCGCCGGGCGAGGCCGGCCTCCTGGCCTTCGCCCGGGCGCTCGCCCACTGGCGCCTCAGGCATCGCCACTGCGGCGCCTGCGGTGGCCCGATGGTGACCCTGCAGGCCGGCCATTGCCGCCGCTGCGAGGCCTGCGGCTTCGACACCTTCCCGCGCACCGACCCCGCGGTGATCTGCCTCGTGGTGAGCGGCGAGCACTGCCTGCTCGGCCGGTCCCGGCATTTCCCGGAAGGCATGTTCTCCACACTCGCCGGCTTCGTCGAGGCCGGCGAGAGCCTGGAGCAGACGGTGGTCCGCGAGATCCGCGAGGAGGTCGGCATCGAGGTCACCGCCGTGCGCTATCGCAGCTCGCAGCCCTGGCCCTTCCCGCAGAGCCTGATGATCGGCTTTCGCGCCGAGGCCCCCTTCACCCCGCCGCGGATCGATCCGGCCGAGATCGAGGATGCCCGCTGGCTCCACCGGGCCGAGCTGCTCGATCCCGGGCGCCGGCCGGTGCGGCTGCCCAACCCCGACAGCATCGCCCGCTTCCTGATCGAGGAGTGGCTCTACTCGAGCTGAGCCGGCAGGGTGCCCCCGGGCTCGAGCAGCGGCAGCATCAGCCGCCCGGCCGCGGCCCGGGCGAAGCGCAGGGTGACGGCCTTGCGCCGGGCGGCCGGCAGCGGCCGGTGCCGCGCGCCGCGGGCGATCTCGCCGCCGAACCGGTCGGCGAGGATCAGGCCCTCGGTGGCCGGCAGCAGTGCCGCGGGGAAGCCGGCCGCCACGCCGAAGTAGAAGTAATCGGCGAAATCCAGATAGTCCTGCCACTTGCGGTCGGTGAGGAAGTCCGCGCGGCAGGACTTGAGCTCGACCACGTGCAGGGCACCGTCGCGCGCGAGGCCGATGACGTCGACCCGCCGGCCGTTGGCGAGCGGGAGCTCCGCGAGGGCGGCGATGCCCAGATCCGCGAACAGCCGGGTGACCCCGCGGGCGAGGTCCGCTGCCGCAACGGCGGGCCGCTCGACGGCCATGGCCTTCTCCCCTGGTCGTTGCCGTGACGCGCCGCGCACCGGGAGGACGGCTTTCGCGTGCGTCTTGAGGGTTCCTTAACCTCCGGTCGGCATAGTGGTCGAGCCCGACCGACGGGTGACGACGATCGCGAGGAGCGGTGGCGGGAGCGATGGCGCAGGACCTGGTGACGAGCGACGCGCCTCCGGCGGCAAGCCGCCGGCGGATGGCGCTCCTGCAGCGCGGCGCGGAGATGGCCGAGCGCCTGACCGGCAAGGACGTCGCCGTGCTGCACCAGGACCGGTCGGCTGCCAATCGGGCGATGGTCGCCCGCAAGTTCGGCGCCCAGTACGACGAGATGACCGAGACGGGGCCGCGCGACCTCGTCAAGGCGCTGCTCGACCTCCTGGTCAACGATGTCGAGACCCAGGTGCGCCGCTCGCTCGCCGTGGCCGTGGCCGCCAGCGACCGGCTGCCGGCGCCGATCGCGAGCCGGCTGGCGCGGGACCGGATCGAGGTGGCGGCACCGATCCTGCAGGAGAGCCCGCTGCTCGAGGACGCCGAGCTGATCGAGATCGTGCGCACCAACGCCATGCAGTATGCCCTGGCCGTGGCCGGCCGCGAGCGCATCTCGGAGCAGCTGGCCGACGCCCTGGTCGACACCGGCGAGCAGCCCGTGGTGGCGACGCTCGTCGGCAATGTCGGCGCCCGGCTGTCGACCAAGACCCTCAACCGGGTGATGGAGGACTGGCGCGGCGACAAGGAGGTGCAGGACCGGCTGGTCCGCCGGCCGGCGCTGCCGTTCGAGCTGATCGAGCACATGGTCGGGGCGATCGGCGACCGGATCGAGTGGGAGCTGGTGCAGACCCGGCGCATGGACCCGCACGAGGCGCGCGCCCTGATGCAGGCGGTCCGCGACCGCACGGCCGTCGGCCTCACCGCCAAGGAGCACGGCGACCGCAAGCTCGAGGTGCATCTGCGCGAGCGGCTGAGCGCCGGCACGCTCGGTCCCGACGACCTGCTGCAGTACCTGCGCGAGGGCGACATCGCCGCGTTCGAGCAGACGCTGGCACTGATGGCGGCCCTCGACCCCAAGACCGTGCGCCGCTTCGCCTACAACAGCGACCGGCGCTATCTCGCCGCGCTCTGCCTCAAGGCCGGGCTGCCGGCGCCCCACTATCTCACGATTCGCATGGCGCTCGAGCTCGCCGGCCGCAGCATCGGCACCCAGGCCGGGGCCGACGACACCTTCTCGAGCGACGCGATGCAGTTCGTCCACCGGCAATACGAGGAGCTTCGCCGCGACGAGGCCAAGCTCGAGAGCCTGCTCGCGGTGTTCAACTGAGCCGCCGCGTCGGCGAGGCCGGCGGCCACCGCCAGCCGGTGCCCATCTCGCCCGGGCCCGCCGCGCGGCGGCGCCCCACGCGGCGTCGCCAGATCCCGACGGCAGGGCTGCCGGCAAGGATGGCGCGGCGACCGGTGCCGGACGCGGCTGCCGTCGGGGGTCGGCCCCGAGCAGGTCGCGCCCGGCGATGCCGGCCGGCGGGACGGGCTGCCCGGTGGCGTGGCGATCGCCGCGTGGACGGCGCAGGCCTGGCGCCGGCCGGCCCATGGCGAGGTCGAAGCGCCCGGCGATGTCGGCCGGCGGGACGGGCTGCCCGGTGGCGTGGCGATCGCCGCGCGGCCGGCGCGGGCCTGGCGCCGGCCGGCCCATGGCGAGGTCGAAGCGCCCGGCGACGCCGGCCGGCCAATTCCCCACGGCCGAACAGCACCGGGCCGGCAGGTGCGCCGCACGATCGGCCGCCGGCGCGCCGAGCCGGGTGCGGATGGGCGCGAGCCGGTGACCCGATTGTCCGGCGAGCCGCCATCGCGGCACATCCGACGGCCCGGCGGCAACGGCCTCTCCACGACGGCGCCGCCAGTAGGGCCGCTCGACCGCTTCGACCGGGCGCCGCAGCGGCGCGCGCGCCTGCCGCACGCCGCAGGAGGGCTCGCCTGCCGACGCCGAGATGCCGGCTGCCGCCCTGCATCTCCTGACGCTCGTTCGCGCGGCAGTCGCGCGCCTGGGCGGGCTCGGGCCCAGGCGGAACGACGCCGCCTTCAGCCGGTGTCCGTGCCCGGCGCCCCTGCGAGCATCGGTGGGTCCAGCGCCGTCGCCAGCGGCCGGCTGCCGCCCTCCCGCGGCGCGATCGCCAGCCGGCCCGAGAGAGCGAGCGAACCGGCGAGCGCCGCGCCGCGCGACGCCTGGGCGCACGAACTCCCGCTGCCGAGGCGGCGGCCCGCTGCGCCGACGTCGTCCGGTGCCGCGCCGCGGACGGTCCGCGGCCGGCGGGCCCGGCTCAGACCGGCAGCCCGCGGTGGCGGCGCAGGGCGGCGTCGAGCTCGGCGGCGACGTCGGTGCGCTCCTGCGGGTTGAGGAAACGGCCGATGGTCAGGCTGCGGCCGTGCGCGGTCAGCCTGAGGGCGGTCTCGCCGGGGCGGGTCTCGTCGAGCTGGACGCGGGTCCAGTAGGGCTCGAAGCGCCAGGTGCGCAGGGTGCGGCGACCGGCGGTGGTACGAACCACGAGGCCCTCGGCATCGAGCCGGATGTGCTCGGCATAGCGGGCGAGGCGCCGGGCCCAGACCAGGCAGGCGACGAGCAGCACGAGCTCGAGGCCCATGAAGCCGACCACTGGCCAGGCACCGGCGAGGAGAAAGCCCACGCCGACACCGAAGGCGACGCCGAACACCGCGACCAGCAGGAGCACGAGGCTCCTGGCCGGCGGCGGCTGGTTGGGATAGAGGACGGCCTCGAAGGTGGCCTGTTCCCCGCCGAGCACCTTGCCGTCGCGCATGCCGTTCTTCGCCGTCCCGCCGTTACCGAGAGGAATATGCGTCACACCCGCTCCCGCGCCAAGCCCGAGACCATGCCGGAGCCCGTCACTGGCACCGTCGCCGCAGCAGGCGCGGCACCGGCGGCGATCGCCCCGGCCGCCCTGCCCGGCAGGCGCGCGCCCGGGCGGCCGCGGCCGCGCTCGCGCCTGAAGCCGGCCGAGCGGCTGGAGCTCTTCGCCCGCCTTGCCGCCGACCGGCCGGCGCCGCGCACCGAGCTCGTCTACACCAACCCCTTCACCCTCCTGGTCGCGGTCCTGCTCTCGGCCCAGGCGACCGATGTCGGGGTCAACAAGGCGAGCGCCGGGCTCTTCGCCCAGGCCGACACGCCCGAGGCCATGCTGGCGCTCGGCGAGGAGTGCGTCCGGGACGCCGTGAAGACGATCGGGCTCTTCCGCAACAAGGCCAGGAACGTGATCGAGCTGTCGCGGCTGCTGATCGAGCGGCACGGCGGCCGCGTGCCGGGCGAGCGGGCCGCCCTCGAGGCGTTGCCCGGGGTCGGCCGCAAGACCGCCAACGTCGTCCTCAACGAGGCCTTCGGCGCGGCCACGATCGCCGTCGACACCCACATCTTCAGGGTCGCCAACCGCACCGGCCTCGCCCCCGGCAAGGACCCGCTCGCGGTCGAGCTGCTGCTCGAGCGGGTCGTGCCCCGGGCCTACCAGCGGGGTGCGCATCACTGGCTGATCCTGCACGGCCGCTATGTCTGCAAGGCCAGGAAGCCCGAGTGCTGGCGCTGCACCATCGCCGATCTTTGCCGCTTCGCCCCGAAGACGCCGGCATCGGCCGCGGCCGGCCCGCTATCTCGGCGGTAATCGACCGCGATCGCCCGGGCAACTAGCGTCGGTGGTCGAGGGCGGCACGCCTGCCGGCCCTCGAGCGGAGGATCAGCCATGCCGACCTATGCCATCGCCCGCATCGAGAACGTCGTCATGGGGCCCGCGATCGCGAGCTACCTCGAGCGGATCGACGCGACGCTGGCACCGTTCGAGGGGCGGTTCGTGGTCCACGGCGGCGCCTTTGACCGGCTCGAAGGCGACTGGAGCGGGGATGTCGTGATCATCGCCTTCCCCGACCGGGCGCTGGCCCGCGCCTGGTACGATTCGCCGGCCTACCGGGCGATCCTGCCGCTGCGGACGGCCAACAGCAGGGCCGACGTGATCCTGATCGACACCGTCGACGCCGACCATCGCGCCACCGACATCCTGGCGCCGCCGGCCCGGGCCTGACCGACGCCGCGCGGCCGCGGCTCAGAGCGGGTCGTAGCCGCCGAGGACGCCCGCCTCGGTGAGCAGGCAGCCGGTCAGCCGGCGCTCGGCCTTGACCATGCGGTGGGTCAGGAGGGCCCGGGCCTCGTCGAGGAGCACGCAGGGATCGGCGACCGCCTGCACCTCACCGGCGGCGTCGATCGCCCAGCAGAGCGGCGGCAGGCCGGCGAAATGCGCGTAGAGGCGGCCTCTCGAGCGACGGACGAGGATGCCGCAGGCATCGTCATCGAGGCCCAGCGCGTCGCGGTGCCAGCCCGTCTCGAGGTCGCGAACGTCGTGCTCGTAGACCACGGCGTCGCGCCAGCCGGCCGGGATCTCGCCGGCCAGCAGCGGCAGCAGCGAGTGGCCGTCGCATTGCCGGGGCGGGGTGATGCCCAGCGCGCCCAGGATGGTCGGCATGAGGTCGACGTGCTCGGTGAACGCGTCGACCACGTGCCCGGCCCGCTGCCGTCCAGGGTGGCGGACGATCAGCGGCACGTGGAACGCCTCGGGGCGGAAGCCCTGCTTGCCGACCTGCCAGCCGTCGCCCAGCATCTCGCCGTGGTCGGCCGTCACGACGACCAGCGTCCGGTCGAGCTCGCCCGAGACGGCGAGGGCCTCGACGACGCGGCCGAGCTGCCGGTCGAGCTCGGCGACCAGGCCGAGATAGACGCCCCTGAGCGTGGCCAGAACGGCATCGGTGAGCAGCGCCGGCCGGCCGAGATGGCGGCCGAGCCAGCCGGAGAACGGCCGCTCGAGCAGCGCCGCCAGATAGGGGTGGCGGGCGGCCTCGGCGGCGAGCGTGGCGGCCCGGCGGGCCCTGGGCAGGGCGGTGTGGTCGAAGAGCGCGTGGTAGGGCGAAGCGGCGACCCACGGCGGGTGCGGCTTGATATAGGAAAGATGCGCGAACCATGGCTCGCCGGCGCGCTGCCGGCGCAGGAAATCGAGGAAGCGGTCGGTCAGGAACGCCGTCTCGCTGTCCCCGGCGGCGAACAGCGCCGGCTCGCCGAAGGGCGTCGCGTAGACCTCGTCGACGGTCAGCCGGCCGTAGCCCCGGTCGGCCAGATGGTCGAGCCAGGCGGCACCGTCCTCGAGCAGGAGGCAGCCCGGCTCGAAACCGGGTGCGACGCCCTCGTAGCTGAGCAGGCGGGGATCGTCCGCCGGCACGGTCCGCGGGTCGATGCTGGTGTCGGTGTAGCCGAACAGGATCGGCCGATGCCCGTGGCGGCGGGCGAGCTGGGCCACGGTCAGGTGCCGGGCGTCGAGCGGCGTGCCGTTGGCGATCGAGCGGTTGTTGAAGCCGTAGGTGCCGGTCAGGAGCGCCGCGCGGGAGGGGCCGCAGGGGGTCGCCTGGCCGTGATGGCGGGTGAAGACCACGGCATCGCGGGCGAGGGCGTCGAGGGCGGGCGTGCGCACCGGCAGGGCGCCCGGCAGGTGCGCGGCAATGGCACCCAGGCAGTCTGCCCGCCACTGGTCGGCGGTCACGAGCAGGACATTCAAGTGTTCGCTCTCCAGACAAGTGTCGCGGCACGCTCGTTAGAGTGCCGGCAAATCCATGGCCAGCGAAAAGCGGCGCCGCGGCCCTCGCCGGCAGAAGTGGCGGCCCCCGCCAATGAATGACGGGTGGATTTCTGGCGACGATGCGCTAAACCTTCTGCAATCGATGTTCATAAACAGGGAGAGGCTCCGATGCGTCGGCGTACCCAAACCAGCATCCTCGGCCTGGCGATCGCTGGGCTGATGGCCAGCACCGCGGCGAGCGCGGCCGAGCTTTCCATCGTCAGCGGTGCGGTCGGCCGCGATATCGACGAACTGCGCAAGCATCTGGACATGTTCCAGGAGCGGACCGGCCACACCGTCAACATCGTGACCATGCCCGCCTCGACCACCGACCAGTTCGGCCAGTACCGCCTCTGGCTGTCGGCCGAGAACCCCGACATCGACGTCTACCGTGTCGACGTGATCTGGGCGCCGCAGCTGGCAAACCACTTCGTCGACCTGACCGAGCACGCGGCCGACGTGGTGGGCGATCACTTCCCGGCGATCATCCAGTCGCAGACCGTCGACGGCCGGCTGGTCGCACTGCCGATGTTCACCGACGCGCCGGCCCTCTACTATCGCACCGACCTTTTGGAGAAGCACGGCAAGACCCCGCCTGCGACCTGGGTCGAGCTGACCGAGACGGCCCGGGCGGTGATGGATGCCGAGCGGGCCGAGGGCAACAGCGGCATCTTCGGCTTCGTCTGGCAGGGTGCGGCCTACGAGGGCCTGACCTGCAACGCGCTCGAGTGGGTGGCGTCCAACGGCGGCGGCCAGGTGGTCGAGCCCGACGGCACGATCTCGATCAACAACCCGAACGCCGCCGAGATGCTCGACCTCGCCGCCACCTGGGTCGGCACCATCTCGCCGCCCGGCGTGCTCGGCTATCGCGAGGAGGAGGCGCGCGGCGTCTGGCAGCTCGGCAACGCCGTCTTCATGCGCAACTGGCCCTACGCCTACGCCTTGAGCAACGGCGACGACTCCGCGGTCAAGGGACTGTTCGGCGTGGTGCCCCTGCCGACCGGGCCGTCGGGCAGCCAGAACGCGGCGACGCTGGGCGGCTGGAACCTCGCGGTCTCCAACTACTCGAACGACCAGGAGGCCGCGATCGAGCTGGTCAAGTTCCTGGCCAGTGCCGAGATCCAGAAGGATCGCGCGATCGAGACCACCCGGCTGCCGACGCTGCCGGCGCTCTACGAGGACGCGGACGTGCTGGGTGCCCAGCCGGTCATCGGCGAGTGGCTGCCGATCTTCCAGGAGGCGGTGCCGCGGCCGTCCGCGCCCACCAAGGCCAACTACAACCAGGTCAGCCAGGAGTTCTGGACGGCCGCCCACAACACGCTCTCGGGCAATGGTGACGCGGCGACCAACCTCGCCGCACTCGAGCGCAACCTGATGCGGATCCGGCGCAGCGGCTGGTAGGGCCGGCTGGCTCCGCCATGTCCGGGGCCGGTGACCCACCGGGCGCCGGCCCCGTCGTTCCCCAGGCCACCCCGCATCCCCGCCGACGGATGCCAAGAACGAGCAGGGCAGGATCATGGTGACCGCGACCTCAGAGTTGCCGCGAGCGGCTAGCCGAGCCGCCACCGGCAAGACGCACCTGACCCGCGAGAAGATCCGGGCCGCCTGGATCTTCCTCACCCCGATGATCCTGGTGCTGCTGGCGGTGGCCGCCTGGCCGCTGATCCGCACCATCTGGCTGGGCTTCACCGATGCCCGCCTCTCGGTGCCCGGCAGCGGCCAGTGGATCGGCTTCGAGAACTACCTCTACTGGCTCGACTACGGTGGCGGCGACGGCGAGTGGATCGGGCTCCTGGCCGATCCGACCTGGTGGCGGGCGGTGTGGAACACCGTCTACTTCACCGTCATCGCGGTCACCATCGAGACGCTGCTCGGCCTGATCGTGGCGCTGGTGCTCAATGCCCAGTTCGCCGGTCGCGGCTTCGTGCGCGCCGCCATCCTGGTGCCCTGGGCGATCCCGACCATCGTCTCGGCCAAGATGTGGGACTGGATGCTCAACGACCAGTTCGGCATCCTCAACGACATGTTCATGACGCTGGGCCTGATCTCCGCCCCCATCGCCTGGACCTCGTCGCCCGACACCGCGATGATGGCGGTGATCATGGTCGACGTCTGGAAGACGACGCCGTTCATGGCGCTCCTCATCCTCGCCGGCATGCAGATGCTGCCGGGCGACGTCTACGAGGCGGCGAAGATCGACGGCATCCACCCGGTCAAGGTGTTCTTCAAGGTCACCCTGCCCCTGATCCGCCCGGCGATCATGGTGGCGGTGATTTTCCGCATGCTCGACAGCTTGCGCATCTTCGACCTGATCTACGTCCTGACGCCCAACAACGTGCAGACGGTGACGATGTCCGTCTATGCGCGGCAGCATCTCTTCGACTTCGACAACTTCGCCTACGGCTCGGCGGCCTCCACCCTGCTCTTCCTCATCATCGCCGGCATCACCATCGTCTACATCTATGCCGGCCGCGTGAACCTGAGCGGAGACAAGTGATGGGCAAGAAGTTCCTCAAGCAGCTTGGTCTCTGGGTGCTGATCGTCATCATCTCGGTCTACGCGCTCTTCCCCTTCTATTACGCGATCATCACCTCGTTCAAGTCGGGCTCGGCGATCTTCCAGGTCACCTACTGGCCGACCGATTTCAGCCTGGCGAACTACTGGGGCGTGCTCGGCTCGGGCCAGTTCCCGCGCAACATCTTCAACTCGATCCTGGTGTCGTTCGCGGTGGTGGTGCTGTCGCTGCTCCTGGCGATCACCGCCGCCTACGCGCTCGCCCGGGTGCGCTTCCAGGGTCGCGGCGCCCTGCTCTTCACCATCCTGTCGGTATCGATGTTCCCGCAGATCGCGGTGCTGGCCGGCCTGTTCGAGATGGTCCGCTGGCTCGGCCTCTACAACAACCTGCTGTCCTTGATCCTGGCCTACATGATCTTCACCCTGCCGTTCACGGTCTGGGTCCTGACCACCTTCATGCGCGACTTGCCGGTCGAGCTCGAGGAGGCGGCGATCGTGGATGGGGCCAAGCCGCACCAGATCATCTTCAAGGTCTTCATGCCCCTGATGTGGCCGGCGCTGGTGACGACGGGCCTCCTGGCCTTCATCGCCGCCTGGAACGAGTTCCTGTTCGCGCTGACGTTCGTCTCCAACGACGCGCAGCGCACCGTGCCGGTGGCGATCGCGCTCCTCTCCGGCGCCACCGAGCAGGAGATCCCCTGGGGGCCGATCATGGCGGCCTCGGTCATCGTCACCGTGCCGCTGGTCGTCCTCGTCCTGATCTTCCAGCGCCGCATCGTCGCCGGCCTCACCGCCGGTGCGGTCAAGGGCTGACCCGCACCGCCTTGCCAAGAGAGTAGCAACCATGGCCAACATCAAGCTCGACAAGGTCAAGAAGTCGTTCGGCAAGGTCGACGTGATCAAGGGGGTCGACCTCGACATCAAGAGCCGCGAGTTCGTCGTCTTCGTCGGTCCCTCGGGCTGCGGCAAGTCCACGCTGCTCCGGCTCGTCGCCGGGCTCGAGGACATCACCTCGGGCACGCTCTCGATCGACAATCAGGTCGTCAACGCGCTCTCGCCGGCCGACCGCGGCATCGCCATGGTCTTCCAGTCCTATGCGCTCTACCCGCACATGACGGTCTACGAGAACATGGCCTTCGGGCTCCGGCTGGCGAAGTCGGACGAGCGGTCGATCGACGAGCGGGTGCGGGAGGCGGCCAAGATCCTGCAGCTCGACCGTCTCCTCGACCGCCTGCCCAAACAGCTCTCGGGCGGCCAGCGCCAGCGGGTCGCGATCGGCCGGGCGATCACGCGCAAGCCCAAGGTGTTCCTCTTCGACGAGCCGCTCTCCAATCTCGACGCCGCCCTGCGCGTGCAGATGCGCATCGAGATCGCGAAGCTGCACCACTCGCTCAACGCGACGATGATCTACGTCACCCACGACCAGGTCGAGGCGATGACGCTGGCCGACCGGATCGCGGTCCTGCGCGACGGCTACCTGATGCAGTTCGGCTCGCCGCTCGACCTCTACCACCACCCGGACAACAAGTTCGTCGGCGGCTTCATCGGCAGCCCGAAGATGAACTTCCTGCCCTGCGACCTGAAGGGGGCCCAGGACGGTGCCGCGGTCGTCCAGGCCGGCCCGGTCACCGTGCCGACCACCAGCCGCGTGAACGGCCACGGCACCGGGGCGGGCTACACGCTCGGCGTCCGGCCCGAGGACCTCGTTGCCGGCGGCGGCGGCGACGCCCTGCTCGAGGGCGAGGTCATCACCATCGAGCATCTCGGCGCCGAGACCTACGTCTACATCGATCTCGGCCTCGAGGAGCCGCTGGTGGTCAAGGCCGGCGGCAACTACGAGGCGCAGCCCGGGGCGACGGTCCAGGTCGGCATCCCGGCCGGTGCCTGCTACGTCTTCGACAGCAAGGAGCAGGCGCTCGAGCGACCGGCCTACGCCTGAGCCCGCGGCCGGCGGGCCGACTTGCCGCGGCCTGTCCCCTTGGCGATCCCGGCGCGGCGCCGCAAAATGGGGCGTCCGTTCCCGCTGTAGCCGACGAGGATCACCGATGCAGGCGGCGCCCGTGCTCGAGCATGTCGATCGCCAGATGGGTGCCGCGATCGGCCGCTGGCAGGCGTTCCTGCGCATCCCGTCGGTCGGCACCGACCCCGCGCACGACGCGGACACCCGGCGGGCGGCCGACTGGCTGGCGGCGACGCTGCGGGCGGCCGGGCTCGAGGCCGCGCTCGCCGAGACCGCGGGGCATCCGATCGTCCTCGCCACCGACCCCGCCGCCGCTGCCGGTGGACCGCGCCTGCTCTACTATGGCCACTACGACGTCCAGCCGGCCGATCCGCCCGAGCTCTGGGATTCCCCGCCCTTCGATCCGGTGATCGTCGCGGGGCCGAACGGGCCGCGGATGGTGGCCAGGGGTGCGGTCGACAACAAGGGCCAGTTGCTGACCATCGTCGAGGCGCTCGCCGCATGGAAGGCCGTGCACGGCCGCCTGCCGTTGCCGGCGACGCTGTTCGTCGAGGGCGAGGAGGAGGGGACCTCGGCCAATCTCGCCCCGTTCCTGATGGCCCAGCGGCAGCGGCTCGCGGCCGATCTCTGCATCGTCTCGGACACCAACATGCTGGGTCCCGACCAGCCGGCCGTCACCGCCATGCTCAGGGGCATCGTCGACTTCGAGGTCACGCTCACCGGCCCGAGCCACGACCTGCATTCGGGGATGTACGGCGGGGCCGTGCTCAACCCGATCAACGCGCTCGTCGGGCTGCTCGGCCGGCTGCACGACGATGACGGCCGGGTGAGGCTGCCGGGCTTCTACGATGCCGTCCGCGAGGTCGAGCCGGCGACGCTGGCGGCGTGGCGGGAGTCCGGCTTCGACGAGGCGGGTTTCCTCGCCTCGGCCGGGCTCGCCGTCTCGGCCGGCGAGGCGGGCAGGAGCGTCCTCGAGCGCATCTGGTCGCGACCGACGCTGGACATCAACGGCATCCAGGGCGGCTACCAGGGGGACGGCTCGAAGACGGTGATCGCGAGCTGGGCGCGGGCCAAGCTCTCCTGCCGGCTGGTTCCGGACCAGGACCCGGATGCCGTGTTCGCCAGCCTCGAGCGCCATTTCCGGGCGGGCGCACCCGAGGGGGCACGGATCGCGATCGCCGACCACGGCAGGGGCCAGCCGATCCGCGTGCCGACCGACGCCCCCTTCGTCGCCGCGGCGCGGCGGGCGACGGCCCGCGTCTTCGGCAGGCCGGCGGTCACCATCGGTACCGGCGTGTCGATCCCGGTGGTGGCCGCGATCAAGGACATCCTCGGCATCGACAGCCTGCTGCTCGGCTTCGGCCTCGACGACGACCGGCCGCACAGCCCCAACGAGAAGTTCGACCTCGCCTGCTTCGAGCGCGGCATCAGGACCCATGTCTGCCTGCTCGAGGAGCTGGCCAGGGCTTGAGCATCCACCAGCCTATGGGAGACTGCCCTTGAGCACGTTCCTGATCGTCGTCGTCCTCCTGCTGATCCTGGGCGGCGGCTTTCTCCTCAAGCTCTTGGGGCTCGCGGTCAACGTGATCCTCGGCATCGCCGGTGCGGTGCTGGTGATCTTCGTCGTGCTGCTGCTCCTGCTCGCCGGGTGAGCGGCGCCTAGCCGAGGCTGTCGGCCGGCGGCAGGTCGGTCCGCAGCAGCTTGTCGATGTCGAGCAGGCCCGTGCCGTTGGGTGGCAGGAGTCCGGTGAGCGCGCCCTTGCTCGTCTTCAGCAGTGCCCTGAAGGCCTCGACCCGCTGCCAGGGCTTCGGATAGACGGCGGGGATCTGGGCCTCGCGATGCCTGAGCCACATCGCGGCGGCCGCCGCCACGTGCGCGGTCGCATAGGACGAGCCCTTGCTGGCGCTCGAATCCTCGCTGCTGGCTGAGGCGCTGCCGAGTGACGAGCCGCCCGCGGCAGCGGCTGCGCTCTCCGCCGGCAGGGTCGCCACCGGGACGTCGACGCCGGGCGCCCAGACGTCGATCATGGCCGCCTCGTGCGGATGCTTCTCCCAGTACTGGTTCTGCCACGGGACCTTGCGCTCGTCGACGGCAGCGCAGGTGATGGTGCGCTTGTAGCGACCGGGGAACGTCACCTTGTCGGTCTCCTGGCCGGCGGCGGCGACCAGGATGATGCCGCGGTTGTAGGCCTCGGTCACGGCCTGGAACATGGCCTTATTGCCGCCGAGCCCGCCGAGGCTCATGCTGACCACTTGGCAGCCGCGCTCGATGGCGTGGCGGATGCCGGCGGCGACCCGCTCGCGGGAGGCGCTGTCGATGAGGACCACCCAGGTCACGACGCGGCAGGGCACCAGCGGCAGGCCGGGCGCCACGCCGATGTCGAGCAGCTTGCCGTCCGGCCGCAGGTCGGTCCCGCCGCAGATCACGCTGCCGGTGCGCAACCCATGGCCGAAGGACTTGCCGCGCCGCTGCATGTCGTCGAGCGGGTCGACCGGCGGCCCGTTCTCGATGAAGTTCCTGCCCTCGTCGGGACGCAGCCACGTCGCACCCGTGACCGGGTCGCGAAAAACCCGGTGCTCGGTGAAGCCGGTATCCAGATGGCAGACCTTGGTGCCGCCCCAATCGACGCGCCCGTCGCCTGCCGGCGGCAAGAGGGTGAGTGCGGCGGGTGCCTTGACGAGATTGACGTTCCACGCCCGATCCACCATGGCAGCCTCCCCGGCATAATCGGGGCAGCTTACGCCACGACGCCGGAATTGCCAATCACACGTTGAATCTGAAGTGGCAGACGTCGCCATCCTGGATGATGTAGTCGCGGCCCTCGAGCTTCATCCGGCCGGCCTCCTTGACCGCCTGCTCGCTGCCGTACTTGGCGAAGTCCTCGAACTTGATGATCTCGGCGGCGATGAAGCCGCGCTCGAAGTCGCTGTGGATGACGCCGGCAGCCTGGGGTGCGGTCGAGCCCTTGCCGGTGGTCCAGGCGCGTGCCTCCTTGGGCCCGACGGTGAAGAAGGTGATCAGGTCGAGCAGGGCATAGCCCTCGCGGATGACGCGGTTGAGGCCCGGCTCCTCGAGCCCGAGGCTGAGGAGGTAGTCGTTGCGGTCCTCCTCCGGCAGGCTGACCAGCTCGGCCTCGATCGCCGCCGAGACGACGACGTGGCCGGCACCCTGCGCCTCGGCCATGGCGGCTGCCTTGGCGCTCCAGGCGTTGCCGGCGGCGGCCGAG
Source organism: uncultured Geminicoccaceae bacterium (assembly GCA_964460465.1). Classification (GTDB taxonomy): domain Bacteria; phylum Pseudomonadota; class Alphaproteobacteria; order Geminicoccales; family Geminicoccaceae; genus SLRI01. Next base: position 7,399 of record CAYWSB010000037.1, on the reverse strand, counting down.
CCCTCGTCCACGTTGAGCACGTAGAGGATCGGCTTGGCGGTCAGGAGGGTGAAGCCGCGGACGAGGTCGCGCTCGTCGGGAGCCAGCTCGATCCGCCGGACCGAGCGGCCCTCCTCCATCGGCGGCAGGAGCTTCTCGACCAGGTCGAGCCGGCGCCTCGCCTCCTTGTCCTGGCCGCGGACCCGCTTGATCAGCCCGTCCTTCTGCCGCGTCAGGCTGTCGAGGTCGGCGAGCAGCAGCTCGGTCTCGATCAGCTCGGCGTCGCGCAGGGGATCGATGCCGCCCTCGACATGGGTGATGTCGTCGTCCTCGAAGCAGCGCAGCACTTCCAGGATGGCGTCGACCTCGCGGATGGCGCCGAGGAACTGGTTGCCGAGCCCCTCGCCCTTCGACGCACCGCGGACGAGGCCGGCGATGTCCTTGATCTCAAGCTGGGCGGGCAGCTTCTTCGCTGACTTGCCCAGCCTGGCCAGGAGGTCGAGGCGCGGGTCGGGGACCGGGAGCCGGCCGATGTTCGGCTCGATGGTGCAGAACGGATAGTTGGCGGCGGCCGCCGCCGCGGTCTGCGTCAGCGCGTTGAAGAGGGTGGACTTCCCAACGTTAGGGAGGCCAACGATGCCACAATTGAAACCCATGATTGTCTCGCAGGCCGAGAGAAGAGGTCAGCCGAACGAGCGGCGATCCGGACGGGGTGCGGTCAGCGGCGGCCCTCTACCGGCGGCGGGGCGGCGGGCGGCGGTTGCCGGTGGGCGTCGGCCCGGCGGTCTTGTGCCGATAGTTGATCCGGCCCTTGGTCAGATCGTAGGGGGTCAGCTCCAGGGTCACCGGGTCGCCGGCGATGATCCGGATGCGGTGCTTGCGCATCCGCCCCGAGGCGTAGCCGATGATCTCGTGGCCGTTTTCGAGCTTCACCCGGAAGCGGGCATCGGGGAGCACCTCGGTGACGGTGCCCTCCATCTCGATCATGTCTTCCTTCGCCATTCGTTCTCCCTGGCCGTCGGTGGCGGGCAAGTCTGGCGCCCCGTTGGCCGTTGCGGTTCAGCGTCGTCCGCGTTGTCGCAACACAAAATGGGCCGACCGTCGCCGGCCGGCCCATTCCGGTTGACGACGGTTGCGGCCTAGACGGCGCGCAGGTTGGTCGCCGAGGTCTTACCGCGACGCGGGTCGGTCGTCACGTCGAACGAAACCTTCTGGCCCTCGTTCAGGCTGCTCATGCCGGCCTGCTCGACGGCCGAGATGTGCACGAAGACGTCATTCTGGCCGTTGTCCGGCTGAATGAAGCCATAACCCTTGGTCGCGTTGAACCATTTGACGGTGCCGGTGGACATGTTCCATCCCCAAGCAAGAGTTGCCGCGGCGCCCATCGCCACGACATCAATCCACGTTCGGTCAGGAAGTCCCGGCTCCCGAAGGAAACCCTTATCCGGCGATCAACCGGCAGAAACAACTTACCTCGGCGGCTCGATGGCAGTAATTATGGGCCTTCCGACCGCCGTTTGCAAGCAGCACCTTCGTCGCGCAGCCGGGCTAATGTTCGGCATCGGTCCCGCTCAGGGGATGACGGCGCAGCCAGTCGACGACCGTGGCGGCGCTCTGGTCCGGCGGGAAGACCGGGTAGAGAACGGCGGCGATCCGCCCCCTCTCGACGATCAGCGTCAGCCGCCGGAGCAGCCGCATCCCGTCCACCTCGAAGGTGGGCAGCAGCAGCGCCGCCGCAAGGGCGAGGTCGACGTCGCTCAGCACGGCGAAGGGCAGGCGCAGCCGCGCCACCATCTCTTGCTGGTAGTCGGTCGCCTGGGTGCTGACGCCGTAGACGTCGGCGCCCAGGGCGCGCAGCTCGGCATGGTGGTCGCGAAAGCCGCAGCTCTGCGGCGTGCAGCCGCGCGCGCCGGGGATAGCGTCCCAGCCGGTCGGCAGCGCCTCGCCCGGAACGCCGGTGCGCGGGTAGCAGTAGAGCACCGTGCGCGGCCGGCCGAGGGTGCCGAGGTCCACCGTGCCCCCAGCCGTCGAGGCCAGCCGCAGCGCGGGCATCGCCTGGCCCGGCAAATGCGCGCAGGCCCCGTCGTCGACGGGTGCCGGCAGGTCGTCGGGCAGCCGGGTCGGGTCGTGCATCGTGCCGTGCTCCGCGTGCCTTCCGCCCAATGCCGTCCGCGGCTCGCGGGCCGGCGACCGGAACCTAGGCTGCGAACGGCGTCGGGCGCAAGCGGCCCGGCACGGAGTTGACCGTCGCGCGCGACGGCATAGTGTAGTCCAACGAGGCTGCCGGCCGCGCTCCGGCCGGCAAGCGACGCGGAGGCGGACGACATGCGGGCTCCCTCTGGCATCGGCGACCGGCTGCGGCGTGCGGCCCTGGCCCTCGGCCTGGCCCTGGCGCCGGTTCCCGTCGCGACCCCCGCGGTCCTCGCCGACGATCTGGCCGCGGCGCGCGAGCTGCTGGTCGAGCAGGTGGTCGAGCATGCGCGGCTGGCGGCCCCGATGACCGGGCGCGAGCAGCTCGATCCGGCCATCCTCGAGGCCATGCGCGGCCTGCCGCGGCACGTCTTCGTCGAGGCGGAGGCGGCGGCCTTCGCCTATCTCGACGTGGCCCTGCCGGCCGACCATGGGCTGCGCGAATCGCAGCCCTACATCGTCGCCCTGATGACCGACGTCGCCGGCATCGGGCCCGACCACGACGTGCTGATCCTGGGTGTCGGCGGCGGCTATCACGCGGCCCTGGCGAGCCGCCTCGCGGCCCGGGTCTTCTCGGTCGACCTGGACGCCGCGGCGGTGGCGAGCGTGCGCGAGCGGCTGGCCGAGCTCGACTACGGCGCGGTCGAGCTCATGGCCGCCGATCCCTATGACGGCTGGCCCGAGACCGGCCGGCGCTTCGATGCGATCATCGTGCGCCTCGCCATCGACCGGGTGCCGCCCATGCTGCTGCGCCAGCTCGCCCCGGGCGGGCGGCTGGTGGCGCCGATCGGGCGGGCCGACGACGGGCAGATCCTGACGCTCGTGACCCAGGAGCCCGACGGTGGCTACGCCACCACGCCGATCCTGCCGGTGCGCTTCATGCGCCTGCCGGGGGGCGAGCGGCTCTGACGGCGGCAGGGCCGGCGGGCGGCCGGCCGCCGCATTTTTGCTGCAGTGCGGCATCGTGTATCGCCGCTGGCGCACTCGGCGTTTGCGCCGTGTCGCCCGACTGTGGCAAACGGGTGGACCTCGTCGGCCCTCCCGGTCGACGGGCGCTGATGCTTGGCGCATCCGGCGCCTGAACCATCCGTCTGCATTGCCGGCCCATGACCGACCGCTCCATCGACAGCCCGCGCCCCGACATCCTGCGCTATGCCGCCCGTTTCGCGGCCGGCGCCCGGCCGCGCCGGGCCGCCCTCTCCGACCATCTCAAGGCGCTCGAGGCCGAATCGATCTTCATCATGCGCGAGGTCGTGGCCGAGCTCGCCAACCCTGTCCTGCTCTACTCGATCGGCAAGGACAGCTCCGTCATGCTGCATCTGGCGATGAAGGCCTTCCATCCGTCGAAGCCGCCCTTCCCGCTGATGCACATCGCCACAGGCTGGGACTTCAAGGACATGATCGTCCATCGCGACGTGCTCACCCGCGCGCTGGGCCTGCGGCTGATCGTCAGCGCCAACGAGCAGGCGACGGCCGAGGGCCGGACCCCGTTCAACACCGACAGCCGCGAGTGGGCGCGGCTGATGCTCATCGACGCGCTCAAGGCCGGGATGGACCGGCACGGCTTCGATGCGGCCTTCGGCGGCGGCCGGCGCGACGAGGAGAAGTCCCGCGCCAAGGAGCGGGTCTTCTCGGTCCGCTCGGCGGGCCATGGCTGGGACCCGCGCAACCAGCGTCCCGAGCTCTGGCGGCTCTACAACAGCCGGATCGCCAAGGGCGAGACCATCCGGGTGTTTCCGCTCTCCAACTGGACCGAGTTCGACATCTGGGAATACATCCGGCTCGAGGAGATCCCGGTGGTGCCGCTCTATTTCGCCAAGCGGCGGCCGATGGTCGATCGCGGCGGCACGCTGATCATGGTCGACGACGCGCGGATGGAGTTCCAGCCGGGGGAGACCGCGAAGGACCGGCTGGTGCGGTTCAGGACGCTCGGCGACTGGCCGCTCTCCGGGGCGATCGAGTCCGACGCCGACACGGTCGAGCAGGTGATCGCCGAGATGCTGGGGGCGCGCACCTCCGAGCGCCAGGGCCGGCTGGTCGACACGGACGAGGCGGCGTCGATGGAGAAGAAGAAGCGCGAGGGCTATTTCTGATGCACGAGACCGCCGTCAGGCTGCGCCAGGCCGAGGCCCTGGCCATCGCCAACCGGGCCGAGGCCGCCCAGAAGGGCCTGCTCCGCTTCCTGACCTGCGGCTCGGTCGACGACGGCAAGTCGACGCTGATCGGCCGGCTGCTCTACGATTCCAAGCTGATCATGGAGGACCAGCTCAAGTCGCTCGAGGCGGATTCCAAGAAGCACGGCACGGTCGGCGAGCGGATCGACTTCGCCCTTCTGGTCGACGGGCTGGAGGCCGAGCGGCAGCAGGGCATCACCATCGACGTCGCCTACCGCTTCTTCTCGACCGCGCGGCGCTCGTTCATCGTCGCCGACACGCCGGGGCACGAGCAGTACTCGCGCAACATGGCGACGGGGGCGTCGAACTGCGAGCTCGCCGTCATCCTGGTCGACGCGCGCAAGGGCGTGCTGACGCAGACGCTCAGGCACAGCTACCTCGTCCATCTCCTCGGCATCCGCCATGTGGTGCTGGCGGTCAACAAGATGGACCTGGTCGACTGGAGCGAGCAGCGGTTCACGGAGATCGTCGAGCTCTACCGCGCCAAGACCGGCAATCTCTCGTTCGGCGCGGTTACGCCGATCCCGCTCTCGGCGCTGGAAGGCGACAACGTCACCATGCCGAGCGCCAACATGCCGTGGTATCGCGGCCCGGTGCTGATCGACCACCTCGAGACGGTGGACGTCGCCGTCGCTCGCGACCACGCGCCCTTCGCCATGCCGGTGCAGTGGGTCAATCGGCCGCACATGGATTTCCGCGGCTTCTCCGGCACGGTGGTCGCCGGCGCCGTGGCCCCGGGCGATGCGGTCGTCGTCGCCAAGTCGGGCCGGCCGGCCACGGTCGAGCGGATCGTGACCGCCGACGGTGATCTCGAGCGGGCGGTGACCGGCGACGCCGTGACCATCGTGCTGGACCAGGAGATCGACATCGCCCGCGGCGACGTGCTGGTCGATCCGCAGGCCCGCCCCGAGGTGGCCGACCAGTTCGCCGCCCATCTCTTCTGGATGAGCGACGAGGCGATGCTGCCCGGCCGGCGCTACGTGCTCAAGCTCGGCACCGCGCAGGTGGCGGCGTCGATCACCGCGATCAAGCACAAGATCGACGTCAACACCCAGGAGGAGCGGCCGGGGCGGACGCTGGACCTCAACGAGATCGCGTTCTGCAACCTGCATCTGGGCCATGCGATCGCCTTCCGGCCCTATGCCGACTGCCGCGATCTCGGTGCGTTCATCCTGATCGACCGGACGTCGAACCAGACGGTCGCGGCCGGCATGGTCGAGTTCGGCCTCAGGCGCGCCAGCAACATCCACCACCAGCACACCGACATCGACAAGGCGCGGCGGGCGGCGCAGAAGGCGCAGAAGCCCTGCCTGCTCTGGTTCACCGGGCTCTCCGGTGCCGGCAAGTCGACGATCGCCAACATCCTCGAGCGCAAGCTGGTGGCGCAGGGTGCCCACACCTACCTGCTCGACGGCGACAATGTCCGCCACGGTCTGAACAAGGACCTGGGCTTCACCGACGCCGACCGCGTCGAGAACATCCGCCGGGTCGGCGAGGTGGCGAAGCTCATGGTCGATGCCGGGCTCATCGTCATGGCCTCGTTCATCTCGCCCTTCCGCGACGAGCGGCGGATGGTGCGCGACCTGCTCGAGCCCGGCGAGTTCATCGAGGTCTTCGTCGACACGCCGCTCGACATCGCCGAGGACCGCGACGTCAAGGGCCTCTACAAGAAGGCGCGGGCCGGGGCGATCAAGAACTTCACCGGCATCGACAGCCCCTACGAGCCGCCGGAGAGCGCCGAGCTCGTGGTCGACACGACGCGGCTGTCCGCGGAGGAGGCGGCCGACCGCATCCTCGACTACCTGAAGGCGCATCTCTGAGCCCGGCCCGATGACGCTCGAGGCCGAGCTCCGCGAGCGTCTGCGCAAGGTCGAGGCGCTGTTCGCCGGGGCGACCACGCCCGGCGAGCGGCTGGCGGCCGGCGCGGCGCGCGAGCGGATCAGGGCGAGGCTCGAGGCGGCCCGGCGACAGAAGCGCGACGTCGAGGTCCGCTTCAGCATCAGCGATCCCTGGTCGCGGCAGCTCTTCGTCGCCCTGGCGCGCCGCTATGGCCTCCGGCCGTTCCGCTACCCGCGGCAGCACCGCACGACGGTGATGCTGAAGGGGCCGGAGAGCTTCCTCCACGACGTGCTCTGGCCCGAGTTCCAGGCGCTGAACGAGGCCCTCACCGGCTATCTCGCCGCGGTGACGCGGCGGATCATCACCGAGGAGGTCCACAAGGAGACCGGCGAGGCCGAGGAGGGGCCGGAGCCGCCGCAACTCGGCTGACGGGCGGCGGCCCGAGGATCTGGGAGGCAGAAATGAGCGACGACGTCTACGCCCGGCAAGGCTTCGGCCAGACGATCGGCCTCGGCGAGCGGCCGGCGCTGATCCTCGTCGACTTCGTCGCGGGCTTCGCCGATCCCGCGCTGTTCGGCGGCGGCAACATCCCTGCCGCCATCGCCGCCACCCGACCGGTGCTCGACGCCTGCCGCCGGCACGGCCTGCCTGTGGTCTTCACCCGCATCGTCTACGCGGCGGACGGCTCGGATGTGGGCATCTGGTGCCAGAAGGCGCCGCGGCTGAGCGAGCTCACCGAGGCGGCCCCGGCCAGCCGGGTGGTGCCGCAGCTGGCGCCGCGGCCGGGCGAGCGGATCGTCCGCAAGACCCAGGCCTCGGCCTTCTTCGCCACCGACCTCGCCGGCTGGCTGCTGCTCCGCGGCGTCGACACGCTGGTGGTCACCGGCTGCACGACGAGCGGCTGCGTGCGCGCCACCGTGGTGGACGCCATGAGCTGGAACTTCCGGCCCGTCGTGCTGACCGACTGCGTCGGCGACCGGGCGCTCGGCCCGCACGAGGCGAATCTGTTCGATCTCGGCCAGAAATACGCCGATCTCATGACCGCTGCGGGCTTCCTCGCCTGGCTGGCGCAACGCGGCAAGGCGGGCGGCCATCGATCGAGTCCACCGATCGATCGATCAGCCTCTGCCGGAGGGGTCTAGCCCCTCCGGAGTCGGCAGTCAACTAAACGACTACCGGCTGACGCCGGTAGGTTTGGTGAGATGGTTTTCGAGATA
>CAYWSB010000036.1:0-39788 GCA_964460465.1 uncultured Geminicoccaceae bacterium | reverse complement strand
CAAGGTAGAACAGATTCCCCTTATCCGCGGCCCTCTTTCAGGGGGCTGAGTCAGGGACACCTCCCTTTTTAACCATTTCTATGTCAGGCGAGTGGGGACACCTCCCTTTTTAACCATTTCGCTCACTCCCGCCGCCTCCAGAACGCGCCAATCCCACCGCCATCCACCCCCGCCAAAAGGGCGGAGGGGGCGCGGGGGAACTCAGTTCCCCCGCTCTTCGTCACATTTTCGTTGCTCATAACGAACGCTTATGATCTATCATGTGTCTACTTACGATATCGCCGGCGATGGCGCATATAGCGGCGCATTGCCTCTCGGGATGCGCCGCTATATGCGCCATGGACCCGAGACATGCGCCGCTATACGCGCCATTTGTCATAATCTTCGCCGCTATACGCGCCATAAGCGTTCCTTATGGCGCGTATAGCGGCGCATTTCGCCCGATTCGCGACGAACGAACCCGCGAACGAACCCGAGAATCGACGAACGAACCCACGGATTCGACGAACGAACCCGGGAAATCGACGAACGAACCCAAGAACCCGCGAACGAACCCGGGCCGACAGGATGCCGCACCCGCCTCTCGTTTGGCGTTGTCGTTCAGTCGCTTGCCATGCGGTATTCTTCGCCGGCATGAAGCCATGGGCAGGCCGGCCGGGGACGACCGAACCCGAGACGTCCGATCCGCCGAGCGAACCCGGGCCGGCTTGACCGGAGGCCGGAACTAGGTTAGAATGCCTATTCCTGTCGGGGCGCCTGCGGGTCCCCGACATGCTCCCGGCCGGCCTCGGCGAGGAGGGCTCGCACATAGGCGAGCAGCGACCGGTTGGCGAGCAGCCGGAAGCGGTCGGGGGCCAGGCAGTCGAGCACGATCTCGGCCTTGCCGAAGAGCGTGCGGGTCGCCTGGCCGGGGCCGAACGCCCGGGGGTGCAGGTCGAGCGGGCAGGCCGCGGCGAGCGTGTCGCGGCTGGCCGACCCGTCGATCTCGACCGCCTGGAGCCGGGCCGAGACGTCCACCACCGCCCGGTGCCGCTCCGCCAGCGCCGCCTCCAGCGTCGCGACGAGGTCGGGCACCGCGTCGCGGGCCAGGACCAGGAGGTGCTCGTCCGGGCCGAGCCGCAGCGCCCGCCGCTCCGGGCCCCCGGCCACCCGGTTCAGCGCCGGCGGCAGCGCCAGCCCGACCGCCGCGCCGGCGAGCGCCGCCGTGGCCTCGTCGGCGCGCAGCACCAGCTTGCCGAGCCCCGGACACGGGCGGACCGCGAGGGCGCGGCGGGCGCTGCGCTCAGCCATGGAGGCGGGCCCCCTCGGGGTCGAGGAAGACGGGCGAGGTGACCTCCACCGGGATCGCCCGCCCGCCCGGCATCGGCACGTGCAGCGTCTGCCCCAGGCGCGCCCGGCCGCCGGCGACCAGGGCGAGCGCGATCGAGCGGCCGAGCGCCGGGCTCACGTAGGCCGAGGTGACGTGGCCGAGCATCGGGCAGGGCAGGCCGGCCGGCGGCCGCTCGACGACCTGGGCCCCCTCCTCGAGCACCAGGGCGGGGTCCAGGGTCAAGAGGCCGACCAGCTGCTTTCTGTCCGGCGCCCGCAGGTCCGGTCGGGCGAGGCCGCGCCGGCCGATGAAGTCGCCCTTGCCCATGGCGACGATCCAGCCCATCCCGAGATCGTCGGGCGTCGTCGTGCCGTCCGTCTCCTGGCCGACGATGATGTAGCCCTTCTCGGCCCTCAGCACGTGCATCGCCTCGGTGCCGTAGAGCCCGACCCCGCGCGGCTCGCCCCGCTCGAGCAGGGCCGCCAGCACCGCCGAACCACGGTCGGCCGGGACGTTGATCTCGTAGCTGCGCTCGCCGGTAAAGCTGATCCGGAAGATCCGGCCCGGCACCCCGGCGATCCGGGCCGCCCGCCAGGCCATGTGCGGGAAGGCCGCGTCGCCGAGATCGCAGTCCTCGACCAGCGGGGCCAGAACCTCCCGCGCCAGCGGGCCGCCCACCGCCATGGTCGCCCACTCCTCGGTCACCGAGGTGAGGTAGACCTCGAGCCCGGGCCACTCGGTCTGCAGCAGGTCCTCGAGCCAGGCCAGCACCCGGGCGGCCCCGCCGGTCGTCGTCGTCATGTGGAAATGACGGTCGTCGAGGCAGGCCGTCACCCCGTCGTCGAACACCATGCCGTCGTCCCTGAGCATCAGCCCGTAGCGGCAGGATCCCGGCGCCAGCTTCGACCAGGCGTTGGTGTAGACGCGGTCGAGGAAAAGGCGGCAATCCCGGCCCTGGAGGTCGATCTTGCCGAGCGTCGAGGCATCGAGGATGCCGCCGGTCTCGCGCACCGCCCGGACCTCGCGCTGCACGGCCGCGTGCATCGTCTCGCCCGCCCGCGGGAAGTACCAGGCGCGCTTCCAGGTGCCGACATCCTCGAAGACCGCACCGCGCGCGGCGGCGAGGTCGTGCATCGGGGTGCGCCGCTCGACGTCGAAGAGGGCTCCCCGGCTGTGCCCGACGATGGCGCCGAAGGTCACCGGCACGTAGGGCGGGCGGAAGGTGGTGGTGCCGACCGCGGCGACCGGCTTCGCCAGCCGCTCGGCCACGATCGCCAGCGCATTGACGTTCGAGGTCTTGCCCTGGTCGGTGCCCATGCCGGTGGTGGTGTAGCGCTTGACGTGCTCGATCGACCGGAAGCCCTCGGCCAGCGCCAGGCCCAGATCCTTGGCGGTGACGTCGTTCTGGAAGTCGACGAACGCCTTGCCCGGCCGGTCCGCGGGCACGGCCCAGAGCGGGCGGAGCGGGGCGGGCGGGCCGTCGAAGCCGGCGAAGTCTCCGGCGCAGGCGCCGACCGAGCGAAGCCGCTGCTCGCGTGGCAGGGGCGCGTCGCCCGGGACGAAGGCGGCAAGGCGATCGTCGAAGCGCAGCCGGCCCCTGGCCTGGCTGAAGAGCGCGACATTGGGGTTCCAGCCGCCCGACACCAGAAGCAGGTCGCAGGGCTCGACCGCGAGCGGCCCCGGGGCGAGGCCGCCGTCCAGGGCGAGCGGCCCGATCCGGGCATGGACGACCCGCAGGTGGCCCTCGGCGCCGGTCACGGCGTGCCCCGGGCGCAGGCGAATCCCGGCGGATCGGGCCCGCTCGACCCAGGGACCTGCCGGCTCGGGCCGGGCGTCGACGATGCAGCCGACCTCGATCCCGGCGGCGTGGAGGTCGAGGGCGGCGGCATAGGCCGTGTCGTTGGTGGTGAAGACCACCGCCCGCCGGCCGAGCCGGACGGCCCAGCGGTTGACGAAGGCCCGGGCCGCCGAGGCCAGCATCACCCCCGGGCGGTCGTTGCCGGCGAACACCAGCGGCCGCTCGATCGCCCCCGTCGCCAGCACCACCTCCCCGGCGCGGACCCGCCAGAGCCGCTGCCGGGGCAGGTCGGGGTCCGGGGCGGCCAGATGGTCGGTCACCCGCTCGAGCAGGACCAGGTAGTTGTGGTCGTAATGGCCGGTGCAGGTGGTGCGGCTGAGCACCCGCACCTCCGGCAGCGCGGCCAGCGCGTCGAGCCCGTCGATCCGCGCGTCGGGCAGGGCCAGGAGGCCGCCGCCGAGCTCGGCCTGCTCGTCGCAGAGGATCACCCGCCTTCCGGCCCGCCCGGCCTCCAGCGCCACGGCGATCCCGGCCGGCCCGCCGCCCACCACCAGGACGTCGCAATGCGCGTGGCGGTGCAGGTAGCGGTCGGGGTCCGCCCGGTCCGGCGCCTCGCCCAGGCCCGCCATCCTGCGGATGCGCGGCTCGTAGACCCGCTGCCACCAGCTTCGCGGCCACATGAAGGTCTTGTAGTAGAAGGCGGCCGGCAGGAGCGGCGATGCCAGGTCGTTCACCTGCCCCAGGTCGAGGGCCAGCGACGGCCAGCGGTTCTGGCTTTGGGCCTCGAGCCCGGGGGTGAGCTCGATCATGGTCGCCCGGGCATTGGGGACGGTCCGCGCGGTCCCCGGTGCGAGCTGGACCAGCGCGTTGGGCTCCTCCGAGCCCGCGGTCACGATCCCCCGCGGCCGGTGGTACTTGAAGCTGCGCCCGACCAGATGCACGCCGTTGGCCAGGAGCGCAGAGGCCAGGGTGTCGCCGCCGTAGCCCTCGTAGCGCTTGCCGTCGAAGCGGAAGGCCAGGGGCCGCGACCGGTCGATCCGGCCGCCCGTCGGCAGGCGGAAAGGCTGGCTCATGCGCCGGCCGTCCGTTCCGGGCGCAGCCCGGCTGGCGGGGCCTCGCCGGCCCGGTAGACGGCCAGGATCTCGTCGGTCACCGTGTCGCGGGCGACGTTGAACCAGCGCTGGCAGCCGTGACTGTGGTGCCAGCGCTCGAGCTGCAGGCCCCTGGGGCTCCGTCTCGAGAAGAGATAGTCCCGCCAGGCCGCGTCGGTCTCGCTCTCGGGGGCGGCCGGGCGGGCGATGTGCGCCTCGCCGCCGCAGCGGAACTCGATCTCGGCCCGGGGGCCGCAAAAGGGGCAGGCGATCAGCAGCATCGACGGGGTGCCCGGCTGGCGTTGTCCTCGGCCCCGAGCGTTAGGCCGTTTCGACCCGGCCGGGTAGGCTCTTGGCGACACATTCGATGCCCTCTGCGACGTGGCCCGGCTCCTGCGACCCCGGCGGCGGCTCCTTCAGCCGGCGGTGCTGCGGCGGCCGGTGCCGAGTCGGCCGGCGGCCTGCAGCAGGTTGGGGACCAGGACCGAGAGGATCAGGAGGAGGCCGATCACCCCGGTCTGCAGATGGCCGGTGATGTTGGCCAGCGCCATGCCATTCCTGAGGGCCAGCACGATGAGGATCGAGAGGAGCACGCCCCAGAGCGTGCCCCTGCCGCCGAAGATGCTGACCCCGCCGAGCAGCACCATGGTGATGATGTCGAGCTCGAAGCCCAGGCCGACATCGCCGCGCACCGCCCCCACCCGGGCGGTGAAGAGCAGGCCGGCCAGCGCTGCCACGAAGCCCGAGGCGATGAAGAGGGCGGCCTTGACCCGACGGACTGGCACGCCCGAGTAGCGGGCGACCTCGGCATTGTTGCCGATGACGTAGACCCGGCGGCCGAAGGCGGTGCGGTGCAGCACGACGAGGAGGATGGCGAAGAGGACGGCGAAGACGATGAGCGCAAGCGGCAGCGGCCCGAGGATCGGCTGCTGGCCCATGGCGTTGAACCAGGCGGGAAAGCCGGTGATGCCGCGATCTTCGACCAGGATGCGCGCCAGCCCGCGAAAGCCGATCAGCATGGCCAGCGTGACCACCAGCGACGGAATGCCGACCACGGCGATCCAGAAGGCGTTGAAGGCGCCGCCCACGAGGCCCAGTGCCAGCACCAGCGGAATCGCGACCGCCGCCGGCACGCCCTGCTGGAAAAGCCAGCCGAAGGCGCAGGCGGCCAGCCCCATCATCGAGGCGACGGAGAGGTCGATCTCGCCGTTGATGATCACCAGCGTCATCATCAGCGCCACGATGATCTTCTCGATCGAGAGCTGGAAGAGGTTGATCAGGTTGCCGACCGTCAGGAACATCGGCGAGAGGGCGACGTTGATCGCGATGACGGCGACGAGAATCAGCAGCAGCAGGCCCTCCCAGCGGCCGAGGGCGCGGACGAGGCCGGCCGTGGCCCGCAACGTCTGCCGTCCTGCCGCGGGCGTCATCGGCCGGCCTCGTCGCGCACCGTGGCCGCGGCCGGGGCCACAGCGGGGGCCGGCGCCGGGGCTGCGAGGTGCCGGCGGCGGCGCAGCCGGTCGAGCGAGCGGGTCATGGTCGTGTCGACGGCGACGGCGATCAGGATCAGCCCGCCGAGCAGCGCATCGCGCCAGAACTCGCTGACCAGCTGCCAGCGCGAGAGGCTGTTATCGATGACGTCGACCAGCGTGGTGCCGAGGACCACGCCCACCACCGTGCCCGAGCCGCCGAAGATGTTGACCCCGCCCACGACCACGGCCGCCACCGACTTGAGCTCGAAGCCGAGCCCGGCCACGACGGTGATGTTGCCGAACCGGGCGAGGAACATGAACCCGGCGAGGCCGGCAAGCGCCCCGCTCAGGACGAAGGCGGTGAAGACGATGCGCTTGGCGTCGATGCCGGCGATGGCCGCGGCGTCGGGGTTGGAGCCGACGGCATAGAGCTTGCGCGCGGCCCGGAGGCGCGAGAGGGCGAGGTGGGCGACGAGGGCTACCGCCAGCGCCATCGCCACGGTGACGCGGATGTCGAGGCCGCCGATGGAGAACAGCGTCGCCTGGGGCAGCTCGACCACCCATTGCGGCAGCATCGCCGTGGTGATCGACCGGGCACCGGAGTACTCGACCAGGAGGGTGCGGTAGAGGGCGAGCGTGCCCAGCGTGACGATGATCGCCGGCACCCGGCCATAGGCGACGAGCACGCCGTTGACGGCCCCGAAGAGGGCGCCCACGGCGACGGCGGCGAGCACCACCAGCACCGGGTGCAGGTCCGGCTGCGCCACCAGCAGGTCGCCGGTGAGATAGGCCGTGAAGCCCACGATCGAGCCGACCGAGAGGTCGATGTTGCGGGTGATCACGACGAGCGCCTGGCCGATCGCGATCAGCATGATGATGGCTGCACTGGTCGCGACGCGGTTGAACATCCGGGGCGTGTAGTAGCTCTCGATCTGCGCGCCGAAGAAGAGGACGACGAGCACCAGGACGATGGCGAGCGCCATGACGCGCAGCGTCTGCGGCGAGACCTGCTGCAGCCAGCCGCTCATGCGACGGCGGCCGTGCGTTCGCCGGTGGCCAGCGCCATGATCGCCTCTGGCGAGGCGTCCTCGATGGCGAAGATGCCCATCTGCCGGCCCTCGCGCATGACCAGCACACGATCGGCGAGCGCCATGACCTCGGGCAGGTCGGAGGAGATGACGATGATCGCCACGCCCCTGGCCGCCAGATCGTTGATGATGGCGTGGACCTCGGTCTTGGCACCCACGTCGATGCCGCGGGTGGGCTCGTCGAAGATCAGGAGTCGCGGCCCCGTCTCCAGCCACTTCGCCAGCATCACCTTCTGCTGGTTGCCGCCGGAGAGCTTGCCCACCTCCAGCAGCACGTCCGTCGTGCGGATCGCGAGGCGCTGGCGATGCTGCTCGGCCATCGCCCGCTCGGCGCGGCGGTCGATCAGGCCGAGGGTCCCGGCGATGCGGGCGAGGCTGGGCAGCGAGATGTTGGCCTGGATCGAGAGCGGCAACGCCAGGCCGAGCTTGCGCCGATCCTCCGACACATAGGCGATACCCAGCCGCATCGCCTCGGCTGGCGATCGGATGGTCACCGTCTCGCCGTCCAGACGAATGGCGCCGGCGGTCGCCGGCGCGATGCCGAACAGCGCCAGGCCCACATCGGTGCGGCGGGAACCCACGAGCCCGGAGAAGCAGATGATCTCGCCGCCGTGGAGGTCGAAGGTCACGTTCTCGAAGACGGCTTCGCGGCCGAGGCCCCGCACGCTCAGGACGAGCGCGCCGTGCGGGCCGGCCGCGGCCTTGGGCGTGAAGTGCTCGACGGCGCGGCCGACCATGTCGCGGACCATGCCGTCGCGGGTCACCTCGCGGATCGGCCGGGTCGAGATGTGCCTTCCGTCGCGCAGGACGGTGACCCGGTCGGCGAGCTCGAACACCTCCTCGAGCCGGTGGCTGATATAGAGGACGGCGACCCCCCGGCTCTTGAGCGTGCGGGCGATCTGCATCAGCCGGTCGACCTCGTGCGCCGAGAGCGAGGCCGTGGGCTCGTCCATGATCAGGACCTTGACGTCGAGCGAGATGGCCCGGGCGATCTCGACCGTCTGCTGCTCGGCCAGCGTCAGCCCGCTCGCCGCCCGGCGCACGTCCAGCGTCACGCCCAGCCGCTCGATCACCGCCGTCGCATCGTCGTGCAGCTTGCGCCAGTCCATGAGCAGGCCCAGGCCCTGGTGGCTGATGAAGATGTTCTCGGCCACGTCGAGGTCGGGAAAGACCATCGGTTCCTGGTAGATGGCGGCGATGCCCAGCCGCTGCGCCGCCTGGGTGTCGGCGATCGTGACGGCCGCGCCACCGAGCCGGATGATGCCGGCGTCGGGCTGGTGCACGCCGGTCATGATCTTGATCAGCGTCGACTTGCCGGCACCGTTCTCGCCGACGAGAGCGTGAATCTCGCCCGGAAAGAGATCGAGCGAGACGTCGGCCAGCGCCGCCGTCAGCGCGAAGCTCTTGGCGATGCCGGCGAGCGAGAGGACGGGCTCAGGCAAGACCCGAGCCCGTCAGGCCAGTCGCGGGCTCACGTCGCCTGCCTCACTGGGCCTCGGCCTCGACATTGTCCTTGTTGTAGATGGCGAAGGGCCCCATCAGCACCCGGTTGCCGACCTCGCGGGTCGGGTCCTTCTCGATGGCGTAGGTGCCCATCCGCCCGGCCTCGAAGGTGTCGCCGACCTCGCCCGCGATCGCACCCGTCGCGATCAGGTAGCTCGTGTAGTAGGTCAGGTAGCCGAGATCGACGAAGCTCCAGAGCGCGAACTCCGGCGCACAGCCGTTCATGGTGTAGCTCACCATCTCGGCCGGCAGGCCCAGGCCCGAGACCTTGATCTGGTCGCACAGGCCCTCGTCCTGCATCGCCTTGGCGGCGGCGACGATGCCGACCGAGGTCGGCGCCATGATCAGGTCGAGGCCGGGGTGGCGGTCGACCAGGGCCAGGGCCCGGTTGTAGCTGAGCTCGGACTGGTCGTCGCCGTAGACGATGTCGACGAGCTCGAGGCCGCTGTACTTCTCGCCCTCCAGCGCCCGCTGCATGGCGGCGATCCAGGCGTTCTGGTTGGCGGCATCGGGGGTCGCGGAGAGGACGGCGAACTGGCCCTCGCCGCCCATGATGCTGTGCGCCATGTCGGCCATGACGACGCCGATCTCGTTGAAGTCGACCTGCGCCACGAAGACGGTCTCGCCCTCGGCGGACGGGATCGGCGAATCCCAGGTGACGACCTTCGTGCCGGCCGCCTGCGCTGCCGTCGCCGCCGGGACGATCTGGTCGCCCGAGTTGTTGGAGAGCATGACCACGTCCTGGCCCTGCGTGCCGGCCGTCGTCACGATCTCGATCTGGCCGGCCACGCTGTTCTCGGGCGTGGGGCCGACATAGAGCAGCTCGCCCTTGTTCTCGAGCTCGGCATGCGCCTCCTGGGCCCCGCGATTGGCCTGGTCGAAGACCATGATGCCGAGGAACTTGGGCAAGAGGACCATGTTCACGGTCTCGCCCTTGGTCGCGGTCACCGGCTGTGCCAGGGCGGTCGTGCCCATGAGCAGCGCCGTCGCCGCAAGGCCGCAAAGTCCTGCAACTCTCATCCTGACCTCCCTGGCAGCTGTTTTCTTGATCGCCGGCAAAGGGATGCCGGCCGATCGAGCGGTAGGAGCCCCGCTCGACCCTGTCAAGCGGCGCCGGATGCGGCGACGCGCCGGCGCCAGTCGCCGAGCGGCAGCCTGCCCCACTCGGGATGCCGAGGGCCGTCGAGCATCGCGATGTACTCCAGCGAATGGCCGTCCGGGTCGGCGAAGTAGACCGAGGCCGCGGGCATCCAGGCGATGACCTCGGGTTCTTGGCCGAGCGGTCCGCCCCCGCTGTCGAGCGGCGTCACGCCGCGCGACCGCAGCCGCTCGATCGCGGCTGCCGCGTCGCCGAGGGCTACGGCGAAGGCGATGTGCAAGCGCATCCGCAACGGCGAGGAATGCAGCGACCAGAGCCCGAGCATCGTCCGGCCGGGGGCGCCGATCCAGAGGAACGCGGCATGGCGCTCGGGCACCCGTTGCGCCAGCTCGAGGCCGACGACGTCCTGGTAGAAGGTGATCGAGCGGTCGAGATCGGCCACCGTCAGATGCGCCTCGAAGAGCCCCTGGACCGGAACCACGCCCATCTTCGCCTCCCGCTTCAGCTCACCTTCCCGTCCTCGCGATCGCGCCGCAGCGCTGCCGGATCGCGCAAGGCCGGGTCGCCGAAGCCGCCGCCGCCGGCCTGCTCGTGGCGAATGACGTCGCCCTTGACCATGCGCATGGTGACTTTGCCGGGCAGCTCGCGGGCTTCCGCTCCCGGGTTCAGGATGTTCCGGGAGGCAGCACCGGGCCCGCCGCCGGCGAGGCCGAAGGGCCGGTGGCGCACCCGGTCGGCGCGGAGCTGCAAGACGGCCTCCTCGGCGAGGAGGCGGTACTGGCGGACGAGGCCGAGGCCGCCGCGGAACCGGCCCTCGCCGCCGCTGTCGGGGCGGAACGAGAATTCCTCGACCAGCACCGGCGAGCGGGCTTCGAGCACCTCGACCGGGGTGTTCGACATGTTCTGCGAGGGGTTGGTGACACCCTCGATGCCGTCCTTGGTCGGCCTCGCCCCCCAGCAGCCGTTGATCATGTCGACGACGACGAAGGGCTGGCGGTCGGCGTCGTAGCCGCCGATGCAGACCACCGTGTTGCCGCCTTCGCCCGCCGCCGGCATGCGGTCGGGCACGATCCGGGCGAGGCAGCCGAACATGGTGTCGACGATGCGGTAGCCGGTCAGCGCCCGCGCCGCCACGGGAGCCGGGGGCAGGGGGTCGAGGATCGAGCCCTTGGGTGCCCTGACCTCGATGCAGCGGAAGACCCCGGCGTTGTTGGGCACCTCGCGGCCCAGGGCACAGCGTACGGAGAGATAGACGGCGGACTTGGTGAAGCTGAGCGTGCTGTTGATCGCACCCCGCACCTGCGGCGAGGAGCCGGTGAAGTCGACCAGGAGGTCGTCGGCGCGCACGGTGATGGCGACCCGAAGAGGGATCGGCTCGTCCGAGAAGCCGTCGTCGTCGATGCGGTCCTCGAAGCTGAACGTGCCCTTGGGCCAGGTCGCGATGGCGGTGCGGGTCAGCCGCTCGGCATAGTCGAGGAGGTCCGCCGCGTGCCGCCGGAAGCCGTCGAGGCCGTGCCGCTCGACGAGGCGGAGAAGGCCCCGGGCTCCCACCCGGCAGGCCGCCCGTTGCGCCCGGATGTCGCCCAGCACCAGCTTGGGCAGGCGGACATTCGCCTCGATCAACGCCATGAGCGCCCTGTCCGGCTCGCCCTTGTGCCAGAGCTTCAAGGGCGGGATGCGCAGGCCTTCCTGGAAGATCTCCGTCGAATCGCTGGCGTTCGAGCCCGGCACCCGGCCGCCCATGTCGCAGTGATGCGCGATGACCACGGCGAAGCCGAGGCGCTCGCCCTCGGCCGCGAAGACCGGCTCGATCATGAAGAGGTCGGGCAGATGCATGCCGCCGGCATAGGGGTCGTTGAGGACGACCACGTCGCCGGGCGCGAGTGTATTGCCGTAGCGCTTCAGGACCTCGATCATGGCATCGGGCACGGCCCCGAGATGCAGCGCCACCGTCTTCGCCTGGGCGATGATGATGCCGTCCCGATCGCACAGGGTGGCGGAGTAGTCGAGCACGTCGCGGACGATCGGCGAGCGGGCCGTGCGCATCACCGTGTAGGCCATCTCGTCGGCGACCGTGTCGAGGGCCGCCTTGACCACGGCGAAGGTGATCGGATCAGGCGTCATCGGTGCTCCAGAAGGATGCTGCCCGCCGCGTCGACCGCACCCTGCCAGCCGGGCGGGACGACGATGGTGCTGTCGTAGGAAGCGATGATCAGCGGACCGCCGAAGGCGACCGGCAGCGTGCTGCGGTCGATGACGGGGGTGACGACGGGTGCCGCCGGGTCGAAGGCCACCAGGCGCTCGCCCGCCGGCATGGCCGCCCGCGGCGCGTCGCCGGCCCTGGGATCGCTCCGGGCGGTGCGCCGGCCGCGCGCCGTGACCCGGAGGTTGACGATCTCCAGCGGCTCGTCCGAGGCGTAGGCGAAGAGCCGGTCGTACTCGGCACGGAACCGTGCTTCGAGCGTTGCCGGGTCGGCATCGAGGGCAAGCGTCAGCTCGCTGTCCTGGCCCTCGTAGCGAAGGTCGATGGCGGGTTCGACCAGGGCGGCATCGCCGGTGAAGCCTTCGGCGGCAAGCGCCGAGGTCGCCTCTTCGGCGAGTGCTGCAAGCCGGACCTGGGCGGCCTCACCCGCGATCGAGTCGAGCGGGCCGGTGAAGGCGTCGACGAACGGCAGCTCGACATCGGCCGCGAGCATGCCGACGGCGGTGAAGACACCGGGCATCGGCGGGACGAGGACGCGGGTGACGCCGAGCGCCTCGGCGAGGTCGCAGGCGTGCACCGGGCCGCTGCCGCCGAAGGCGACGAGGGTGAAGTCGCGCGGATCGACTCCGCGCTCGACCGTCACCGCCCGGATCGCGCGGACCATGTTGGCGTTGGCGAGCGCCCGGATGCCCTTGGCTGCGGCCTCGACCGCAAGGCCGAGCGGACCGGCGACGCGAGTCTCGATGGCGGCGCGCGCGAGGTCGGGGCGGAGGGCAAGGCCGCCACCGACGAGACCGTTCGGGTCGAGGAAGCCCAGGACGATGTTGGCATCCGCCACGGTGGGCTCGGTGCCGCCCTGGTCGTAGGCGGCGGGGCCGGGCTCGCCCCCGGCCGAGCGGGGGCCGACGTGGAGGAGCCCCGCCTCGTCGACATGGGCGATGGAGCCGGCACCCGCACCCACCTCGGCGATGTCGATGGCCGGCACCTTGAGCAGGTAGCCGCCGGCCTTGATGAAGCGGCTCGGCGTCGAGATGCCGTCGCGGAACTCGTACTCCTGGGTGCGCACCACCTCGCCCGCCTCGATCAGCGCCGCCTTGGCGGTGGTGCCGCCCATGTCGAAGGCGATGGCATCCGCGATGCCCGAGGCGGCCGCGGCGCGCACGGCCCCGACCACGCCCGCCGCCGGCCCCGAGCCGATGAAGAAGACCGGCCGGCGTGCCGCTTCCCTGAAGCTCGCGGCCCCGCCGGCCGAGCTCGTGATCAGGAGAGGGCAGGTGACGCCGAGCCCGGCCAGCCCCTCGGCCAGGCGGTCGAGATAGCGGCGCATGACCGGCAGGACATAGGCATTGACCACCGTCGTGCTGGTGCGCTCGTACTCCTTGACCTGCGGCAGGATGTCGACGGAGGCGCTCAGCGCGAGGCCAGGATGCCGTGCCGCCACGAGCTCCACCGCCCTGCGCTCGTGCGCCGGATTGCGGTGGCTGTTGATGAAGCAGACGGCGAGCGCCTCGATGCCTTCGGCGACCAGCCGGTCTGCGGCCTCGGTGACGCCCGCCTCGTCCAGCAGCTCGAGCACGCTGCCGTCGGCCATAATGCGCTCGGCCACCTCGAGCCGGTGGCGGCGGCGAACCAGAGGCTCGGGCTTGTCCCACATGATGTCGTAGAGCTCGGGCGTGCGCACGCGGCCGATCTCCAGCACGTCGCGGAATCCTCTGGTCGTGATCAACCCGGTCCGGGCACCGTCGCGCTGCAGGATGGTGTTGGAGGCCACGGTGGTGCCGTGCAGGACCTCGCCAACCGCCCCACCACCGATGCCGGCCGCTTCGAGCACGCGAGCGGTGCCCTCGACGACCGCTCGTTCGGGCTCATGCGTGGTCGAGCGGATCTTCTCGAGCAGCAGCCGCCCGTCATCGAGCGCCAGCACGATGTCGGTGAAGGTGCCGCCGATATCGACGGCGAGGCGGGCGCTCATCTTGTGCGCGCCAGCACCGCCGGCCTATATCGCGGCAGCGTGCGGGGCAGGGGGAGGTGGGCATGCCGGTGGCGCTGGTGACCGGGGCACGGCGCGGCATCGGGCGGGCGATCGCGCTCCGCCTCGCCGAGAGCGGCTTCGACATCGCGGTCAACGACGTGGAGGCGGATGCCGAGGGCGCGGCGGTGGTGACGGCGATCGAGGCCATGGGCCGCCGGGCGGTGCTGGCGCCGCTCGACATCGCCGCGATCCGGGCACACGGCGGCATGCTCGATGCCGTCGAGGCGGCCCTCGGCCCGGTCGACTGCCTCGTCAACAATGCCGGCGTCTCGGTGCTGAACCGTGGCGATCTCCTCGACGTCTCCGAGGCGAGCTGGGATCGCTGCCTCGACATCAACCTCAAGGGCACGTTCCTCCTGACCCAGGCGGTGGCGCGCCGGATGCTGGCCGCGACCGGCGACGGCCACCGGTCGATCGTCACCATCTCCTCGATCAGTGCGGAGGTCGTCTCGACCAGCCGCGGCGAGTACTGCATCGCCAAGGCCGGGCTCTCGATGCTGACGAAACTCTTCGCGCTGCGACTGGCCGAGGCCGGTATCGGCGTCTACGAGGTGCGGCCGGGAATCATCCGGACAGCGATGACCGAGGGCTCGGCGGCCCGGCTCGACCAGCTCATCGAGGGCGGCATCTCGCCGATCCGCCGCTGGGGCGCGCCCGCGGACGTGGCGGCGGCCGTGGCGGTGCTGGCCGAAGGCCGGCTGCCGTTCACGGTGGGCCAGGTGGTGACCGTGGACGGCGGCCTGACCTTCAGGACGCTCTGACAAGATCTCAGGCCCAGTTGACATAGATGGTCTTCTTCCGAAGGTAGCCCTCGATCCCGTACTTGCCGTCCTCGCCGCCGAGGCCGCTGTCGCCGTGGCCCGCATGGTGCGCATGGACGGCATCGCCCCCCGGACGATTGACGTAGATCTCGTTGAAGTCGAGCTCGGCCACGAGCCGCATCAGGCGGCGCATGTCGCGGGTGAAGACATAGGCCGAGAGCCCGTAGGCGCTGTCGTTGGCGAGCCGGAGCGCCGCGTCGAAGTCCCGGACCCGCATCACCGGCACGACGGGCCCGAAGATTTCGTTCCTCATGACCGCCATCGAGTGGTCGACGCCGGCAAGGACCGTGGGCGCGTACCAGTGGCCCCTGGCGAACGCACCCTCATCGAGACGGTGGCCGCCTGCCAGCACCTCGGCCCCCGCGGCCTTCGCGGCATCGACCATCGCTTCAACCTTGGCGAGCTCGGCAGCACTGAACTTGGGGCCGACGTCGACCGCCTCCAGAGGATCGCCGACCTTGAGCCCGCGCACGCGGTCGAGGAATCTTGCCATGAAGGCGTCGGCAACGGATTCCGCCACATACATCCGCTCGTTGCAGATGCAGATCTGCCCGCAGTTCTCGAAGCGCGAGACGATGGCTGCGTCGACCGCCCGGTCGAGATCGGCGTCCTCGGCGACGATGAAGGGTGCCTTGCCGCCGAGCTCGAGCCGCAGCACCTTCAGGCCCTCGGCGGCGGCGGCGAACACGGCCTTGCCGGCGCGCACGCTGCCGGTGAGGGTCACGAGGTTGGTGAGCGGGTGGCGGACCAGCGCCTCGCCGAGCATCGTCCCGGTGCCGGTGACGACGTTGAAGATGCCCGGCGGAAAACCGGCCTCGATGGCCAGCGCCGCCAGATGCAGGGCGGAGAGCGGGGTGCCCTCGTGCGGCTTGACCACGACCGTGTTGCCGGTGACCAGCGCCGGGCCGAGCTTCCGCGTGGTCAGGGCCAAGGGGTAGTTCCAGGCGGTCAGCGCCACCACGACACCGTGCGGGACGCGCTGGATCCAGACCTGCTCGTCGGGCTCGTCCGAGGGCAGGATGTCGCCGGTGAGCCGCCTGGCCTCCTCGGCGGCGTAGGTCAAATAGAGCGCCGTGCCCGCGACCTCGCCCCGCGCCTCCGCGAGCGGCTTGCCCTGCTCCGTGGTGACGAGCCGGGCCAGCGCCTCGGCGTCACGCTCGACCAGGGCGGCCAGCCGCCGGAGCTGATCGGCACGCCGGATCGGCGGCAGGGCGGCCCAGGCCGGCTGCGCCGCTCGCGCCGCCGCGAGCGCCGCCTCGGCTTCGGTGGCGCCGCCCTCGGGCACGGTGGCGACGATGGCTCCGGTGGCCGGGTTCTCGACCTCGATGGCGCCTCGGCCGTCGACCCAGGCGCCGTCGATGCAGTGCCGGTAGTGGCGCAGGCCGTTTCGTTCCTCGTACATCGAAAGTGCTCCGGTCAGCCCGTGTAGCCGAACAGGCGAGGCAGGAAGAGGACGATGTCGGGCAGCAGGGTCATCGCCAGCAGGGCCGCCAGCAGGGCGCCGATGAAGGGCCAGATCTCGCGCAGCATGGCCTGCAGGCGGATGCCGGTCACCCCGCTGATGAGGAAGAGCATCTGCCCGTAGGGCGGGGTGATCAGGCCGATCATCATGTTGACGATGACGACGACGCCGAAATGCACCGTGTCGATGCCGAGCGCCCTGACCGACGGCATCACGATGGGCACCACGATCAAGAGCATCAACAGCGTGTCGAGGAAGCAGCCCAGGAGCAGGAAGAGGAGGTTGATGACGAGCAGGAAGCCGAGGGGCGAGAGGCCGGCACCGCCGATCCAGTCGGCGACCTGGCCTGCGACGCCCTCGGCGGCCACGACATAGTTGAAGAAGAGGGCACCGACGATGGTGATGGCGACGACCGCCGTCGCCTTGGACGAGCGGACGAGGACCGCGAAAAGGTCCTTGATGCCGAGCGCCCGATAGAAACCGGCTGCCAGCAGGAGCGCATAGCCTGCCGCCACGGCGGCAGCCTCGGTCGGCGTGACCGCTCCCGAGTAGATGCCACCCAGCAGGATGACCGGCAGGAAGAGCGTCGGCAGGGCCTCGCGCACGGTGCCGACGATCTCGCCGCGCGGCACGGGCGGCTCGGTCGGGAACTTGCGCCGCGTCGCCAGGATGTGGATCAGGATCATCAGCGAGGCCGCCATCATCAAGCCCGGGACGACACCGGCGATGAAGAGAAAGCCGATCGAGGTGTCGGCCACGACCGCGTAGAGCACCATGGGGATCGACGGCGGGATGATGGGGCCGATCGTGGCCGAGGCCGCGGTGACGGCACCGGCGAAGCCCGGCGAGTAGCGATCGCCCTTCAGCATGAGCGCGATCATGAGCTTGCCGGGGCCGGCGGCGTCGGCCAGGGCGCTGCCGCTCATGCCGGAGAAGATGACGCTCAGGACGACGTTGACGTGGGCGAGGCCGCCCTTGAGCCTGCCGACCAGCATGGTCGTGAACTTCAAGAGACGGTCGCTGATCGCCGGGTAGTTCATGATCTCGGCGGCGAAGATGAACATCGGCACGGCCAGGAGCACGAAGCTCTTGAAGAGCCCGTTCAGCCCCTGGGTCGCGACCAGGCCCATGTCGCCGCCCTTCAGGGCGAGATAGAGGAAGCCCGTGGCGATCATCGCGTGACCGATCGGCACGCCGATGGCGGCGGCCGCGAAGAACGCGACGAACATGACGACGGCCGCGACGCTCATGGCGCGGGTGCGCGCATCAGAGCTCGCGCTCGTAGCCGTGCCGCGTCAGCCGCCACAGCCGCCACGCGCCAACCAGCACCGTCACGGCGAGGAAGAGGACGAAGACCGAGAACACGCGGTCGAAGGGGATGTGCAGGTCGAGGGTGCGCATGCGCCCCATGAAGAGAACGTAGTCGACGGTGCCGGGCAGGCCGAGGAGGAAAAGGACCACGAGAAAGCCGGTGCCCAGGATCGCCAGCAGCCGCCGCACGGGCGGCCGCGCCCCCTGGTAGAGCAGGTCGAAGGAGATGTGCTCGCGCTCCTTGACGATCGTCGCCGCCGCGAAGCAGGTGACCCAGAGATAGGCCAGCGAGCAGAGCTCCTGCGCCCAGGTGACAGGGTCGTTCAAGACGTAGCGGGTGAAAATCTGGATCGCGAAGGCGGCGAACAGGATGGCGAAGAGGCCGGCGCTGACGATCTCGCACGCCGTCTGGAGATGGCGCCGCACCGGCCCCTTCCGCGCCGCGCGCGTCAGGCTGCGTTGATTCGGTCGAGCATGCCTTCCGGCCAGTTCGCCGAAAAGTCGGAGTTGAGATAGGCGTCGAGGACGTGGCTGCGGAAGGCCTCGAGGTCGGGCGTCGTGACGGTCATGCCCTGGGCCGCGAGGAAGTCGACCGCGCCCTTCTCGGTCTCGCTGATGGCGTCGTTGTTGTAGGCGACCGCGGCATCGACCGCGGCCTGGACCTGCTCGCGCTCGGCGTCGCTCAGCCCCTCGATGAACGGCCGTGCGAAGGCGAAGTAGATGGTCGAGACCAAGTGCCCGGTGAGCACGAGCTGCTGCGTCACCTCGTAGAACTTGGCCGAGATCATGTCGGCGAGCGGCTGCTCGAGAGCGTCGACCGTGCCGGTCCTGAGCGCCAGATAGACCTCGTCGAAGGCGATCGGCGTCGGGTTGCCGCCCAGGGCCGCACCGAGGAAGCGCCAGCTTTCCGAGCCCGGCACCCTGAGCTTCATGCCGGCGAGGTCGGCCGGCGTGTTCACCGTCTTGGGCTCGCGCAGCACGATGTGGCGCTGGCCGTGATACTGGGTGCCGAGGCACGCGATATCGAGGTCGTCGGCGATCCGCGCGAACACCTCCTCGCCGACGTCGCCGGCGAACACCCGCTCGAGATGGCCGCGGTCGGCGATCAGGTAGCCGGCGGTGAAGATCGAGTATTCCGGGATCTGCTCGGCGATGTCCTGCGGCGAGATCACCCCCACCTCGAGATTGCCGCGCTGCATGGCCGGCACTTCCATGCCCTGGCCGAACAGGGTCGAGTTGAAGTGCAACTCGACGTTGAAGGCGCCGGGGGCGGCGGTCTCGAGCGACTCCTTGAAGACGGCCAGCGAGCGCGAGAGGATTTCGTCCGCGCTGCCCGAGGTGCTGACGCGGATCAGCTTGCCGCCCTGCGCCCAGGCTCCCCGGAGCACGAAGGGGGCGGATACCGTCGCTGCCGCCATGCCGAGCGCCGCGCGCCGGCCGAGGGTCGTGCCGATCGAAGCCTTGGGTCGCATCGCAACCGCCTCCCTTGTTATTGGCTGCCGGCGCCGGCCTGCTGGGGCCCGAAGTGTCGGCGTGGGCGATGATTGACAAGCGCCCGGATGATCGTCAAGCACCGACTGCTGCCCATCGGCATCGACCAGTAAAAGGTGTTTCGGCCACATGCGCGAAATGTCCAGCCTCGAGGTGAGCGCTGCCGCCGCAACACCCATCACCAGCGACGGTCGCTGCCATCGGCCGCTCTATCTGGCTCATCTCCGGGGCCTGCTGGACCGGGGCTGCGACGCCGTCGTGCTCTTCGGGACGACCGGCGAGGGGCCGGCCTTCAGCGTTGCCGAGCGCTGTGCCGTGCTCGACGACGTGCTGGCGGCGGGCCTGGCGCCCGACCGGCTGGTGCTGGCGGCGATGTCGGCCGCCCCCGCCGATTGCCTGGCGCTCTGCCGCCACGCGCTGGCCCATGGCGTGCACCGACTCCTGGTCATGCCGCCCTTCTTCTTTCGCGGCGCTGCCCGGCCTGCCGGGCTCGAGCGGTTCTATGGCGATCTCATCGAGGCGCTGGGCGCGAGCGAGCTTCGGCTGCTGCTCTATCATTTCCCGGAGATGAGCGGGGCCACCATGGATGCCGCCTTCATGGACAGGCTTCGGCGGCGCTACGACACGGTGATCGACGGGCTCAAGGACAGCACTGGCGACCTGCCACGGACGCTGGGGCTGATCCGCGACCTGCCGGGGCTGCGCGTGCTGGTCGGCACGGAGGTGCAGCTGCCCCAGGCCGTGGCCGCGGGCGGGGCAGGGACGATCTGTGGGCTTGCCAATGCTGCCCCGGAGGTGGCCCGGGCCATCACCCACGCCACGGACCCGACCGAGATCGCCGACCTTGCCGCCCGGCTCGACGCCATTGAAGCCAGCTTCGGCGACGTCCCCTTCGTCGTCGGCCTGAAGCACTATTTGGCCGAAGCCACAGGCGCGCCCGAATGGGCCCACCCCATGCCCCCCCTCACCGCAAACTAAAGAGGGGGCCCGGGGGAAATCATTTCCCCCGGAACTTCAGAATGCGGGGAGGCATCGCCTCCCCGCGCCCCACCGTTACTTTCGGTCAGGGGTAGATTTCGACCTTCGGCGTGAAGGTCGTCTCGGGCTCGAGTGGAAAGATCGGCCGGGCACAGTTTTTGTGGCCGAGGGTCGGCAGGTTGGCACTGGTGGAGCCGGCCACGTCGATGTTGAAGTTCTTTATCGCATAGGCCTCGAAGAAGCGTTTTTGCGTGTGCGGCGACTTCACCACCACGAGGTCGAAATCCTTCGGGTCGCGGCCGTGGGCGAGGAAAAGCGAGCGGTCGAAGAGCTGGACCGGGCGGCTGGAGAGGACGAGCGTGACGTTGTCGGCTTCGAGCACCGCGCAGCGTCCGCCGATCTCGGGTGTGCCCCAGCTTTCCAGCGTGTAGTTGCCGTCGGAGAGCATCGCGACTCGGGCCTCGATCGCGAGTGGCGTGAAGCGGTGATCGAGGCTGCCGCCGAGGTCGAACCGGGCCGTGCCGCCGACCCCCACGCCGAACGCCCGCTCGACCGCCGGCGCGTCGGTGAGCGGCGCCAGCACCCGGCCCTGGTAGCCCTGCTCGATCAGCCCCCTGATGATGATGTTGCTGTCGCCCGTGGCGCCTGAGCTCGTGGCGTCCGCCGCGTCGGTGAAGATGACGGTGCCCGCGAGCTGCTTTGCTTCGGCAATGGCGTCCTCGAGGTCGATGAGCTTCGCCTGGATGTCGCCCCGGTGCTTCCAGAAGCCGTCGGCCAGCTCCCGGACCTTGCGCTCGGCGAGCGCCGCGTCGCCGTCGGTGACGACCAAGGCCTGGCAGCAGAGCTCCGGCACGTCGGTGAAGGGGTTGCCGATGAAGAGCGAGGCGGCGAGCACGCCGGGCTCGGCCTCGATCTGCCGCGAGCGGTCCATGTAGCGGCCGTAGATACCGGTCTCGGTGATGCACTCGTCGCCGCGCACCAGCATCGGCAGGCGGAGCCGGGCCGCGACCGGCCGGGCGCCGTCGTTCAGCACCCGCAAGAGCAGGCGGGCGGCCCGTTCGCCGGTGTCGGCGAGGTCGATATGCGGGTAGGTCTTGAGCGTGGCGAGGGCGGGGGCGTGGGTCAGCATGCGGCCGGTCAGGATGCCGTGCAGGTCGAGCGACAGGACGAAGGGCACGGCCGGGCCCAGCATCGCCCGGGCACGCTCGAGGATGTCACCCTCGGGGTCCAGTTCGCCCTCGGCCCCCATGGCACCGTGCAGGGCCCAGAGCACGGCGTCGACCCCGCCGCGGGCTGCCGCCGCCAGGGCGTCAAGGAGTTCGCCGCGCAGCCGTTCGTAGCTCTCGGCCGCGAGCTCGCCCGCACTGCAGGCGAAGGCGCCATAGACCGGCACGAGCTCGAGCCCTGGCTCGGCCTCGAGCACGGCGAGCGCGCCGCCGACATAGGTCCCGCTGCCGCGCCGGTCGGCGAACAGCGTATTGCCCCGGCGGATCTGGAAGTCGCCGTAGCGGCTCGGCACCGGGTTGAAGGAGGAGACCTCCTGCTGGCACTCGACGACCAGCACGCGCTTCTTCGCCATCGCCATTCGCCTCTCAGCAGGTGACGTCCTTACCCTCGGCGCCGAAGGCGTCGAGGCGGTCGGCGTCCTCGATGGCGATCGCGGTCTCCGGCCGGTAGTGGAACTGGACCGCCCAGCGGAAGCTGTCGGTCCGGTTGATCGGCGTGCCGTGCGGGATCTTGCCGTCGAAAAACAGCACGTCGCCGGCGCGCATCGGCACGGCGACCCGGTTGCGCGTCTCGACGTCGGTGTCGCAGATCTGCCAGTCGCGGCGCTTGAAATGAAGCCGCGGCCCTGCCTTGTGCCCGCCGGCCAGCATGTGCATGCAGCCGTTCTCGGGCGTCACCGTGCCCATCGGGATCCAGACCCCGACGATGGGCGTGTCGAGCGCCAAGTTGAAATAGGCGTGGTCCTGGTGCCAGGGCTTCTCCCGGCCGCGCGCCGGCTTGACCAGCGCCATGTCCTGAAAGAGCTTCGCCTGGTCGCCCAGGAGCCGCTCGACGATCGGCATGATGGCGGCATTGCGCGCAAGGTTGCCCAGCGCCGGCTGGCGGCGGACGAAGCCCTGGAACTTGCGGACATGCCGGGCACGGAGGGTTGGGTCCACGTCGGGCACGGCGTTGCCTTCCTGGCCGGGGGCGAAGCCGACCCCACCCACCTTGCCGTCGATCTCGCGGTCACGGCTGGGGTCGAGCGCCACGAGATCGCGGATCGCCCCCTCGTACCAGACCCCCCAGCAGTCGGGCTGGTCGGCGAGGGTCATGGCCTCGAGCTCGGCCTTGGCGGCGGCGAGGTCGGCCAGATCGACGAGGCCGCGGACGGTGAGGAAGCCGTCCTCGGCGAAGCGGGCGAGCGCCGCCTCGTGGGCCGCGGCGGCAGCCGGGATACCCTCCTCCGTGCGCTCGAAGGCGTAGAGGCCGGGATCGTGGTCGGGGATCTTCGGCTCGAAGAAGACGCGCAGCTCCTGGGCCGGCATGGCTCTGGTCTCCATCTGATCAACTCGCCTGTGCGACGATGCCGTCCTGCACGCCGGAGAGCGGCAGCTCCTCGGCGAGGTGGCAGCGGGTGAGGTGGCCGTCCGCCAGCTTGCGCAGCGCCGGCGCCTCGACCCGGCAGCGCTCGACGGCGTAGCGGCAGCGGGGGTGGAAGTGACAGCCGCTCGGCGGATTGGCCGGGTCGGCGACCTCGCCGGCCAGCACGATCCGGCCGCTGCGCCGCCTCGGATCGGGCACCGGCACGGCCGAAAGCAGCGCCTCGGTGTAGGGGTGGCGCGGGCGGCTGAAGAGTGCGGAGGTGGGTGCCAGCTCGACGATCTTGCCGACATACATCACCGCCACCCGGTCGCTCACGTGCTTCACGACGGAGAGGTCGTGGGCGACGAAGAGATAGGAGAGGCCGAGCCGGTCCTGCAGATCGAGGAGGAGGTTCACCACCTGCGCCTGGACCGAGACGTCCAAGGCCGAGACCGGCTCGTCCGCGACGATCAGCGCCGGGTTGAGCGCCAAGGCCCGGGCGATGCCGATGCGCTGGCGCTGCCCGCCCGAGAAGGCATGCGGGAAGCGGTTCATGTAGGCGGCGGGAAGCTGGACGAGATCGAGCAGCTCGCGCACCCGCCGCCGCCGTTGCTCGAGGTCGCGCATGCCGTTGACGAGCAGCGGCTCGGCGATGATGTCGGTGATCGTCATCCGCGGGTTCAAGGACGAGAACGGGTCCTGGAAGATCATCTGCATCTGCCGGCGCAGCGGCCTGAGCCCGGACTTCGGCACGGTGGCGACGTCCACCTGACGGCCGTCCTCGGCGCGAAAGCGGATCGCCCCTGCCGTCGGCGTGAGCGCGCGGAGGATGCAGCGCGAGGTGGTGGTCTTGCCGCAGCCGGATTCGCCGACCAGCGACAGGGTCTCGCCCTTGGCGATCGAGAAGGTCACGTCGTCGACGGCGCGCACCTGGCCGACCACGCGCTGCAAGAGCCCACGCTTGATCGGAAACCATTTCTTCAGGCTCTCGACCTCGAGGATGGTGCCATTGGCGGTGGCGGCGGTGGTCACGCGGTGGGCTCCAGCGCCCGGCGGATGGCCGTGTCCTGCGGGATGCCGTCGCCATAGAGAAAGCAGCTCACGGCATGGCGGTCGCCGAGCGGGGTCGGGTCCGGCAGCCGGCTGTCGCAGCGGCCGGCGATAGCCTCGGCGCAACGCGGGTTGAACGGGCAGCCGGGCGGGCGGTTGTAGGGATGCGGAATCGAGCCCTCGATGGTCCGCAGCCGCGAACGCGGCTCGGCCAGGACGCTCGGGATCGATTGCAGGAGCGCCCTTGTATAGGGGTGGGCAGGGTCATGGAAGATCGTGTCGATCGGCCCCTTCTCGACGTCGCGGCCGAGATACATGACCACCACGTCGTCGGCCATCTCGGCGATCACCCCCATGTCGTGGGTGATCAGGATGACGGCGAGGTCCTTCTCCTCCTGGAGCTTCCTGATCAAGTCCAGGATCTGCGCCTGGGTGGTGACGTCGAGGGCCGTCGTCGGCTCGTCGGCGATCAGGATGCGCGGCTCGGCCGCCAGCGCGAGGGCGATCATCACCCGCTGCCGCAGGCCGCCGGAAAGCTCGAAGGAGTAGCTGTCGACGCGGTCGCTGGCCCGGGGGATGCCGACCAGCGCCAAGAGCTCGGCGGCGCGCACCCGGGCCTGCTTCTTGGTCAGGGACGAGTGCAGGCGGATCGCCTCGATGAGCTGGTTGCCGATGGTGTGGAAGGCCGAGAGCGAGCTCATCGGCTCCTGAAAGACGTAGCCGATCTCGCCGCCGCGGATCGAGCGCATCAGGCTGCCCTGGCCGTCGAGCTTGACGAGGTCGACGACCTGGCCGTCGGCCCGGCGAAGGAGGATCTCGCCGCTCTCGACCCGCCCGGGCCGCTCGACGATCCTGAGGATCGAGCGCGCGGTGACACTCTTGCCGCAGCCGGATTCCCCGACGATGCCGAGCGTGCGCCCGGGCTCGAGGTCGAAGGAGGCGCCCTCGACCGCACGCACGATACCCTCGTCCTGGTGGAACCAGGTTTTCAGGTCACGAACGGAGAGTATGGGCTCAGCCATAGGGGTCGGCGGCGTCCCTGAGGCCGTCGCCCAGGAAGTTGAAGGCGAGGATGACGACGATGACCGGGATGGCGGCGATCAAGAGCCAGGGGGCGATGGCCAGCGCCTGGATGTTCTGCGCGTCCTGCAGCAGTACGCCCCAGCTGATGGCGGGCGGGCGCAAGCCCAGGCCGAGGAAGGAGAGCGTGGTCTCGCTGATGATCATGGCGGGAAGGGCGAGGCTGATCGCGGCGATGATGTGCGAGAGGAAGGAGGGCACCATGTGGCGGAAGATGATCCGCATCTGCGAGGCGCCTGCGAGCTCGGCCGCCATCACGAAGTCCTCCTCGCGCAGCGACAGGAAGCGGCCGCGGACCACCCGGGCGAGCTCGGTCCAGCCGATCAGCGAGATGATGATGGTGATCGCGAGATAGACCTGGAGCACGCTCCAGGTCGCCGGCAGGGCGGCGGCGAGGCCCATCCACAAGGGGATGGTCGGGATCGAGCGGAGGATCTCGATGATGCGCTGGATCACGGTGTCGATCCAGCCGCCATACATGCCGGAGATGCCACCCAGCAGCACGCCGAGGAAGAGCGAGATGGCGACCCCGGCGAGGCCGATGAAGAGCGAGGTCCGGGTGGCGAGAACCAGCCTCGACCAGAAATCCCGGCCGAGCTGGTCGGTCCCGAGGATGTAGAGCGCCTCCTCGGGTGCCCCGCGATCGAGGCCGATCAGGTGGCGGTTGGTCGGGATGAAGCCGAGGAGGCGATAGGGATAGCCCTCGGCGAAGAGGGTGAGGTAGCGCTTGTCCTCGGGGTCGGGGACGTAGCTCAGGCGGAAGGTGCGCATGTCGCGCTGGCCCTTGAGCGCGTAGACGTGCGGCCGGAAGCTGCCCTCGTCGAACCAGTGGATCTTCTGCGGCGGGATGTAGCTGCGCTGCGCCAGCGTCGCGTAGGGGTCGGTGGTGGCGAGGAAGTCGGCGAAGATGGCGATCAGGTAGAAGATCGCCACGATGACGCCGCTCGCGACGGCCACCTTGTGCCGCTTGAAGCGCCACCAGGTGAGCTGGAGCTGGGTGGCGACCGCCACCTTCTCCTCGGCCGCCGTGGTGACCGGCAGCGCGGCTGCTGGGGCAACGGTGCTCATCCGTGCAGGCCCGCCCGGATGCGCGGATCGATCCACATCAGCATGAGATCGGAGAGGAACGTGCCGATGACGGTGAGCACGCCGAGCAGGAGCACGATGGCCCCGGCCAGGAACATGTCCTGGGCGACGAGCGCCCGGAGCAGCAGCGGCCCCACGGTCGGCAGGGAGAGGACCAGCGAGACGACGATGCTGCCGGAGACGACGAAGGGCAGGAGGTAGCCGATGGTGCTGGCGAAGGGGTTGAGGGCGGCGCGGACCGGGTACTTGATGATCACCCGCCACTCCTGCAGGCCGCGCGCCCGGGCCGTGGTGACATAGGGCCGGCGCAGCTCGTCGAGCAGGTTGGCGCGCATGATGCGGATGAGCTGGGCCGTGCCCGCGAGCGCCAGGATCAGGGCCGGCAAGGGAAGGTGCTTGGTGAGATCCCAGACCTTGGCCCAGGACCAGGGCGCGATCTCGAAGCCGGGCGAGAACAGCCCGCCGATGTTCATGCCGAAGAATTTGAAGCCCAGATACATGATGATCAGGGCGAGGAGGAAGTTCGGCACGGCGATGCCGATGAAGCCGACGAAGGTGAAGATGTAATCGGCGATCGAGTACTGCTTGACGGCGGAATAGATGCCGATGGGCAAGGCGATGCCCCAGGTCAGGATGATGGCGGCGATCGAGATGACGATGGTGAGCCAGAGCCGGTCGCCGATGACCTCGAGCACCGGCCGGCCCCACTCCATCGACATGCCGAAATCACCCTGCAGAACCCGGGCCATCCACTTGCCGTACTGCACCCAGATCGGCCGGTTCAGTCCGTATTGTTCGCGCATCGCTTCGGCCTCGGCGGCGCTGACCATCGAGCCCGAGGCCGAGAGGTTGGCGATGTAGCTGTTGACGAAGTCGCCGGGCGGCAGTTGGATGATGACGAACGAGATGACCGAGATCGCCCAGCAGGTGACAAGCGCCAGGAAGAGGCGCCGGGTGATGTAGGCGATCACCGGCGGCCCACCGGACGGGCGTCCCGCCGCGCGAGGCGGGACGCCGGCCCTTGCCGTTCGTCCTGGTCGGCGGGTGCCGTCACTCCTTGTAGTACCAGGTCTCGGGATGCGCCCCGCCCGGGGTGCGGCAGTGCTGGGCGATGCAGTTCCGGGACGGGATGTTGCCCAGCTTGTTGGAGACGAGGCGGACCCCCATCAACGCCGGCGACTGGCCCACCGTGCCGATGCCGTACTGCTGGTCGATCAGGATCTTCCAGATCTTCTTGGCGGTCTCGATCCGCTGCTCGCTCTGCTGGCCGGCCGCGCTACGGAAGAGGTCGAAGATCTCGAGCAGATGCGGGTCCTCCGGTGCCCGGCCCTGCGACCCGCCCGAGGCGTACCACTTGGCGAACTCGGGCCCCATGAAGGCCTCCGACGGGTCGACCGGGATGGCGTGCCGCGGGAAGAGGTAGAGAAGCTCGGTGCCACCGTTGTTCCAGACCATGATCTGGTGCTCGTTGGCGAAGGTGCGGGTAAAGGCGAGCGACCGCTCGGTGTCGCGCACGTCGGCCTGGATGCCCACCTGCCGCCACTGGTCGGCGACCATCTCGCTGATCCGCGGCCAGGGCAGGAAGGCCTGCACCGCCTGGACCTCGAGCCGGAGCCGCTGGCCGTTGTCGGTGCGCACCCTGAAGCCTTCACTGTCCTTCTGGGCGAGGCCGATGGCGTCCAGCATGGCGTTGGCCTGGGCCGGATCGAAGGTCGACCATTTCTCGCGCCAGCCCTCGCCCGGGAAGTACGGCAGGCTCTCGCCCGGAGCCGGCGAGCCGGGGGTGGCCACGCCGAGCCAGAAGGTCTCGTTGAGCTGCTCGCGGTCGATGGCCAGCGAGAGGGCCCGGCGGAAGTCGGCGTTCGTCAACCATTTGGCGATCTCGGGGTCGCCATCATAGCTCTGGTTGAACTGGAAGATCGCGTCGGCGCCGTTGAAGGCAAGGTCCAGATGGACGGTGTAGTTGCCCGCCTCCTGGTTCTCCAGGATGACCGGCAGCTTGCCCAGGTCGATGTGCCGCTCCTGCAGGTCGTAGTCGCCGGCGATCGCGCGCAGGTTCAAGACCTCGAGGTTCTCGACGACGCCCATGACGACGCTGTCGATATAGGGCAGCTGGTTGCCCTCGGTATCGACCGCCCAGTAGTAGGGGTTGCGCTCCATCACCCAGTTGGGATTGTTGATCGGCTGGACGGTGCGCCAGGGGCCGAGCACCGGCAGCTCGGGGTTGAGCGTCCAGTCCTTCTTGAAGTGCAGCCGCGCCACCCAGTTGTCGAAGCCTTCGGCCCGCGCCTCGGCATCGAGCTCCTCGACCGACTTGCCGCCGCTCGGCAGGAACTGGGCGAGGTAGTGGCCCGGGGCATAGGCGCCGTGGCTGCGCTTGTCGGACTGCCGCACCGCCTGGCCGCCGCCGATGAGCGTGTCGCCCATCATCAGCTCCTCGAACAGGTAGAACGGCACGTCGAACTCGAAGGCGACCTCGTAGTCCGAGACCTTGACGATGCGCCCGGGCTGGCCGTCC
This sequence comes from uncultured Geminicoccaceae bacterium, assembly GCA_964460465.1. Lineage (GTDB taxonomy): Bacteria > Pseudomonadota > Alphaproteobacteria > Geminicoccales > Geminicoccaceae > SLRI01. The sequence goes on along the minus strand of CAYWSB010000036.1, from coordinate 11,825 downwards.
GGCGTCATGTCGGGAATCGGCGTCGGCACGATGTCCGGGTTGCCGTAGATCTCCTCGAACCAGAAGACGAAGTCGTCGGCGGTGAAAGGATCGCCGTCGGACCAGCGCAGGCCCTCGCGGAGATAAAGCGTGAACTTCTTGCCGTCGGCGCTCTGCTCCCAGGCCTTGGCGAGCGACGGGCGCGGCACGGAACCGGTGTGGTCGACCAGGATCGGCCGGTCCGAGGCGTTGATGCGGTTGCCGTTCTCGTTGTCGCCCGGGCCGGTGAAGCCGCGCCGCCAGGTGCCGCCGTAGCGGCCGATGCCCTCGACCGGCTGGATCACCATGAGGTCCTTGGGCAGCCGCTCCGCGACCGGCGGCAGCTCGCCCGCGGCCACCTTCTCGGCCAGCATCGGCGCCTCGTTGAACGAGGTCGGCCACTGCGCCGGGTCCTCGATGATGGTGATGCCCTCGAGCTCGCCGATCAGCCCGGATTCGGCGAGCGCGCCTTGAGCCCGCACGTCCTCGGCCGCAGTCGCCAGGAACATCGCCGTCGCCGCGCACAGTGCGAGCGCCAGCCGCCTCGTGGTCCGCATTCCTTTGCCTCCCCTGGGTTATCGGCCACGCGCGGCCTGGCGGCCCGGTGTCGATTTGCGGACGGATGTGACACCGAGTATTCACGGCGGCCGTCCGCTTTGTCAATTGAGCGTGACGGCGACGGGGATGCCGCGCTAACAGAAGCGCCAGAAGAAACCGGCGCCAGCCGTGGGAGGCCAGCATGGGGACGATCCGTCCGAACCGCGTCAAGCAGAAGCTCGCCGCCGGCGAGACCGTGCTGTCGCTCGGCGGGCTCGACAATGCCGACCTGATCGACCAGGTGGGCCCGCTGGGCCTCGATGCGATCTGGCTCGAGGCCGAGCACGGGCCCGTGGATTTCGGCCGCGTCGGCGACCTCACCAGGGCCTGCGACCTCTGGGGCATGACCTCGATCGTCCGGGTCAACGCGCTCGATTACGGCACCATCTACCGGACGCTCGATCTGGGTGCCCAGGGCATCTGCGTGCCGCACATCGACACCGCCGACCACGCCCGCGCCTTCGTCGAGGCCGCCAAGTTTGCGCCCCTGGGCAAGCGCGGCCTGTTCACGAGCCGGCAGGGCTACGGCGTGCCGGACTATCTCCATGTCGCCAACGACCAGACGCTGCTGGTGGCGCTGATCGAGGACGTCGTGGCGATCGAGAACCTCGATGCGATCCTCGCGGTCGAGCATATCGACGTTTTCCATGTGGCCCCCTCCGACCTCGCCGCGTCCATGGGCCTGATCGGCCAGCCCGAGCATCCGGAGGTCCAGCGCACCCGCGAGGCGGCGCTCCGCCGGATCGTCGCCGCAGGCCGGACCGCCGGCACGACCCTGGTCGGCAACCGCCGCGCCGCGCATTACGTCGACATGGGTGTGCGCTTCCTCGCCGCGGCCCTGCTCCCCTGGATCGCCGAGGGGGTGGCGCGGCTCCAGGCCGACCTGCCCGGTCGCGGCTGACGGCCGTTTGCAGCATGGACCACGACCGGGCGAAGCGGCGTCTCGAGGGCTGCTACATCACCGTGCCCACGATGTTCCGCGACCCGGACCTCGAGGTGGATCCGGCCGCCATCCGCCGCCACGTGGCGTTCCTCAGGCGCCGCGGCATCGACGCCCGCTGCGGCACGCTCCTGGCCGGTGGCGCCGCCGGCGATTTCTCGACGATGAGCTTCGCGGAGCGGGTGCAGGTCGCCGAGGCCGTCAAAGCCGAGGCCGGCGACATCCCGGTCGCCATGGGCGCGCAGACGACCAGCACCGCCGAGGTGCGGCGGCTCGCCAAGGCGGCGGCCGGGCTCGGGGCCGAGTTCATCCAGGTCTCCTGCCCCTTCTACTTCCAGCACACCGAGGCCGACTTCCTCGCCTTCGTCGAGGAGGCGGCCATGGCGGCCGACATCGGCATCATCGTCTACAACACGTTCTGGACCAGTGCCGGCGTGTCGTTCGACATGGTGGAGAAGCTGCTCGAGATCCCGAACGTCGTCGGGCTCAAATGGGCCTGCCCCCGGACCGACGCCATGGAGTTCGAGGACGTGGTGGCGAGCTTCGCCGACCGGCTGACGATCATCGACAACCACCTGATGTTCGCCGTCAGCGGGATGCTCGGGGCGCGGGCCTTCGAGGTCCACCTGTGCAACTACTGGCCCGAATGGGGCATCCGCCTCGTCGACGACGTGGCCGCCGGGCGCTGGCGGGCCGTGCAGACCGCGCTAGTCCGCGAGGCCATGCCCTTCTACAAGCTCTGGGTGGAGATCGAGAAATCCTTCACCAGCGGCGACGGCTACTTGGACAAGCTCTGCATGGAGCTGGTCGGGTTGGATTCCAGCCGCTGCCGGCCGCCGACCCGCGACGTGCGGCCCTTGTATCGCGAGCGCTGCCGGGCGATGCTCGAGGCGACCGGTGTTCCAGGAGTGCTGCCCGCATGACCGCTGCCGTTCTCCGGCTCAGCCCCGACGACAACGTGGTGGTGTCGCTCAGGAAGCTCGACCGCGGCGAGACGATCGACGTCGGTGGCCGGACGCTCACGATCCGGGACGCCGTGCCGTTCGCCCACAAGATCGCCACGACCGACCTCGCCCAGGGCGCCACGGTCCGTAAGTTCGGGGTGCCGATCGGCAGCACGACCCGGCCCGTCGCCGCCGGCGAGCACGTCCACGTGCACAACATCAAGAGCGACTACATCGTCAACGCCGAGGACTTCTTCGAGGGCGAGGCATGACCGACCGACCCATCATGGCCTACGCGCGCGCCGACGGCGGCAAGGGCATCCGGAACGTCGTCCTGGTGGCCTACCTGGTCGAGTGCGCGCATCACGTCGCGCGCGCCGTCACCGTGCCGTTCGAGGGCAGGGGGGTGCATCTCGCGGGCTTCGGCGGCTGCTACCCCAACGCCTATGCCCAGGACATGATGGACGCGTTGGCGACGCATCCCAACGTGGGCGCGGTGCTCCTTGTCTCGCTCGGCTGCGAGCAGTTCAACCGCCAGCATCTGATGGAGACCGTCCGGCGGAGCGGCCGGCCGGTCGAGCTCCTGGTCATCCAGAAGGCCGGCGGGACGCGGGCCACGGTCCAGGCCGGCCGCGCCTGGGTCGAGGCCCGGCTCCACGATCTGGCGGCGACACCGCGCGTGCCGATGGGTCTCGACGAGCTCGTCGTCGGCACCATCTGCGGCGGCTCCGACGGGACCAGCGGGCTCACCGCCAACCCCGCCATCGGCAAGGCCGCGGACCTTCTGGTCGATGCCGGGGCAGCCGTGATCTTCGAGGAGCTGGGCGAGCTCTTCGGCTGCGAGCAGCACATGGCCGGCCGTGCGATCACGCCGGAGCTCGGCCGCGAGATCCTGGCCGCGATGGAGAAGAGCAAGAAGGTCTACGGCCTGCTCGACCAGTCGAGCTTCGGCGGCGGCAACATCACCGGCGGCTTGAGCACCATCGAGGAGAAGTCGATCGGCGCCTACACCAAGAGCGGCACGCGGCCGATCGCCGGCATGCTCAAGCCCGGCATCAAGCCGCACCGGCCGGGCCTCTACCTCATGGACATGATCGGCGACGGCCCGGTGCGCTGGGGCTTCCCGAACATCAACGACAATGCCGAGATCACCGAGATGATGGCCTGTGGGGCGCATCTCTCGCTCTTCTCCACCGGCCGCGGCTCGGTGGTGGGCTCGGCGATCGCACCCGTGATCAAGGTCTGCGCCAATCCCGAGACCTACCGCCGGCTCGAGGACGACATGGACGTCGACGCCGGCCGCATTCTCGAAGGCCGCGGCACGCTCGACGAGGTGGGGGCCGAGATCGTCGATCTCGTGGCCCGCGTCGCCGGCGGCGAGCCCTCCAAGTCCGAGGCCCTCGGCCACCAGGAGTTCGTCCTGACCTACAAGAGCTTCGAGCCGCTCGGCCCCGCCTGCCTGCCGGGCTAACCCGTCCTCCATCCGACCGGAACCCATCGCCCATGGCCGACCTCGCCGGGCTCTACGCCGCCCTGCCCACCGCCTTCGCCGCCGACTTCGCCTATGACGGCACCGCCCAGGCCGCCCTCGCCCGCCATGCGGTGGCGCTCGGCATGGAGGGCGTGTTCGTCGGCGGCAGCACCGCCGAGGTGCATCAGCTCACGCTCGCCGAGCGCGAGGCGCAGCTCGCCGACGTGGTGGCGGCGGTCGGCGACCAGGCCCGCTGCATCGCCCACGTGGCCGCCATGCGGATGGAGGACACGCTGACACTGACCAGCACGGCGGAGCGGCTGGGCTACCATGCCGTGGCCTCGACCCCGCCGTTCTACTCGCCCTTCCAGGCCGCCGACCGCCGCGCCTTCTTCGTCGACCTCGTCCGGGCGACCCGGCTGCCGGTCTTCCTCTACCACATCCCCTCGCTCACCGGCCTGGCCCTCGGCCACGACGAGCTGCTCGACCTCATGGGCCTCGACGGCATCGTCGGCATGAAGCTCAGCGCCTCCGACATCGAGCTCGTGCAGAAGGTGAAGACCCGGATGCCGGAGAAGCTGGTCCTCTTCGGTTCCGACCAGCTCCTCCTGCCCGCACTCGCCGCCGGCGCCGACGGCGGCGTTGGCAGCACCTACAACCTCTTCGGCCGCCGCATCGTGGGCCTGCGTGACGCCGTGCGGGCGGGCGAGCTCGGCCATGCCCGCCGGCTTCAGGCCGAGATCAACCGCGGCATCGCGGCCCTGGTGGCCGAAAGCGTGTTCCCGGCGCTCAAGGCCGGCCTGGCGATGGCGGGGGTGCCGTGCGGCCCCTGTCGGCCGCCGGCGCTGCCGCTCGATGCGGCGGCGCTGGGCCGGCTCCACCAGGGCCTGGAGGGCCTGATCGATCGGGCCTGAGCCGCCCCCGGGGCGCATGAAGGGCATTGCGATTCGGGACCGTGACTCCTACGGTCCGGGCAGCCATCAGCATCAGCGAGCGCGTCGTGGCCTGTCGCTGCAGTCCGCGGCGTGTCGGGAGGAAACGACGATGAGGTTCAGGCACCTGGTGATGTCGGCCGCACTCGGTCTCGCGGTCAGCTTCGGCGCCGAGGCCGCCGATCCGATCGTGATCGGCTTCTCGGCCCCGCTCACCGGCGACCACGCCGAGTACGGCAACAACTTCAAGCGCGCCATCGCCCTCCATGTCGAGGAGATCAACGCCGCCGGCGGCGTGGCCGGCCGGCCGCTCCAGATCGTCGAATCCGACGACCGCTCGGATTCCGCCCAGACCACCGCCGTGGCCCAGCGCTACGTCAACGACCCGCAGATCATGGCGGTGATCGGCAGCTTCGCCAGCACGCCCAGCATGGCGGCGGCGCCGATCTACCAGCGCGCCGGCCTCGTCCAGCTCTGCCCCTCCTGCTCGCACCCGGACTTCGCCCCGATGGGCGAGTACATGTTCCGGAACACGACGACCCAGGCGATCGAGGCGCCGGAGATCGCCACCCATGTCGTCGAGGACATGGGGGCCGAGACCATCATGGTGGTCTACCGGCAGGACGACTGGGGGCTCTCGGCGTCGAACAACTTCATCGCCCGGGCCGAGGAGCTGGGTGCCACCATCGTCGCCAACGAGGCCTTCCTCGAGACCGAGCGCGACTTCCGCCCGGTCATCACGCAGCTGCGCTCGTTGAACCCCGATGTCCTGCACGTGGCGATGTTCTTCACCGAGGCCTCGATCCTGGCGCAGCAGCTCCAGGCCGCCGACATCGACATCCCGGTGGTCACGACGACCTCGATGTTCAATCCCCAGTACATCGTCCTGGGTGGTGACGCCGTCGAGGGCCATGTCGTCCCGGCCACCTTCTTCACCGGCAATCCCGACCCGAGCGTGCAGGCCTTCGTCACCGAGTACGAGAGCCGCTATGGCATTCCCGCCGACAGCTTCGCCGCCATCGCCTACGACAGCGTCGGCATCCTGGCCGCGGCCATGGAGCATGTCGTCGCCGGCGGCGGCGAGCTGACCCGCTCGGCGATCCGCGACGCCATGGTCGAGATGGAGCCCTACAAGGGTGTCTCCGGTGTCGCCGCCTTCAACGAGGTCGGCGACGTGGTCAAGGAGATCACCTGGCTGACCATCGAGGACGGCCAGTTCAAGACGATCAAGAACTGACCGCGACGCCCCGTGGCTGACCGCGCCCGGCGCCATCCGGCGCCGGGCTGGGCGACGTCATGACCGAGCTCCTGAGCCAAATCCTGAACGGCCTCGCCATCGGCAACGTCTATGCCATGCTGGCGATCGGCTTCGTGCTGGTGTTCGGCGTCGCCAACCTCATCAACTTCGCGCAGGGCTCGCTCTTCGTCGTCGGCGGCTATCTGACCTACACCTTCGCGGTGCTGCTGGGCCTGCCGCTCGCGCTCGCCGCGACCATCGCGGTGGCTCTGACCGCCCTCCTCGGCCTGGTCATCGACCGCGCCTTCCTCCGGCCGCTCGAGAAGGGGCCGCGGATCGCGCCGCTCCTGGCCACGCTGGCGATCGCGGTCATCCTCGACGAGACCATCCACCTGATCTGGTCGCCCGACACCAAGCCCTTCCCGAGCCCGCTCGCCCGGACCACCTGGCAGCTCGGCAACGCCTACATCTCCGCGGTCGACGTCCTGATCCTGGTCGTCGGCGTCGGCACGATCGTGGCGCTGACGCTCTTCCTCAACCGCACCTGGATCGGCCGGGCGATGCGCGCCACCGCCATGGATCCGGAGGCCGCCCAGCAGATGGGCGTCGACGTCTCGGCCATGCGCAGCCTGACCTTCGCCATCGCCGGCCTCGTCGGCGGCGTCGGCGGCGTGCTGGTGGGCTTCTATTACCAGTCGATCTGGCCGACCATGGGCATCCCCTTGGGCATCAAGGGGTTCACCGCCGCACTTCTCGGCGGCATCAGCTCGATCCCCGGCGCCATCGTCGGCGGCCTCCTGCTCGGCGTCTTCGAATCCCTGGCCTCGGGCTACCTGGGCTCGATCTACCGCAACCTCATCGCCTACACGCTCCTGCTCCTCGTGCTCTTCTTCCGGCCGCAGGGCCTGTTCGGCAGCCGCGGCCTCGAGGCCCTGGGCGGTGCGCAGGCGGCAGGCGGTGCCGTGCCCTCGACCTCGCTCATGTCGAGCCCGTTCCAGACCTCCGAGCCCAGGGCGATCACAACGCCCCTCTGGCTGGGTGCCCTGCTCGTGGCCGCCGCCGCCAGCTTCCCGCTCTGGGCGCCCGACACGACCTGGGTGCACATCCTGGGCCTGGCCTTCGTCTACGCCATCCTCGCCGTGAGCCTGACCATCGTCTCCGGCACCGCCGGGCAGATCTCCGTCGGCCATGCGGGCATCTGGGGGGTGGGCGCCTACGTCGCCGCCATCGTCACGACCCGCTGGGCACCCGGCCTGCCGATCGAGCTCGTGCTGCTGGCCGCCGGGATCGCCGGTGCCGTGGCCGGCGTGCTCTCCGGCTTCTTCGCGGCCCGGCTTTCGGGCCACGTCATCGTCATGGCCACGCTCGCCTCGGGGCTCATCTTCTACTCCGTCTTCCTTGTCTGGATGCCGATGACCCGTGGGCCCATGGGCATCTTCGGCATCCCGCCACCGGTGCTCGGCATCATGGGCGGCATGGAGCTCTGGCAGACGCAGCAGCAGTATTGGCTGGCCCTCGCGGTCCTGGCTATCGTGCTCTTCCTCGCCAGCCGGCTCCTCTCCTCCGATGTCGGCCGGCTCTGGCGCGCGGTCCGCGAGGACCGCCTCGCCGCCGTCGCCTCCGGCGTCCCCGCCGTCCGCTATCTCCTCATGGCGTTCGGTGTCAGCGGCTTCATCGCCGGCGTCTCGGGCGCGCTCTACGCCCACTACGTCACCGCCATCTCGCCCAACTCGTTCCTCATCCTGATCTCGTTCCAGGTCCTGGCAATCGTCGTCCTGGGCGGGCTCGGCAACCTCACCGGGGCCGTCTTCGGCGCCGTCGTGCTGATCGGCGTCACCGAGGCGCTGCGCGGCTTCGGCGACTACCGGATGGTGACCTACGGCGTCATCCTGCTCGCCGTGATCCTGTTTCGCCCGCGCGGCCTGTTCGGCAGCCGGTGATGGCCACACCCCGCCTCGCCGTCGCCAACCTCACCCGCCGCTTCGGCGGGCTGACGGCGGTCAACGACGTGAGCTTCACGGTGGCCCCGGGCGAGACGATCGCGGTGGTCGGGCCCAACGGCGCCGGCAAGTCGACCCTCTTCCAGCTCATCAACGGCGTGCTCCGGCCGGACAGCGGCTCGGTGCGGCTCGACGGCGTCGAGCTCGTCGGCCAGGAGCCCGAGGCGGTGGCGGCGCTGGGCGTCGGCCGCACCTTCCAGACCAGCAGGGTCTTCCCGGCCCTTTCGATCTGGGACAGCGTGCGCGTCGGCCAGACCCCGGCGCTGATCGGCGGCGGGCGGCACGGGCGGCGGCGCGATCCGCTCTCCGAGATCGTCATGGGCCTCCTGCCGCGTGGCCGCTCGGCCGAGCGGGCCGCCCTGGACCAGGTGGCCGAGGAGGTCCTCAGGCTCTTCGGCGACCGCCTCTGGCCGCGCCGCGCCGACCGCGCCGACAGCCTCTCCTACGCCAACCGCCGGCGCTGCGAGATCGCCCGGGCGCTGGTGGCCCAACCCACGCTGCTGCTGCTCGACGAGCCCACCGCCGGGATGAACCCGACCGAGACCCGCGAGCTCGCCGACCTCATCGGCCGGATCGCGGCCGACCGTCCCGACCTCTCGGTCATCCTGGTCGAGCACAAGCTCGACGTGGTCAGGAACCTCGCCGCGCGCGTCGTCGTCATGGACAACGGCGGTGTCCTCGTCGAGGGACCGCCCGACGAGGTCCTGGCCGATCTCCGCGTCGTCGAGGCCTATCTCGGCAAGCGCGGCGCCGAGGAGGCGAAGGCGCAGGGGTTGGCACCATGAGCGCTGCAACCGACCACGACTGGACCATCACCGACATCGAGGCGGATGAGACGCCGCGGCCCGACGACGTGGTCGTCATGGACCAGGTCGACATCTTCTACGGCCCCGTCCAGGCGCTCTTCGCGGTGAGCCTCCGGGTCGGCCAGGGCGAGACCGTGGCCGTGCTCGGCGGCAACGCATCGGGCAAGTCGACGACGATCAAGACCGCACTCGGCATGGTCCAGCCGAGGCAGGGCAGCGTGCGGGTCCTGGGTCAGGCCATCGGCGGGCTCAAGCCCTTCCAGGTGATCGGCCTCGGCGCCGGCTCCATTCCCGAGGGGCGCCGGGTCTTCCCCGAGATGAGCGTGCGCGAGAACCTGCTGATGGGCGCCTTCGTCCGCCGCCGGGAGGCGGCGGCCACGCTCGAGGCCGAGATCGAGGAGGCGACTGGGCTCTTCCCGGTGCTCCAGGGCCGGATGGATCAGCTCGCCGGCACCATGTCCGGCGGTGAGCAGCAGATGCTGGCCATGGCCCGTGCCTGGATGCGAAAGCCCCGGCTCTTGTGCATCGACGAGCCGTCGATGGGCCTCTCGCCGCTCTATGTCGACCGGGTCTACGAGGCGATCGCCGCCATGAAGGCGCAAGGTGCGACCATCCTCATGGTCGAGCAGAATGCGAATCGCGCCCTCGAGGTCGCCGATCGCGCCTACGTGCTCAGGGCCGGCCACGTGGTCGTCCGCGGCAGGGCCCGGGCGCTTGCCGGCGATCCCGCCATCCGCCGCGCCTATCTCGGCGAGCGCGGCATCAGTTGACCAACCGGAGAAGGAGACCAGCCATGTCGGAAGCGAAGCTCAGGGAGGAGCTCTACGGCTCGTTCAAGAATCGCGGCATGATCTACTACAACATGTACAAGACGCTCTCGGCCGAGCTCGGCAAGGAGAAGGCGGCCGAGCTGATGCAGGACGCGATCTACAAGCGCGGCGTCGAGCAGTCCAAGGCGTTCCAGGGCCTCGACAACAAGAACGTGCTGGCGCTCATGGAGAAGTTCCTGTCGATCATCCCGGACGACGGCAAGATGTTCGGGCCCGAGATCCAGAAGGCGGAGAAGGATGCGGTCGACATCAAGTTCCACCGCTGCCCCCTGAAGGAGTGCTGGCTCGAGGCCGGCATCCCGGAGCAGGAGGTGGCCGAGCTCTGCCGGATCGCCGCCCGGGTCGACAACGGGCTCTTCGAGGGCGCCGGCTTCAAGTTCCACGCCGAGACCTGGGAGCCCGGCCGCGACGGCTGCTGCCACCTGCACCTGCGCCCCGGCGACTGAGCGGAACCGTGCCCGGGCGGCAGCGCCCCCGGGGCACGGCACATGCACCACCTCGGCCGCCAAGGGGGCGGCCGCACCAACGACGAGGGGAGCCGACGACATGACTCGATTCTCGATCCGCCAACTGGCCGCCATCCTGGTGGCGGGCCTGGCCCTGCTGGCGCCCGGGCTCGCCAGCGCCGACAAGCTCGCCGACATCCTCGAGCGCGGGGTGGTGCGGATCATCGTCTTCGCCGACGTCCCGCCCTTCGGCTCGCAGAATGCCGCCCGCGAGCTCGAGGGTTTCGACATCGACCTCGCCCGGATGGTGGCCGAATCGCTCGGCGTCGAGCTCGAGCTGGTCCAGGCGACCGCCGCCAACCGCATCCCCTACCTCTTGACCGACCGCGCCGACATGAACGTCGCCGCCATGTCGGTCACTGCCGAGCGCGCCCGACAGGTGATGTACAGCGCCCCCTATGCCGACACCTCGCTCGCGGTCTTCGGCCCGGTCGCGGCCGGGGTCGACGGCCCGGCGGGCATCGGCAGCTTGCGCACCGCCGTCGCCAAGGGGACCACCGAGGACCTCGTGCTCAGCTCGGTCGCCCCCGATGCCGCGATCATGCGCACCGAGGACAACGCCACGGCGGTCCAGGCCTATCTCTCGGGCCAGGCCGACCTGCTCGCCGCCAACAGCGTCGTGGTGGCCGAGCTGGCCAAGCAGAACCCGGCCGCCGAGTTCGACTTCAAGTTCGCGCTGAGGCGGGCACCCGCGCACATCACCGTGCGGATGGGCGAGCACAGCCTGTTGCGCTGGATCGACACCTTCATCTTCCAGCAGACGCTCAACGGCGAGCTGGATGCCCTCCACGTCAAGTGGCTGGGCGGGCCGATGCGCCCGCTGCCGCCGCTCTAGGGGGCGGCCCTTGTCGAAGCACGACTTCACGCCCGCCGAGTTCACCGCCCGGCGGGCGGCCGTGCGCCGGGCGCTGGCCAGAGAGGGGCTGGACTGGCTGGTCTGCATCCACCCGGTCTCGATCCACTGGCTCACCGGCTCGGACGCCAAGAGCTACCAGGAGTTCCAGTGCCTCCTCGTCCCCGCGAAGGAGGGGCCGCTCACCGTCCTCACCCGCCAGGGCGAGGTGGCGGAGTTCCTGGACGATGCGCTGGTGGACGAGGTGGTGGGCTGGGGCGGCGGCGTCGCCGAGGATCCGATCCCGCACTTCGCCGCCCTGGCCGACCGGCTGGGGCTGAGCCGGGGCAGGGTTGGGCTCGAGGTGCCTACCTACTACCTGAACGCGCATCACTACCTGGCACTCCGGGAGGTGCTGGGGCCGGCCCTGGTGGCCGAGCCCACCAACCTTGTCCACGACCTCAAGCTCGTGAAGTCGGCGGCGGAGCTGGGCTGCATCCGCGCGGCGGCGGCGCTCGCCGATCGGGGCATGGCCGTCTTCGCCAGGGCCCTGGCACCGGGGCAAAGCGAGCTCGTCCTCGCCGGCGAGGTCCTGCAGGCGCTGATGGCCGCCGGCAGCGGCATCGCCGCCAGCCCGGTCAACCTCGTCTCCGGCGAGCGCGCCGGCTTCAGCCACGGGGCACCGACGACGCGCGTCCTCCAAGTCGGCGAT
>CAYWSB010000035.1:0-40901 GCA_964460465.1 uncultured Geminicoccaceae bacterium | reverse complement strand
TCGCAGGGCTGACCCCCGTGGGCCAGCCGATTGCATAGCAAACGCGAATTGAGCCTTAATGATCATGTGCTTGATTCGCTCATCAGCGACTGCATAAAGCCGGCAATTAAGGCAGGTATCAACTACGACGTTGTTGACATGCGTGATGTATCCCGCGCAGGAATTATCGATAATCTGATGCGGGAGCAGATCCGCGACGCGGCGTTCGTCATCGTCGACCTTACGCATGACAATTCTGGCGCCTATTGGGAGGCGGGTTACGCCGAGGGTCTTGGAAAGCCAGTCATCTATATTTGCGAAATGGCGAAATTCGAGGCCGCACAGACACATTTCGACACGAACCATTGCACGACCGTGATCTGGTCTAACGACGATCGACAGAAGTTCGAACTCGAGCTCATCGCCACTCTGCGCCGTTCCCTCGACCTCTTTTAGCCGTACAATAGAGGCCTCGACACGCCCGGCTGGGTCGAGCGCGTAGCGATCTTCCGCGCCGATCAGTGTTTGCAGTTCGGCCGCGCCTGCGCCATGAAGCGTGCACCGTCGTCAAGCAGAAGAAGAGCCGCCGCATGTCAGGGACCGCCACCGCCACGCCCGTCGAGATCGCCCTTCTGGGCCCGCAGCGGCCGGAGGTCCTGGCCCAGCTCGAGGCCCGCTTCGCCGTCCACCACGTCTATGCCGAGCCCGACCGGCTGGCCTTCCTCGACCGGCACGGGGCGCGCTTCCGGGGTGCCGCCAGCCATGGCATGGCCGGGATCAAGCAGGCCGAGATGGAGCGCATGCCCAATCTCGAGATCTGTGCCATCAACGGCGTTGGGCTCGAGACCACCGACCTCGCCGTGGCCAAGGCGCGCGGGGTCACGATCACCATCACGCCCGTCCTCTACGACGACGTGGCCGACCTCGCCATCGCCCTGGCGCTCGCCGCCTGCCGGCGCATCGCCCACGGCGACCGCTTCGTCAGGAGCGGCAAATGGCTCGAGGGCCGGCTCGTCCTCGGCCGCAAGCTCACCGGGATGAAGGCCGGGCTGATCGGCCTCGGCCGCATCGGCAGCGAGGTGGCACGACGGCTGGAGGGCTTCAAATGCCAGATCGCCTATTGCGACCCGGCACCGCGCGACGTGCCCTACCGCCGGGCCGCCGACGCGCGGACGCTCGCATCCGAAAGCGACATCCTCTTCCTCTGCGCCGCCGGTGCGGCCAAGGGGGCCGGTGCCCCGATCGTCGACCGCGCCATCCTCGAGGCGCTCGGCCCGCGCGGCACCTTCGTCAACATCGCCCGCGGCTGGCTGGTCGACGAGCCGGCCCTGGTCGAGCTTCTGGCCACTGGCGGCCTCGGTGCCGCGGGCCTCGATGTGTTCGACGACGAGCCCCGCGTGCCGGCAGCGCTCCTGGCCCTCGACAACGTCGTGGTGACCCCGCACATCGCCAGCTCCACCGAGGAGACCATGGGCGAGATGGGCCGCACCGTCGTCGCCAACCTCGAATCCTGGTTCGCCGGCAACGGCGCGCTCACCCCCGTCGCCTGAGCCCCGAGCAGGAGCACCGTCGCCATGTCCGAAGATTCCGGCCTCGCCGCCGCCACCCGCCCGATCCTCGAGCGCACGCTGCACTTCAAGGAGAAGCTGCGGAGCGGCGGCATCGTCCACGGCGCCTGGCTCAGCCTGCCCGACCCGGCCGTGGCCGAGATCATGGCCAGCATCGGCTTCGACTACGTCATCATCGAGACCGAGCACTCGCCCTGGGATCTGCCGGCGCTGCAGACCGCCGTCATGGCCTTCAACGGCACCGGGACCGTGCCGATGGCCCGGGTGCCCTGGAACGACCAGGTGACCATCAAGCGCTATCTCGACCTCGGCATCGAGGGCATCCTGGCACCGATGGTGCGGACGCCGGAGGAGGTCAAGGCCCTTGTCGACGCCTGCCGCTACCCGCCGGTGGGCAGGCGCGGCTTCGGCCCCAGGCGCGCCTCCGACTTCTATCGCAGCATCGACACCTACATGGCCCGCGCCAACGACGCGATCTTCGTCATGCCGCAGATCGAGGACATGGCGACCATCGACGACCTCGACGCCTTCATGAGCGTGCCCGGCATCGACGCCGTCTGCATCGGCCCCAACGACCTCTCGGGCACGGTCGGCCTGCTCCGCCAGACCACCCACCCGCGCATCGTCGAGGCCATCGGCAAGATCAAGGCCACCGCCAAGGCTAGGAACCTGCCCGTCTGTCTGGGCGTCAACACCCCGCCCGAGCGCCAGGCCGAGCTCGTCGCCGAAGGGGTCCGCCTCCTCCTCGTCGCTGCCGACACCGACCTCCTCATCAAGGGCGGCTCCGCAGCCCTGCAGGCGGCCCGCAACGCCTGACGGAGCAGGGCGGAGGGGAAGAAAAGCGGGGAAGATGATCTTCCCCGCGCCCCATCGCATTTCGATGGCCGTTCAGCCCTTGACCGCGCCCAGCGTCAGCCCTCTGACGATGTAGCGCTGGGCCAGCAGGGCCAGGAGGACGGGTGGGATCATGGCGATCAGGGCGCGGGTCGCCATGAACCAGAACTGGACGCCGCGGGTGTCGACCGCACCCGCCATGTGCGCCGGCATCATCTTGGTCTGGGTGATGCCGAGCGAGGACGAGAACAGGAACTCGTTCCAGGTGAAGGCGAAGATGATCATCGCCGTGGCGGCGGCGGCCGGTGCCGCGAGCGGCAGGGCCACGCGGACGAACGCTCCCCAGTGGCTGGCCCCATCGACCAGCGCGGCCTCCTCGAGCTCGACCGGCAGGTCGAGGAAGGTCTGCCGCATGATGACGACGACGAAGGGCAGGACGAAGGTGGTGTTGATCAGGATCAGCGCCCAGGGCGTGTCGAGCAGCCCGATCGTCCGGAAGACGAGATAGAACGGGATCAGGGTCGCGACCGGCGGCAGCACGCGCTGGGAGAGGAACCAGACGGTGATGTCGGCGTTCGACCAGAAGCGGAAGCGGGCCAGCGCATAGGCCGCCGGCATGCCGAGGCCCAAGGCCAGGAGGGTGGCGCTGATCGAGACCAGGAGGCTCGTGCGCATCGCCCGGAAGCCCTCGGGCGTGGAGAGCTCGGTGCGGAAGTTGTCGAGCGTCGGCTGGAAATGGACGAAGGGGATGCCGATCCCCGTCACCGTGAAGGTGTCGGCCGGGTTGCGCAGCGAGGTCGAGACCGCCCAGTAGAGCGGGAAGAAGAAGAGCAGGGTGACGGCGATGGCGAACAGCCAGCAGAGGCTGTCCGTCAGGGTCATCCGCCGCCGGGTCGCCGGCAGTGCTGCGGCATGAGCATCAGGCATAGATGGTCCTGATCCGCTTGAAGAGGAGGGTCACCACCACCATCACCAACGCCAGGAGCGTGTAGGCGATGGCCGAGGCGTAGCCCACGTCGAAGAAGCGCAGGCCCGTGCGGAAGGCGAGGTAGGAGAGCGACTGCGTGGCGTTGCCGGGCCCGCCCACCGTCAACGAGGCGACGATGTCGAAGACCTTCATCGCCTCGGCGAAGCGCAGCAAGAGGACGATGATGATGGTGGGCATCAGCAGCGGCAGCACCACCTCCCTGAAAGTCGTCCAGGCGGAGTTGGTGTCCAGCCGGGCGGCCTCGAGCAACTCGTCCGGGATGCCCTGCAGCGCCGCCAGGAAGACGAGGAAGCAGAACGGCGTCCACTGCCAGACGTCGACGACGATGACCGAGACCAGCGCCCACCCCGGGTTGGAGAGCCAGGGGATCCCGGTCCAGCCCAAGGGCCCGCCCTCCTCGTAGAAGATCGTGAAGAAGAGGTAGCCCGCCGCCACCGGGGTGGCGAAGATGGGCAGGATCATCAGCGTCCGCAGGAGCGAGCGCCCCGGCATGTCGCGGTTGAACAAGAGCGCCAGGGCCAGGCCCAGCGTCATCTGCACCGCCACGCCGACGCCGACGAAGATCGCGGTGACCTTGATCGCCTCGTGCAGCACCGGGTCTTTGAGGATGCGGGCGAAATTGGTGCCGCCCACGAACTCCCACTTGCTCACCGTCTCGCGCACCACCTCGGTGCGCATCCGCGGCGTGCCGTCCGGGCGGAGCACGGGATTGCCGGCATCGTCGAGACGGGGCACCTCCACCCGGTTGACCACGGTCTCCGAGGTGACGTTGTGGAAGGCGGCGTAGAGCGAGTAGCCGAGGGGGAAGATCGTGAAGATCAGCACCCAGATCACGGCCGGCATCAGGAACAGCAGGCGGACGGAACCAGTCCAGCGCATCGACGGTTACTGCCAGGCTCGAGTGTGCGGGCAGGGTGATCGTCCGGCCGCACGGGATGGCCGGACGATCCCCCTCAGCCGAGGCTCGTGCCTCAGCCCTTCCAGCCGATCGCCTTCTGGTAGGCCTCGAGCTGCTTCTCGCGGCCGAGCCGGTCGGTGACCTGCTCCCAGCCCGCGGCCGTGTCGTCGAGCGCCTGCTGCGGGGTCTTGGCCCCGCTCATCGCGGCCGAGAGGTTGGAATCCAGGATGTCGTAGTATTCCTGGGTGCCGGTGATCCGGAGATACGGCAGCATCGTCTCGGCGTTGAAGTTCTCGTAGTAGGCCTGCAGGTATTCCTTGACGTCGGTCTCGTCCCAGCCGGCGGCGAGATAGTCCTCGAGCTTGGCCTCGCCGACCGGCTCCAGGAACTGGTAGTCGTAGCCCGGATCGACGCCGTTCCAGCCATAGGTGGCGAGCCACTTCGAGACCGGCTTGATCGCCATCAGCGACCAGAACGCATAGGTGGTCTCCGGCGCATCCGAGAGCGACGAGACGACGCCGTGCCAGGAGCCGCCCGTCACGTTGCCGACCTTCCTGGGCTCCTCGGTCGTGACGAACTCTTGCTGGTTCATGTCCCAGTAGGTGTCCGACGCGGGCAGGATCGAGGAGCCGATCTTGCCGCGGATGTTCGAGCGCGTCTCGTCCTGGGCCAGGGGCGCCACGTCGCCATAGGAGAAGTTGAAGATCGCCTTGCCGCGCAGGAAGTAGTCCCAGGCCTCGCCGAGGCTCCAGGAGACCTGTGCGGCCGGGCCGTGCTGGGCCAGGTCCTTGAGGTACTCGAGCGCCATGACGTGGCCGGGGCTGTTGATGAGCGGCGTCATGTCCTCTGGGTCGAACCAGTACACGCCCTGGGTCTTCGACAGCTCGCCCGGCGTCACCGCGAACGAGGTGGCCAGCGTCATGAAGTGGTAGAGGCCCTGCTCGCGCACCTTGAGGTGCAGCACCACGCCGGCATCGGGCTCGGCGTCGTTGGCGTCGAAGTTCTTGCCGTGGAAGTAGGCGGCGATGTCCTTGAGCTGCTGCAGGGTCTGCGGCGGCACCGGCATGTCGTAGCCGTGCTCGGCCTTGAAGGCAGCCTGGTGCTCGGGGTCGGTGAGCATGTCGCGGCGGTAGTAGAGCACCTGGCCGTCAGCGTCGTTGAGCACGCCGTAGCCGACGTCGTCCCAGGTGTAGATGGCGCGCAGGGAGTCCGGCATCACGTCGTAGGACCAGACCGGGAAGTCGCCGCTCTCGCGCCAGTCGTCGACCGGCAGGACGTAGTTGCCGTCGAGCAGGTCGCCGTACATGAAGGCCCCGACGATGAAGCCGTCGTACTCGCCGGTGCCGTTCCGGAGATCGAGGAAGATCTTGGTGTAGAGCTCGCTGATCGGGACGAGCGCAATGTTGAGCTTCGCCCCAGTCAGCTCCTCGAACACCGGGCGGAAGGCGTAGATCGGCCCGGAGATGCCGCCCTTGGGGCCGGAATCCAGGGTCAGGACGGTGATCTCGTCACCGGCGAAGGGCTGCTCGCCCGGCCCGAACAGGCCACCGAGCTCCTCGGCCGTGGTCTCGATCTCGGCCGAGTCGTACTCGGGCGAGAGCTTGAGCGTCACCCGGCCGTCGTCGTGCCAGATGACGTGCTGGGCCTGGGCACCGCCGGCCAGGAGCGCCAGCGACGCACCGCCCAGAAGAAGGGCGCGAAGACCGTTCATGACAGCGTTTCTCCCTGATGGCGGCTCAACGGCTCGGATGGCCGCCGTTAGCTTTCCGCGGTACGATCATTATGCCGGCCCCGAGGGCTTGTCGACGGGAATTTTCTCGCCGTGCCGGCGGGATTCACGCCGCCTGCAGGGCCCGCCAGACCCGCTCCGGCGTCGCCGGCATGTCGACCGGCTCGGCCCCCGCCGAGCGCAGCGCGTCGGCGACGGCGTTCATGATCGCCGCGGGCGCGCCGGTCAGCCCGGCCTCGCCCGCCCCCTTCACGCCGAGCGGGTTGGTGGGCGAGGGCACGTCGTGGCCGTCGATGGCAAACGACGGCACGTCGTCGGCGCGCGGCATGCAGTAGTCCATGAACGAGCCGTTGAGCAGCTGCCCGCTCTCGTCGAAGACCACGGTCTCGAGCAGCGTTTGGCCCACCGCCTGGGCGAGGCCGCCGTGGATCTGCCCCTCGACGATCATCGGGTTGATCGTCCGGCCGACATCGTGCACGCCGAGCAGCCGGTCGACCGTCACCTTGCCGGTCTCCTGCTCGATCTCGACCTCGCAGATGAACACCCCGTTGGGGAAGGTGAAGTTGGGCGGGTCGTAGAACGTGGTCTCCTCGATGCAGGGCTCCATCTCGGCCAGCGGGTAGTTGGCCGGGACGTGGGCGGCGAGGCTCATCTGCACCCAGCCCACCGACTTGTCGGTGCCCTTGACCTTGAAGGTGTTGTTCTCGAACGCGATGTCCGCGGCCGAGGCCTCCATGAGGTGGGCCGCGATCTTCTTCGCCTTCTCGATCACCTTGTCAGCGGTGAGCGAGAGCGCCCCGCCGCCCACGGCCATCGAGCGCGAGCCGTAGGTGCCCATGCCGAAGGGGACCAGCGCCGTGTCGCCGTGGACGATGTCGACCTGCTCGACCTCGAGGCCGAACTTGTCGGCCACCACCTGCGCGAACGTCGTCTCGTGGCCCTGCCCGTGGCTGTGCGCCCCGGTGAACACGGTGACCGCACCGGTCGGATGCACGCGCACCTTGGAGGCCTCGAAGAGGCCGGCCCGGCAGCCGAGCGAGGTGACGGCGGCCGAGGGGCCGGCACCGGAGGATTCGATCCAGCAGGAAAGGCCGATGCCGCGCAGCCGGCCCCTGGCCGCGGACGCCTGCCGGCGGGCGGCGAAGCCGGCCCGGTCGGCGGCCGCCAGGCCCTTGTCCAGGATCGTCGCGAACTCGCCGCTGTCGTAGACCACGCCCACCGGCGAGGCGAAGGGGAAGCCGTCCGGCGGGATGAAGTTGCGCTTCCTGATCTCGGCCGGATCGAGCCCCGCCACCCGGGCGGCCTCGTCGACCAGCCGCTCGAGGACGTAGATGCACTCCGACCGCCCGGCGCCGCGATAGGCGTCGACGGGCTGGCTGTGGGTGAAGCCGGCCCTGACCCGGATGTGGATCGCCGGCGTCCGGTACTGGCCCGAGAACATCAGGGCATAGAAATAGGTCGGGATCGACGGGGCGAAGGTCGAGAGATAGGCGCCCATGTTGGCCGTCGTGTCGACCTTGAGCGCGAGGAACCGGCCCTCCTCGTCCAGCGCCATCTCGGCCCGGGTGACGTGGTCGCGGGCATGGGTGTCGCAGGCGAAGGCCTCGGTGCGGTCGGCCGTCCACTTGACCGGCCGGCGGAGCTGCCTCGCCGCCCAGGTGCAGAGGCACTCCTCGGCATAGAGATAGATCTTCGAGCCGAAGCCGCCGCCCACGTCAGGGGCGATGATCCTGAGCTTGTGCTCGGGCAGCTGCAGCACGAAGGCGCCCATCAGGAGGCGGGCGACGTGCGGGTTCTGGCTGGTCGTATAGACCGTGTAGCTGTCGGCGTTGGGGTCCCAGGCGGCGTTGGCGGCCCGGGTCTCCATGGGATTGGCGACCACGCGGTTGTTGACCAGCTCGATACGGGCCACCCTGGCGGCCTTGGCGAAGGCCTCGTCGGTCGCCGCCGCGTCGCCGATCGTCCAGTCGTAGCAGAGATTGTCGGCGAGCTCGTCGTGGACCTTGGGCGCACCGGGGGCGAGTGCGGCCTCGACCGCGGTCACCGCCGGCAGCGAGTCGTACTCGACGATGACCGCCTCGGCCGCGTCCCGAGCCTGGTCGCGGGTCTCGGCCACCACCATGGCGACGTTGTCGCCGACATGCCGGACCTTGCCGGTGACCAGGAGCGGATGCGGCGGCTCCTTCATCATCTGGCCGTTCCGGTCGGTCACCCCCCAGCCGCAGGGCAGGCCGCCGAGACCGGCCGCCGCCACGTCATCGCCGGTGAAGATGCGCAGCACCCCCGGCATCGACTCGGCCGCCGCCTTGTCGAGCTTCACGATCCGCGCATGCGCGTGCGGCGAGCGGACCATCCAGGCATGCGCCTGGTTCGGGAAGGTCACGTCGTCGGTGTAGCGCCCGCTGCCGGTCAGGTAGCGGAGATCCTCCTTGCGCCTGACCCGCTTGCCGATCCCAGTCTCGCCCATGGTCGTGCCCTCCGCTGATCCCTGGTCCCATTCATGCGTTGGCCGCCGGCCGGCGGCAAGGGGGAGGGCCGCGACCCGCGACCCTCCCGCGAGCCGCTACTGCAGGAGCGCCTCCATCGGCACGGGCTCGCTGATCGTCCAGCTGTCGACGACCGCAGGCGCGCCGTCGGTCACCTTGACGATGTGGTAGCGGGCCTGGTTCTGGTGGTGCAGCTCGGACGTGAAGGTGCGCGGCCCGAACAGCGTCGGCTCGCCGTCCATCTTCTCGAGCTCGGCCACGACCGCCGCGGCGTCCGTGGTGCCGGCGCGCTCGACCGCCTTGGCCCAGACATCGATCATGACGTAGCCGGGGTAGGTGTACTGCGAGGACGGGCGGGCGCCGAACTTGGCCTCGTAGCGCTGGTTGAACGCCTCGACCTCGGGGTCGGGGTCGTCGCCGTAGATCGAGCCCTGGACCGGGATGTAGAACTCCGAGAGGCCGGGCACCGCGTCCATCCAGTAGCTGCCGTCGACGCCCGAGCCGTTGAGGATCGGGATGTCGATGCCGGCGTTCCTGATCTGCCGGATGGCGCTGACCACGCCCGGCATCATCGAGCAGAGCATGATGGCGTCGGGCTGCGGCTGGACGTTGCTGATCCGGGTGATCTGCGCCGCGATCGAGGCGTCGTCGTTGACGAAGGTGTCGCGGCCGACGATCTCCACGCCCTCGATCAGCGGCGCCTTCCAGTCGAAACCGTCGCAGATGCCCTTGTTGTACTCGGTCCAGGTGTCGAGCAGCACGTAGAAGCGGTTCGCACCCAGCGTCGCGTGCGCCCATTCGGCCATGGTCGCGCCTTGCACCGCCGCCAGCACCGAGGCCGAGAAGGAGTGCGGCCCGACCCCCTGGATGCCGGCACGGACGGATTCGGCACAGAGGAAGAAGCTGACCTTGCCGTTGGCCTCGGCCATCAGCGCGGCAGGCGCGCCGAAGTCGTAGTCGCAGGAGACGACGACGAGATCGGCCCCGGCCTCGATCACCTCGAGCCCGGCCTTGGCCCCCTCGGCCCGGTCGGACTTGGTGTCGGCGAAGACGGCGCGGAGCTGCCGGCCGAGCAGCCCGCCCGCGGCGTTGATCTCGTCGATGCGGATCAGGGCTGCCTCGGTCGCCGGCTGGTCGTAGGCCTGCATGAAGCCCGACTGGCCGGTGGCGAAGCCGATGACGATGTCGTCCGCCCGGGCGGGCAGGGCCGCCGCGGCGACGAGCGCCGTCCCGAGCACCGCCGCTTTCTTCAGGTATCGCATGGTGGTCTCCCTTTCCTCCTGGTCGGTTCCTCAACGTCGATCCTGCGGCCAGAGGAGCTCGCGATTGCCCATGAGCCCCGCCGGCCGGTAGACGAGAATGACGATCATGACGATGCCGATGGCGATCTCCTGCGAGCCCGCCGGGATGGCGAGGGTGACGTCGCCCACCGGCACGCCGCGCTCGAGCCAGCGCAGGAGCTGGATGATGGTCGAGATCAGCACGACCCCGATGACGGCACCCGAGAGGCTGTACATCCCGCCCACGACCAGCATCGAAAGCGCCACGAAGGTGGTGCCGAGGAAAAAGGCGTCGGGGGTGACGATGCCGAGGAAGTGGGCGTAGAGGACGCCGGCGACGCCGCAGACGAAGGCGCTCAGCACGAAGGCGCTCAGCCGCTCGCGCTCGATGTGCACGCCGGATGCCTGGGCGGCGATCGCCTCGTCGCGGGCCGCCCGAAGGGCGAGGCCCGAGCGCGAGATGGCGTAGCCATAGGCCACGAGAATGGCGCCGGCGGCCGCCCCGAGCGCCAGCCAGAGGTCGGTGCGGATCGGGATGCCGACGATCGAGCTGGTGCCGCCCGTGACCGACGACCAGTTGGCGTAGACCGTGTTGATGACGGCCAGCATCGCAAAGGTCGCGATCGAGGCGGCGATGCCGGCGAGCCGCATCAGGATGGGTCCCAGGATCAGCGCCACGACAGCCGGCAGGAGCGAGGCCGCGAGTGCCGAGGGCCAGAACGGGAACTGGCTGGTGAGGATCAGCTCCGGCAGGCCGCGCAGCGTGATCTGCTTGAGCATGGGCGGAATAGTGAACCAGGCGGCGGCATAGGCACCCAGGCACATGAAGCCCACATGGCCGAAGCTGATGATCCCGGAATTGCCGACGAAGATCCAGATGCCGACGACCAGCACGACGCGGATCAGCATCTCCACGACGGTCCGCTGCAGGGTCCCCGAGCCGAAGCTCCAGGCGAGGGCGGCCATCGCCGAGAGCAGCAGGATCAGCAGGAGCGGCGTCCAGAAGGTGCGGGCGAGCACGGAGGGTGCCTCGGTCATCGCTCAGACCCGCTGCCGGGCCGCCCTCGGGGCGAACAGCCCCTGCGGCCGCCAGATCAGCACGACGATGACGAAGGCATAGACGAAGGCGTCGCGGAACGGCCGGGCGTCGAGCGGCAGGATCACCTGCATGAGCACGCTGGCCCCGCCGATCAGCAAGCCCGCCACCACGGCGCCGGAGAGGCTGCCGAGCCCGCCGATCACCGTGGCGATGAAGGCCACCAGCATCACCGAGAGGCCCATGTTGATGTCGGCCGTGCCGGTCTGCACGACGAGCACGAGGCCGATGGCACCGGCGAGCCCGCCCGAGATCGCGAAGGCCAGGAGGATGACGCTGTCGGCCCTGACCCCCAGCATCCGGGCCATGGTGAAGTCCTCGGCCGCCGCCCGCATCTCGAGGCCGAACCGCGTGCGCCTGAGGAAGGCCGTGAGGCCCACCAGGATGGCGATGGTGGCGCCGATCGTGACGAGCTGCAGCACCGGCACCCGGGCTCCCATGATCTCCAGCTGCTGGGAGAGGGCCGGCAGGATCGAGAGCGACTTCGGCCGGGAGGAGTAGAGCATCAAGAGCAGATGCTTGATGACGAAGCCGAGCGCGAAGGAGGCGATCATCATCGTCGCCGGGTTGGCGTTCCTCAGCCGGCGGAAGACCAGGATCTCGGAGACCACGGAGACCAGCGCCCCGATCGCGATCACCAGCGGCACCAGCAGCACCCCCGGCAGCCGGCCGAGGAAGAGGATCGTGAGCGCCTCGGTGGTCGGCCACAGGAGCGCGAAGATGCAGAACGCGATGTAGTCGCCGTGCGCGAAGTTCACGAGCCGCATCACGCCGAAGATCAGGGCGATGCCCAGGGCACCCAGCGCATAGAGGCTGCCGAGGCTCAAGGCGTCGAAGAGGATCTGCAGGCCGGCCGTCATGCGGCCGGCGCCTCGTCGTAGCCGAAATAGGCGCGCTCCACGGCATCGCCCCGGCCGACCTCGCGGGCATCGCCCTCGAGCACGATCCGGCCCGACCGCAGGAGGATCATCCGCCCGCCGGTGAGCATGGCCCGGGTCGAGCTCTGCTCGACGATCAAGAGCGTCAGCCCGCGCTCGGCCTGGAGATGCGCCAGTCGCTCGTAGACCTGGTCGATGACGATCGGGGCCAGGCCGAGCGACGGCTCGTCGATGGCGACCAGCCGTGCCGCGGTCATCAGCGCCCGGGCGATCACCAGCATCTGCTGCTGCCCGCCCGAAAGCACGCCCGCGCCCGTGTGCCGGCGCTCGGCCAGCATCGGGAAGGTGGCGTAGACGGCATCGAGATCGCGGGCGACGGCGGCCCGGTCGGCGCGCATCCCGGCACCGAGCCGCAGGTTCTCCTCGATGGTGAGCTGGCCGAAGACGTGCCGGCCCTCGGGCACCATCGAGAAGCCCAGCCGGGCGGTGGCCTCCGGCGGGCTCGAGGTGATGTCCCGGCCGGCCAGCGTGATCCGCCCGGCGGCCGGGGCGACCACGCCGGCGATGGCCTTCAAGAGCGTCGACTTGCCCGCCCCGTTGGGGCCGGTGACGAACAGGGTCGCGCCCTCCTCGAGCGTCAGCGACACCTCGCGCAGGGCGGTGAGCCGGCCGTAGCGGACGGTGAGGCTATCCACCGCGAGCAGCGTCACGGCACCATCTCCACGGCGGCGGGGGCGACATCGGCGGCGGTGCCCATGTAGGCGTGCCGCACCGTAGCACTGGCGCGGATGACGGCCGGCGGCCCGGCCTCGATGACCCGGCCGGAATCGAGCACGACGATGCTCGCGCAGAGCTTGAGCACGAGGCCGATATTGTGCTCGATCAGCAGGATGCCGCAGCCGAACTCGGCCGCGATGCGGCGCACCAGCGCCGCCAGCTCCCGGGCCTCGGCCTCCGACATGCCGGCCGCGGGCTCGTCCAGCAGGAGATAGGCGGGCTCCAGCATCAGCGCCCGGCCGATCGCGACCCGGCGCTCGTCGGTGTAGGGCAGGGTGCCCGCCTGCCGCTCGGCCAGGTGCCCGATGCCCACCCAGTCGAGCATGGCGGCGGCCCGCCGCGCCGCTTCGCGCCGGGTGAGGCCGAGGCCAACGGCCGTGACCTCGAGATTGTCGAGGACGGAGAGATCGGCGAACAGCCGGCCGCCCTGGAAGGTGCGCGCCAGGCCCTGGCGGCGCCGCTCGTGCGGCCGGATGCCGGTGATGTCCCGGCCGTCCATGAAGACCCGACCCGATGACGGCATCACGAAGCCCGAGAGCACGTTGACGGCGGTGGTCTTGCCGGCGCCGTTGGGGCCGATCAGCCCGGTGATCCGGCCCCTCGGCACCCCGAGGTGGACATCCGCCAGCGCCATCAGGCCGTCGAAGGCGACGGCGATGGCCTCGGCCCGCAACGCCGCAGCGGCGGTCACGTGCACCCTGCCGTCATCGTGGTCGACCGTCCTCGCAACCCGCGCCCTCGTTTCCCGCCGATTTTTCCGCACGATGGCACCGTCGCCAGCTGGAGTCGACGGCGACGTGCCGCCGGCGGCGCTACGCGCCGGGCGGGGTGGAAGCCGCCCTGCGCCAGGCGGCCGGCGGCAGGCCGTGATGGCGCTTGAAGGCGCGGTTGAAGGCGGCCTCGGATTCATAGCCGAGCGCGAAGCCGATCTCGGCGAGGCTGGCCTGCTGCTCGGCGAGGCGGACCGCGGCGAGCTGCATCCGCCAGGAAGCCAGGTAGCGCATCGGCGGCTGGCCCAGGAGTCGGGTGAAGCGGTCGGCGAAGGCCGAGCGCGAAAGGCCGGCCGCGTCGGCCAGGCTCGCGGCGGTCCAGGGAACACCCGGCCGGGCGTGCAGCCGGGCCAGGGCCCGGCCCACCTGCGGGTCCTTGATGGCCGCGAGCCAGCCGGTGCGCTCCGGCGGCAGGGTCGCGAGGTAGCCGCGCACCGCCTCGGCGAAAAGCAGCTCGGCGAGCCGGGCGAGGAGCGTCGTCGGTCCGATCCGGCCGCAGGCGAGCTCGGCCGCGGCCATGCGAAACGAGCTGTCCACCCAGGCGGCCTTGGTGGCGTCGGCGAAGCCCAGGACCATGGCGGCGGGCAGGTCCTGGACCAGGGGGTTGTCCGGCACGTCGCAGGCGAGAAAGCCGCAGACCACCCGGCAGAGCGGACCGCCGCCGCCGAGCCGGATGGTGGCGAGCCCGCCCCCGGGTGCCGCCTGGATCAAGGCGGCGGGCATGATCGGCTCGAGCCCGGGCCCGCTCGCCAGGACGTGCAGATCGTTGCGCGGCAGGAGCACGATCTGGCCGGCCGCGACTGCGACGGGCGGCTGGTCGGCCACGGTGAGCAACAGGCCGCCCTCGATGACGTAGTGGTAGCCGACGACATGGCCCGAGATGACGCCGAAGGGGGCGCAGTCCTCCGCATCCACCTTGGCCCAGATGCACCAGGGGGCCGTGAACTCGGCGTCGAGAAAGACGCCGCTTCTGATGCGCACCGCGTCGAGCACGTCCCTGAGCGCGTCCACCCGTCGGCCTCCCGGCTCTTTCCGGCGTTTCGGGCAAGGCATCCGGCGGGCCGATCATTGGCCGACCCCCGCGCCCTTGTATCATGGCGGGCAGGCGAGCTGAACTCGCGACACGATGGGGAGTGACCGTGATGACGATCAGCGATTCCTTGGGCCTGGAGATCAGCGGTGCCACAGACGCCGCCCTGCCGCACTACGAGGCGGCACTCGGCCAGCTCCGCTGCTACATCGGCGATCCGGTGGCGGCGGTCGACCGGGCGATCGAGGCGGCCCCCGGGATGGTGATGGCGCACGCCTTGAAGGCCTGGCTGCACCTGCTCGGCACCGAGCCGGACAGCGTGCCGGTCGCCCGGGCGTGCCTCGCGGCGGCCGAGGGCCTGCCCGCCACCGCCCGCGAAAAGGGCCATCTGGCCGCCATCGCGCATCTGGTCGAGGGCCGCTGGCGGGCCGCCGGCCGGGTGCTCGAGGATGTCACCGTCGACGTGCCGCGCGACGCGCTGGCGCTGCAGGCCGGCCATCAGATCGACTTCTTCACCGGCTCGAGCCGCATGCTGCGCGACCGGATCGCCCGGGCCCTGCCGGCCTGGAGCGAGGGGATGCCCGGCTGGCACGCGATTCTCGGCATGCACGCCTTCGGGCTGGAGGAGACCGGCGACTACGCGTCGGCCGAGGCGGCAGGGCGGCGCAGCGTCGAGCTCGAGCCGCGCGACGGCTGGGGCCAGCACGCGGTGGCGCACGTCCTGGAGATGCAGGCCCGGCAGCGGGACGGCATCACCTGGATGACCGCCGCGCCCGAGGCCTGGTCGGCCGACAGCTTCTTCGCCGTGCACAACTGGTGGCACCTGGCCCTCTACCATCTCGAGCTCGGCGACACGGCGGCCGCCCTCGCCCTGTTCGACGGACCGATCTACGGCAGGCCCTCCGGCGTCGCCCTCGACATGGTCGACGCCTCGGCCCTGCTCTGGCGGCTGCATCTCCTCGGGGTCGATGTCGGCGACCGCTGGCAGGTCCTGGCCGACCGCTGGGCCGCGCACCGGCCGGGATTCTACGCCTTCAACGACGCGCACGCGATGATGGCGGCGGTGGGGGCCGGGCGGGGGGCGATGATCCGCACGATCCTCGACGCCCAGGCGCCGGCGATGCGGGGTCCGGGCGACAACGCCATGTTCACCGCCGACGTCGGGGCCGCGGTGATCGAGGCGCTCGGCGCCTTCGGCCGGCACGACTACTGGCGCACCATCGAGCTGCTCCGGCCGGTCCGCGACAAGGCGCACCGCTTCGGCGGCAGCCATGCGCAGCGCGACGTCATCGACCTCACGCTCATCGAGGCCGCGATCCGCTCGGGCCGGCAGATGCTGGCCCTGGGCCTCGCCGCCGAGCGCTTGGCGCGGCGGCCGGAAAGTCCGCTCTCGCAGCTCTTCGCGAGGCGCAGCCGGGCCACCGCACTCGCCGCCTGAGCGGCCGGTGCTGGTGCGGGTCGGCCGTGGTGCCTATCTTCCGCAGAGGAGGTCCACCATGGCCGCGCCCGCCACCAGACCCGCCGTCGCCGACGACCCGGTGCTGCGCGCCGCCGTCGCCGCCCTGCGCGCCCACTATGGCGACCGGATCGAGCGCATCGTCCTCTTCGGCTCCCGCGCCCGCGGCGACCACGGGCCCGAGTCGGACTACGACGTGGCCGTGTTCCTGAAGGACCTGGGACCGCGCTCCTTCGAGATGGAGGCGCTGTTCGACATTCGCTGGCGGCTCCTGCAGGAGACGGGGCATGCCGTCCAGTTCGTGCCGCTGTCGCGAACCGATCGTAGGGGCACAGCCCTCTTGCAGTACGATATCGAGCATGAAGGCGTGCCGCTTTGAAGGAGCCGACCACGGACGAGCTCCAAAAGGCGACGCAACTGTTGGACTTCGCCCAGCGGGCGCTGGCGGCCGATCTTCATGAGATCGCCGCGCGCGAGGCCTATCTGGCAGCCTTCCATGCGGCCTTGGCCTATCTGTTCGCGCGACGGAAGGTCCATCCGAAGACGCACGCCGGCGTCCACAGCCTCTTTGCCGAGACAGTGAGCAAGGATCCCGATCTGGGACCGGAGATGGGCCGCTTCTTGTCGCGGAGTTACGACTGGAAGCAGCAGCACGACTACGGATTGTCGGGCTCGATCAGCGCCACTGACGCGGCGGCAGTCGTCGCCGCCGCCGCAGAGTTCATCGCTCGGATCGAAAGAGCCCTCGACCGGCCGGGCGACACTTGAGCGCCCGGCCGTCTTGCGCCGTCACTCCCTGGCCAGCTTCCACGCCAGGGGGAAGACGGCGACGGCGAGCGCGATCTTGACCGCCTCGGAGGTCACGAACGGCAGGAGGCCGGCGGTGATCGCCGTCTCGAAGCCGAACAGCACCGCCAGCCAGCCCACACCCATGGTGAACATCACCGCCGTGCCGGCGAGGAAGGCCAGGGCCGTCGAGCCGCGGGTGCGGCACCAGCCGCGATCGGCCAAGGCCCCCACCAGCACCGCGGCCACGAGGAAGCCCAAGAGGTAGCCGGCGGTGGGGCCGGCCAGCATCGCCAGGCCGCCGCCGGCGGCGAATACCGGCAGGCCGATCGCCCCCTGGGCCAGGTAGGTCAGCACGGTGAGCCCGGCGAGCCTGGCGCCGTAGGCGGCCCCGATGCCCAGCACGACGAAGGTCTGCATCGTCATCGGCACCGGCCAGAACGGCACCTGGACCTTGGCGGAAGCGATCAGGAGGAGCGAGCCCGCGAGGACCAGCACGGTCTTGGCGAGGAAACTTTCTCCGGCCTGCGGCCAGAGGCGGGTGGCGAGCGACTGGTTCATCGGTGTGGTCTTCCTGGCTTAGCTTGCGAGGTGCTGGCGGATCCGGTCGAGGACGGCGGCGCGATCGTGACGGGCATCGAGCGCACCCTGCATGTCGACCTCGACGAACTTGACGGGGGTGTGCGGCTGGAGCTGGCCGATCAGGTCCATGTCGGCCGAGATCACCGTGCCCACCATCATGTAGCCGCCGCCGGAGACGGCGTCACGATGGAGGACGATGGGCTCGGTGCCGCCCGGCACCTGGATCGAGCCGTAGGGGTAGCAGGCATCGACGATGTTCGAGGGATCGGAGCCGGCGCCGAAGGGCTGCTCGCGCGGCACGAACGCGAGCGGCTTGCCGCCCCTGAAGCGGTAGCCGATGCGGTCGGCCTCGGGGGCAACCTTCCAGGTGTCGGCGAAGAACTGCCGGCCCGCCGCATCGGTGATCCGGTGCCAGTAGAGCCCGGGCAGCATGCGCAGCTCGACCGGCGAGCCCACGGGCCCGCGGCGCAGCGCCTCGGGGACGCTGCGCCCGGCGGCCGCACCGGCCGCCGGCAGGCGCTTGAGCACGTCGCCGGCCGCGAGCGCCCGGCCCTCGAAGCCGCCGAGCCCGCCCAGCGGATAGGTCGAGCGGCTGCCCAGCACGACCGGCACGTCGATCCCGCCCGAGACCGCGATATAGGCCCGCGCACCCTGCTTCAGGTAGTCGAACGACAGGGTCTGGCCGGCCCTGACGGCGAAGCTGGTCCAGGTCGGCTGCACCGTGCCGTCGAGCTTGGGCGGCAGCTCCGCCCCGCAGACGGCGACCACCGCGTCCTCGGTGAACTCGAGCTCCGGGCCCATGAACACCGCCTCGAGCCCGGCCGCACCCGCGTCGTTGCCGACCAGCAGGTTGGCGGCGACGAGGGCGAGCTGGTCCATCGCCCCGGAGAGCGGAATCCCCAGATGGTAGTAGCCCGGCCGGCCGAGGTCCTGGACGGTGGTGGCGAGGCCCGGCGCCTTGACCTTAAGCACCATTGAGCACCCCCTCGAGCTTCTTGTTGTAGGCGTCGATGTCGGCGTTGAAATCGTCGAGCGAGAAGGTGACGGTCTTCATCTTCGGCGCATAGCGGCCGGCCGCGACCTCGGCCGTGACGTGGTCGTAGTGCGCCCGGTCCACCGACTTGAACTTGACGATGTCGCCGGGCCGGAAGAGGCACATCGTCTCGTCGCTGATGTAGTCGACCTCGGACCTGGGGTCGTAGATCGGCACCGGCGTGATGCCGAACATCTGGTAGCCGCCGGCACCCCGGACCGAGTAGATCGCCGTGAAGCAGCCGCCATAGCCCACGGTCAGCTTGGGCGTGTCGGTGCGCGGCCGGAGATACTTGGGCACCTCGAGCTGCCGCGGCCGGTCGACCATCTGGTAGAGGAACGGCAGCCCGGCGACGAAGCCGACCATGGAGACGAACCAGGGCGCCCCGGAGTGGGCGGCGATGAACTCGTCCACCGAGGCCTTGTGGTTGATCCTGGCCGCGTATTCCAGGTCGGTGGCGTTCGGGTCCTGGTGGCGGTCGCGAAACCGCATCAGCGTCTCGTGCGTCCAGGGATCGTTGTAGTAGACCGGGAACTCGAAGATCCGCGTCTCGATCACCGAGGGCGCGCTCGCCGCCGCCCGCTCGAGCTTCTTCAGCTCGGCCAGCATGTCGTCCGGGCTGATCTTGTCCGGGTCGAACTTGACCTGGAAGGACGCATTGGCCGGGCAGATCTCGGTCACCCCGTCGATCGCCTCGTCGCGAAGCGCGTTGGTGATCGACAGTGCCTTGAAGAAGGCCTCGAGCGACATGCTCTCGTCGACCTCGACGAAGACGTGCTCGTCACCGCCAAAGGAATAGCGCATCAGCCGGCCACCTCCGGTTTTGTCCCGATCAGATCGGCATTGTGCTCGAGCCAGCGCTCGAGCCAGGTCGTGTCGAACCGCCCGGCACGCACCTCGGGGTCGCGCGCCAGCGCCAGGTGCAGCGCCTTGGTCGTCGGCAGCCCGCCGATCTCGAGCTCGCCCAGCGCCCGGATCAGCCGGGTGATCGCGGCCTGGCGGTCCTCGTCCCAGACGATCAGCTTGCCGAGCAGCGAATCGTAGAAGGGCGGCACCGTGTAGCCGGGAAAGAGCAGGCTGTCGAAGCGCACGCCGGGTCCGCCGGGCACCCTGAGCTCCTCGATCGTGCCGGGGTGCGGCAGGAAGCCCTTGCCCGGATCCTCGGCGTTGAGCCGCACCTCGATGGCGTGGCCCCTGAGCGCGATCTCGTCCTGGGCGAAGCGCAGCCGCTCGCCGAGGCAGACCCGGATCTGCTCGCGCACGAGGTCGATGCCGGTGACCATCTCGGTCACCGGATGCTCGACCTGGATCCGGGTGTTCATCTCGATGAAGTAGAAATCGTGCGTCCGGTCGTCATAGAGATACTCGAGCGTGCCGGCACCCTTGTAGTTGACGGCCTTGGCCAGCGCCACCGCCGAGCGGCAGAGCGCCTCGCGGGTCTCCTGCCGGAGCGCCGGCGAGGGGGCCTCCTCCCAGACCTTCTGCCGGCGCCGCTGCAGCGAGCATTCGCGCTCGAACAGATGGACGACGTGCTCGCCGTCGCCGAGGATCTGGACCTCGACGTGGCGCGCCCGCTCGATCACCTTCTCGAGGTAGAGCCCGCCGTCGCCGAACGCGGCCTTGGCCTCCTGGCTCGCCTGCGGCAGCAGCCGCTCGAACTCGGCCTCGTCCCGGGCGATGCGGATGCCGCGCCCGCCGCCGCCAGCCGCGGCCTTGATCATCACCGGATAGCCCGTGCGCTCGACCACCGGCCGGGCCTCGGCGAGGTTCGCCACATGCCCCTCGCTGCCCGGCACCGTCGGGACCTGCACGGCGTGCGCCGCACTCCTCGCCGCCACCTTGTCGCCCATCAGCCGGATCGCACTGCCGGAAGGCCCGATCCAGGCGAGCCCGGCCGCCTCCACCGCATCGGCGAAGGCCGCGTTCTCGGCGAGAAAGCCGTAGCCGGGATGCACGGCGGTGGCCCCGGTCCTGGTGGCCGCCTCGAGGATGGCCTCGATCCTCAGATAGGACTTGGCCGCATGCGGCGGGCCGATCTCGATCGCCTCGTCGGCGAGCTGCACGGGCAGGCTCAGCGCATCGGCCTGGCTGTAGACCTGCACCGTCTCGAGGCCGAGCTCCCGCGCCGCCCGGATCACCCGGACCGCGATCTCGCCCCGATTGGCGACGAGGAGCCTGCCCCTGGCCAAGACGACGCGGCTCCGGTCAGCCCAGCCGGACCAGCGGCTGGCCGGCCATCACCGGGTCCTCGTTGTCGACCAGGAACGCCTCGATCCTCCCCGCTGCGCTGGCCTTCACCTCGTGGAAGCTCTTCATCACCTCGACGAGGCCGATCACGTCGCCCTCCGCCACCTGATCGCCCTCGCTCTTGAACGGCGGCTGGTCGGGTGCCTGCTTGCGGTAGAACGTCCCCGGCAGGGGCGAGAGGATCTCCTTGGCCATGGGTCCCTGGCTTTCCTTGTTGCTCTGGGCTCGGATCAGGCGTCGAGATGGGCCTTGAGCGCGTCCTTGACCGCCTTGGCGATGGCGACGGCATTGGGCGTGTCGGAGTGGACGCAGACCGTCTCGGCCTTGACCGGCAGCTCCCTGCCGCCCACCGTGCGCAGCCGGCCCTCGGCCACCGCGCGCAGCGCCCGCTCGGCACAGGTCGCCGGATGCTTGGCCTCGTGCTCGCGGGTGATGATCAGCCGGCCGTCGTCGGCATAGTCGAGGTCGGCGAAGAACTCCGGCCAGAAGACGTGGCCGCGCTCGGGATATACCGTCTCGTGCAGCGTGCCGGAGAGGCCCATGATGGGCACCTGGAAGACGTCGGCGGCGTCGCAGACGGCGTGCGCGATCTCGGGGTCGCGGGCCGCCATGCCGTAGAGCACGCCGTGCGGCTTGAGGTGGTTGAGCGGCATCCCCTCGCCGTCGAGGAAGCCCTTCAGGGCCCCGATCTGGTAGACGAGGCAGTTCCTCAGCTCCTCGCGGCCGATCTTCATCTCGCGCCGGCCGAAGCCCTGCAGGTCCGGCAGGGACGGGTGCGCCCCGACCTTGACGTTGTGCTGCTTGGCGAGCCGGACCGTGGCGCACATGTGGTTGAAGTCCGAGGCATGGAAGCCGCAGGCGACGTTGGCCACGGAGATCAGCGGCATCAGGCCCGCATCGTCGCCCATCCGATAGAGGCCGAACCCCTCGCCCATGTCGCAATTGATGGTGGCCACGCTCCCCTCCCCGTGCCGTCCCGCGCAAGGTGCTATGCCGTATCCGGCTTGTAAAGCGGTTCAGGCCGTCCGCTGCTTCCGGAACGAGTTCTTGAGGCTGATCAGCTCGCCGTCGAAGGCGAAGAGATCGCAGCCCTCGACCTCGATCGGCCGCCCGTCGGCATCCGTCGCCGTGAACCGCCACATCGAGACGCCGAGATCGCCCGCGACCCGGTGCCGCCCGTCCCGCCACTGCGCGTCGGGAAAGGCCGCGAAGATCGCCGCGTAGGCCTCGCGCACCGCCGCGCGGCCGACATAGCGCCGGCCCTGCACGTCCGGCCCCGCCGAGGCCTGGAAGACGCAGTCCTCGGCCATGCAGGCCATCAGCCCGTCGAGGTCGTGCGCGTTCCAGGCGGCACAGAACCGTTCGAGCAGGGCCAGTCGCCGCTGCGCCGGCAGGTCGTCCACCACCTCGACCTCGAGGAAGGCCAGAGCGTTCGCACCCCCATTGATCACGTTGTGCTCGACCCCGGTCCGCCTGGAATAGGGGACATGCTGCGCCAGCGGCGCGTCGCGGCTGGTGCCGCCCGGCTCCTCGAGGTGCAGGACACCGTCGGTCAAGGGCACGATCACGTAGTCGTGCCCGTGCCGGTGCCAGCCGGTCTCGGCCCCGGGGGCGAAGCGCCACTCGGTCACCTTGAAGCGCGCGTCGTCGATGTGGACGACCGGGCTCGCCTGCGGACGGGTCATCGGCGTCTCCTCCCTTGCTCAGCTGTCCAGCTCTTGCCCCAGCCGGCCGGCCGTGTCCTGGATGAACTGCCAGGCGACCCGGCCCGACCGGCTGCCGCGCGTCGTCGCCCACTCGAGCGCCGCCCGGCGCAGCTCCTCCGGGTCGACGCCGAAGCCGAAATGGGCGGCGTAGCGCTCGACCATCGCCAGGTAGGTCTCCTGGTTGCAGGGATGGAAGCCGAGCCAGAGCCCGAACCGGTCGGAGAGCGACACCTTCTCCTCGACCGCCTCGCCGGGATGGATGGCGGTGCCGCGCTCGTTCTCGATCATCTGCCTGGGCATCAGGTGGCGGCGGTTGGAGGTGGCGTAGAAGAGGACGTTCCTGGGCCGGCCCTCGAGCCCGCCCTCGAGCACCGCCTTCAGCGACTTGTAGCTGCTCTCGCCGGCATCGAAGGAGAGGTCGTCGCAGAACAAGAGGAACCGCTCGGCCTGGGCGGCCAGCGCCAGGAGCAGCGTCGGCAGGGCCTCGATGTCCTCGCGGTGGATCTCGACCAGGACCAGCGGCAACCCTTCCTTCTCGATCAGCCCGTGCACCGCCTTGACCAGGCTCGACTTGCCCATGCCGCGGGCACCCCACAAGAGCGCGTTGTTGGCCGGCAGGCCCCGGGCGAAGCGGCGGGTGTTGTCGAGCAGGATGCCGGCCACGTGGTCGATGCCGCAGAGCAGCTCGAAGTCGATCCGGGCGACCCTGGGCACCGGCCGCAGGGAGCGGCTGGCGGCGTCGAACACGTAGGCGCGGGCCGGCCCCAGGCCGAGCGTCGCGGCCCGCGGCGGGCTCCGCCGCTCGAGCGCATCGGCGATGCGGGCGAGCAGCGGCAGGAGGGCGGGATCGGTCATCGTGCGTCGCGCTTCGCCTGGGCGTTCTTCACCGCCTGCGACACCCGGCCGACCTCCATGGGCCGGGCGAGCTGCTCGCGCTTCTCGCTCGGATTGGCGGCAATCCCCTGGCTGGCAGTCCGGCCGATGGGATGATGCCGGCGCTGCCGCGCCGCCTGCCGCAGCGCCAGCGCCCGCTCGGCATTGGCGACGAGCTCCGCCCGGGCGCCCTTGCGCTGGCGCCGGTCGCGCTCGCTGTTGAGGCGGCGCACCGCCATCGCCAGCACCTCGAGCTTCAGCTTCGAGCCGGCTTCGCCGGTGGCCGGCGTGGCACCCCGGGGTGCCGCCTTGCCGCGCAGCTCGCGGCGCTGCTGGCGGGCCAGCCGCTGCGCCCGGTCGCGCCGCTCGCGCACCCGCTTCAGGAGCTCGAGCAGCTCCGCGTCGGCCAGTTCCTGCACCTCCGGATGGTGCGACCTTTCGACCAGCGCCAGTTCGTCCTTGTCCAGCGCGCGGGCCTCGTCCTTGCGCGAATGCGCCATGCTCCCATCTCCTGGTACGGGGCAGCGTCCGGCGTTGGGCCTGCGACCGGTGCCCGGTCGCGCCGCCATCCGCCCGCCAGCCGGGGGCCGCGGTACGGGTTTGCCAAGCCGGCGCCGGCGTTATAGAACGCGCGCCAGTCTGCAGTGTCTCATCCTCGAGGACAAGAATGCTCATCTCACCGGCCTACGCCCAGGCGGCGTCCCCGGGCGGCGGCGATTTTTTCATCTCGCTGCTGCCCCTGATCCTCATCTTCGCGGTGTTCTACTTCCTGCTCATCCGGCCGCAGCAGCGCAAGGTCAAGGAGCACCGGGCGCTGATCGAGAGCCTCAAGCGGGGCGACCAGGTGCTGACCTCGGGCGGCATCCTCGGCAAGATCACCAAGGTCGAGGAGACCACGGTCACCGTCGAGATCGCCAAGGACGTCCAGGTCCAGGTGCAGCGCTCGACCATCGCCGACGTGGTGAACAAGCCCAAGCCCGGCACCGCCACGCCGGGCGCCCCCGCCGCCAACACCAACACCGGCGGCGGCTTCATGGGCAAGCTGTTCAAGAAGTGAGGTAGAGCGGCTCGATGCAGGCCCTGCAGCCCTGGAAGATCTGGACCGTGGTGGTGGTCCTCGTGGCCGCCATCGTCACCGCCGTGCCCAACCTCTTCCCCCGCGAGACGGTCGAGGCGTGGCCGGACTGGCTGCCCAAGAGCCAGATCAATCTCGGCCTCGACCTGCAGGGCGGCTCGCATCTCCTGCTCGAGGTCGGCGTCGACACGGTGATCGAGGAGCGGCTCGAGGACCTCGTCTCCGAGGTGCGGCTGGCGCTGCGCCGGGAGCGCATCGGCTATCGCGGCCTGGGCGTCGAGGAGGGCATGGTCCGCTTCACCCTCACCGATCCGGCCGACGCTGCACGCGCCATGGCCCAGCTCGACGCGATGAACCCGATCCTGCCGATGAACGCCTTCGGCATCGGCGGCTCGCGGGAGTTCACCGTCGAGGACCAGGGCCAGGGGCGCCTCGCCATCGGCTTCTCCGAGGAGGGCCGGGCCGAGAAGGTCAGGGCCGCGGTCAACCAGTCGCTCGAGGTGGTGCGCCGCCGCATCGACGAGCTCGGCACCCGCGAGCCCGCGATCCAGCGCCAGGGCGACGACCGCATCCTGGTCCAGGTGCCGGGCGAGCGCGATCCCTCCAGCATCAAGGAGCTGCTCGGCCGCACGGCCCGGCTCACCTTCCACATGGTGGACATGGACGCGAGCCTGACCGACGCCCAGGCCGGCCGGCTGCCGCCCGGGACGATGCTCGTGCCCTCGGCCGATCCGGAGGACGGCGTGCCGGCCTGGGTGGTGCAGCGCCGGGCCGAGCTCTCGGGCGAGAACCTGGTCGATTCGCAGCCCAGCTTCCAGGACAACCAGCCGGTCGTCAGCTTCCGCTTCGACAATGCCGGGGCCCGGCGGTTCGCTACGCTGACCCAGCAGAACACCGGCCGGCTGTTCGCCATCGTGCTCGACAACGAGGTGATCTCGGCCCCCCGCATCCGCGAGCCGATCCTCGGCGGCTCGGGCATCATCTCCGGCAGCTTCACCGTCGAGAGCGCCAACCAGCTCGCCATCCTGCTCCGCGCCGGCGCCCTGCCGGCACCCCTGACCATCCTCGAGGAGCGCAGCGTCGGCCCCGATCTCGGCGCCGACTCCGTGGCCGCCGGGCAGACGGCGAGCCTCATCGGCATCGTGCTGGTCGCCGCCTTCATGGCGCTCTACTACGGCCGCTTCGGCCTGATCGCCGACCTGGCACTCTTCTGCAACATGATGCTGATCGTGGCCGCCCTGTCGTCCCTGGGGGCGACGCTCACCCTGCCCGGCATCGCCGGGATCGTGCTCACGATCGGCATGGCGGTCGATTCCAACGTGCTGATCTTCGAGCGCATCCGCGAGGAGATGCGCGCCGGCCGAACGTCGCTCTCGGCGATCGAGACGGGCTTCAGCGAGGCGATGCGGGCGATCATCGACGCCAACCTGACCACGCTCATCGCCGCCCTCCTGCTCTTCGAGTTCGGCTCCGGGCCGGTGAAGGGCTTCGCGGTCACGCTCGCGATCGGCATCCTGACCACGCTCTTCACGACCACGCTCGTGACCCGTGTCGCCATCCTGCTGTGGTATCGCCGAACGCGACCGGCCACCCTGCCGCTCTGAGGCCTCCCGATGCAGTTCCGACTGGTTCCCGACAACACGCGGATCCGCTTCATCCGCTGGCGCATCCCGGCGATGGTCCTCTCGGCGGTGCTGATGGTCGCCTCGATCGTCGGCGTCTTCTATCCGGGTCTCAACTTCGGCATCGACTTCAAGGGCGGCATCCTGATGGAGGTCAGGACGCCGGGCCCCGCCGACCTCGCCGCGATGCGCAGCAGCCTCAACCAGCTCGGCCTCGGCGAGGTGGCGCTGCAGGAGTTCGGGGCGGAGACCGACGTCCTGATCCGGATCGCCCGCCAGGACGGCGACGAGGCGGCCCAGCAGGCCGCGGTGGTCACGGTGCAGGGGGCGCTGGACGAGCTCGTCGGCGACGGCGTCTCCTACCGCCGCACCGAGTTCGTCGGGCCCAAGGTCAGCGAGGAGCTGCTGCAGGCCGGCGTCATGGCGACGGTCCTCGCGATGATCGCCGTCCTCGTCTACATCTGGTTCCGCTTCGAGTGGCAGTACGGCGTGGGTGCCATCGTCGCCCTGGTGCACGACGTGATCCTGACCATCGGGCTCTTCGCCCTGCTCGGGCTCGAGGTCAACCTGACCACGGTGGCCGCCGTGCTCACCATCGTCGGCTACTCGCTCAACGACACCGTCGTCATCTTCGACCGGGTGCGCGAGAATCTCCGGCGCTACCGCTCCATGGCGATCCCGGAGCTGCTCGACGTCAGCATGAACGAGACGCTGGCCCGCACCCTGATGACGTCGCTGACCACGCTCCTGGCCCTGCTCTCGCTCTATCTCTTCGGCGGCGAGGTCATCAAGGGCTTCACGCTCGCAATGATCTGGGGTGTCATCGTCGGCACCTACTCGACCATCTACGTCTCCACGCCCACGCTCATCTATCTCAATCTCCGCGCCATCGGGGCCAAGGCCGAGGCGACGGACGACGCCGGCCGCGAGACGCTGCCGGCGGTCGAGGGGCCGGCGCCGCAGGGAGCGTCCGGCGGACGGCCCGGCCGGCGCGGCGGCTGATCCCGGCATGGCGGAGCTGCTCGACCTGCTCGAGGAGACCCCGCCCGGCCGCATGGGGGTGACGGGCTATCGCCCCGGCGGCTTCCGCATCGGCTCGACCTGGCACCAGGGCCATCTTCTGCTGCTGCCCGAGGGGGTCGTGCTCTGGCCGGTCGACCCGGCTGCCGGTGTGACGCTGGCGAGCCTCGCCGCGCTCGACGGCGTCGAGCCGCCGCCCGAGATCCTGCTGCTGGGCCTCGGCCCCAGGGCGCCCCTCCTGCCGTTCGAGCTGCGCCGGGCGCTCGCCGGCCGCGGCCTCGCCGTGGAGGCGATGCCGACCCCGTCGGCCTGCCGGACCTTCAACCTCCTCCTGGCCGAGGAGCGGCGGGTGGTGGCGGCCCTCGTCGCCATGCCCTGAGCGGCGGCGGACCGTGCAGCCGCCCGCGACCCCGGCATCGCTCGCCGCCGCCATCCCCGACGGCGCCCGCCTGGCGCTGGCCCCGGACTACTCCGGCTGCTCGCTCGTCACGGTGCGCGAGCTGATCCGTCGCGGTGCCCGTGACCTCGCGCTCGTCGGCCTGCCGCAGCTCGGCCTGCAGGCCGAGCTTCTGGTCGGTGCCGGCTGCGTCGCCACGGTCGAGACGGCGGCGATCTCGCTCGGCGAGCTCGGGCTCGCCCCGGCCTTCGAGCGCGCCCGGCGGGCCGGCGCCGTGCGCGTGGTCGAGAGCACCTGCCCCGCCATCCACGCCGGCCTGACCGCGGCCGAGAAGGGCGTCTCGCACCTGCCGCTCGCCGGCGTCATCGGTTCCGACCTCGTCTTCCTTCGCCCCGACTGGCGGGTGTTCGACGACCCGTTCGGCGCCGGCCCGCTGCTGCTGGTGCCCGCCATCCGCCCGGACGTCCTGCTCTGCCACGCGGCCCTGGCCGACGCCCAGGGCAATCTCTGGATCGGCGTGCGGCGCGAGCTCATGCTGGCGGCGCACGCGGCCCGGCGCACCCTGGCCACGGTGGAGGAGATCACCGCCCGCGACCTCCTCGCCGACGACGTCTGGGCCGCCGGCACCATCCCCTCGCTCTATGTCGAGGCGGTGGCCGCGGCCCCCATGGGGGCGGCACCCGTCGGCCTGCGCGGCCGCTACCCACCCGATGCCGCGGCGCTCGCCGGCTATGCCGACGCGGCCGCGAGCCCCGCCGGCTTCGCGGCCTGGCTCGACCGCTGGCTCGCCGATGGCTGAGCCCGCCCGCCTGCTGGTCATGATCGCGGTCATCGCGCGACACCTCGCCGGCCTGCGCCACGTGGCCGTGGGCGCCGCCTCGCCCGTGCCGGCGGCGGCCGCCCTGCTCGCCCGCGAGCGCTCGGGCGGGGCGCTGCGCGTCTCGATACTCGGCGCCGAGCGGCACAACCCCTTCACCGACGGCGGCCGCGAGCTGTTCGACTGCGCCGCGCAAGGGCGCCTCGACGCCTTCTTCCTCTCCGGCGTGCAGATCGACGCCACCGGCGCGGTCAACCTCCTGGGCCTCGGCCGGCCAGAGGCGCTCGAGAAGCGCTTCCTCGGCAATTTCGGCGCCCCCTACCTGGCCGCGCTGGTCCCCAACGTCATCCTCTTTCGCACCGACCACGGGCCGCGGACCCTGGTGGAGCGGGTCGACTTCGTCACCGCCCCCGGCAGGGAGGGCCGCCGGCTGGTCACCGACCGCGCCGTCCTCGAGGTCCGAAACGGCCGCTTCGTGCTGCTCGGCTGCCATCCGGGCGAGACGCCGGCGAGCGTGGCCGCTGCCACCGGCTTCGGCTTCGCCAGCGCCGCCGATGCCGGCATCACCGCCCCGCCGGACCAGGCGATGCTCGACACGCTGGGCGGGCCGGTGCTGGCCGCGATCCGCGACACCTATCCCGGCTTCGCCGCCACGCTCGCGGCGGCACTCGCCACCACCTGAGGCTCAGCCCTTGCCGTTCTCCTGCAGCAGGCGGCGGGCCTCCCGGACCAGGGCCGCCGGGCTCAGGCTCCTGGCCTCGACATAGGCCGGATCGAGCACCAGAGCGGCCACCCGCTCGTGCCCGGCCAGCGCCAGCGGCGCGTCGGCGGCCAGTGCGGCCGCCGGCGCGGCCAGCCAGGGGCCGAGCAGCCGGCGGACCAGCTCGGCCGTCTCCGCCCCGGGTGACGCCGCCGCCGTCAGCAGCCGCACCGCCTGGTGCCGCTCCGCCGCCAGGCTGGCGGCGACCTCGAGCGTCGCCGCCGTGCCGGCGTGGACCACGAGGAGCACGCCGCGCCTGCGGCCGAAGACGGTGAGTGCCGTGCTGCCGGCCCAGACCCGGCTCGCCGTCTCGGGCGTCGCCTCGACCAGCTCGGCCTCGATCTGCAGCCGCCGCGCCAGGGTCTCGATCTCCCGGCGGAGCCGCCCGGCCTGCGCCTTGAGCAGCCGGCGCGCCCCGGCCGGGTCGAAGTCGCTCACGAGGCCGCCGCTGGCCATCAGGCGCACGCAGTCGAGGCTCGCGGCCGTGAGCAGGTCGCCGCTGTCGGCCAGGATCACCCTGAGCCGCTTGCCGCCCGCGGCGGCGAGCCGGGCGGCCCGGGTCACCGGCTCCTGCCAGTCGCAGGGATCGGTGAGGATCACCGTCACCGTGCCGCTCGTCGCCACGGTCCCCGTGCTCCCTGCCGGCGTGGCGGCCGTCACGCCTCGTCCCCCCCGCCCGCGGCCTTCGCCTCGCCCTCTGCCGGCTTGGCGAAGCGGCGCTGCGCCTCGGCGAAGGTCTTGAGGCGCGCCTCGACCCGGGCAAAGAGCGTGCCCTCGGGAAACCGTCCGTCCGGGCCGCGCTGGCCCACCGTCATCCCGGTCAGCAGCGCCAGGCCCGCCTCGATCCGGTCGATCGGGTAGACGGCGAACCGGCCGGCATCCACGGCCTCGAGCACCCGGTCGGCGAGCATCAGGTGGCGGGTGTTGGCCGCCGGGATGAGGACCCCCTGCGTGCCGGTCAGCCCGCGCCTCGCACAGACGTCGAAGAAGCCCTCGATCTTCTCGTTGACCCCGCCGATCGCCTGCACCTCGCCCGCCTGGTTGACCGAGCCGGTGACCGCGAGATCCTGGCGGATCGGCACCTCGGCGATCGCCGAGACGAGCGCGTAGAGCTCGGTCGACGAGGCGCTGTCGCCGTCGACCCCGCCATAGGACTGCTCGAACACCAGCGACGCCGAGAGGGCGAGCGGGGAGTCCCGCGCGAAGGTCTGCGCCAGGTAGCCCTGGAGGATCAGCACCCCCTTGGAGTGCAGGGGTCCGCCCAGCTTGGCCTCGCGCTCGATGTCGACGAGCCGGCCGGCGCCCATGCGCACCGACGCCGTGATCCGGCTCGGCCGGCCGAAGGCGAAGCCGCCGAGCTGCAGCACGGCCAGACCATTGATCATGCCGGTGACCCGCCCCTCGGTGGCGATCCGCACCGTGCCTTCGTCGATCTGCTCGATCGCCCGGTCGCGGATCCGTGCCAGCCGCCGCTCGCGCGCCGCCACGGCGGCGGCGACGTGATCCGCCTCGATCAAGGTGGCACCGGCCCGGGCCGCCAGGTGGTCGGCCTCGCGCATCAGGTCGATCAGACTGGCCACGTCGGCCGAGAGCCGCTCGACGTCGCCGGCCCGGCGCAGCGCGTCCTCGAGGCAGCCGGCCACGGCACCCGATGAGAGCGGCCGCAGGCCGACCTCGCCGGCCACGCAGGCGACGTGGCGGGCGAAGCGACCGATCCCGTCCTCGGCGGCCCGGATGTCGTCGTCGAAATCGGCCACGATCTTGAACAGCTCCGGGAACTCCGGGTCGAGCTCGGCCAGGAGGTAGAAGAGCATCCGGTCGCCGAGCAGCGCCACCTTGACGTCGAGCGGCACTGGCGCGGGCTCGAGCGTCTGCGTCGCCAGGAGGCCCATGGCCGCGAGCGGCGATTCGATCCTGAGCTCCCGTGCCTTCAGGGCGCGCTTGAGACCGTCATAGGCCACCGGCCGGGACAGGAGCTTGCGCACGTCGAGATAGAGAAAGCCGCCATTGGCCTGGTGCAGGGCGCCCGGGCGGATCATCAGGAAGTCGGTGACCAGGACACCCTGCTCGGCCCGCTGCTCGATCCGCCCGAGCAGCCGCTCGAAGGTCGGCTCGTCCTCGTAGACCACGGGTGCGGTCGCACCCTCGCCGCGATCCACGAGCACGTTGACCCGGTAGCGGCGGAACGGCGGCGGCGGCTCGTCGATGGCGATCGAATGCGGCGCCTGGTCCTGCGCCTCGGCATAGCCGAGAAAGATCCCGATATGGCCGCGCACGTCGGCCTCGAGGCCATCGAGATAGGTCAGGATCGCCGCATGGTCGGCATAGGCCTCGCGCAACGCCGCCACGAGATGACCGACGGCCAGGGCCGCCGTCTCGTCGTTGAGCTGACGGATGCGCGCCCGGGTGTCCTGCATCCAGGCGGGGATCGCCGCGAGGGCCTCCTTGAGCCGCTTCTGCAGGGCCTCGATGGTGCGGGTGATCCGC
Organism: uncultured Geminicoccaceae bacterium; assembly: GCA_964460465.1. Classification (GTDB taxonomy): domain Bacteria; phylum Pseudomonadota; class Alphaproteobacteria; order Geminicoccales; family Geminicoccaceae; genus SLRI01. The sequence continues at coordinate 9,727 of CAYWSB010000035.1, read as the reverse complement.
GCCTGCTCCTCCTCGCCCAAGGCCTGGAACGCGTCGGGCTGCAGGACCTTGCCGTCGCGGACCGGCGCGAAGATGAAGCCGGTGGGTGCCCGCAGGAGGGCGATGTCGTGGGCGCGGGCCTCCTTCTCCACACCCTCGACGGCCTCCTCCTGCCGCTCCTTGAGCTCGTCCTCGATGACCTGGCGGCGGGTCCGGTAGCCCTCGTTCTGGAACGCCGCCTTGAGCGCATCGGCCACGTCCTCGACCAGCCGCTCCATGTCGGCGGCGAGCTTGCGGCCGACCCCGGCCGGCAGGTGCAGCGCCCGCGGGCAGCGCGGGTCCTGGAAATCGCTGACATAGCAGAGATCGTCGCCCGGCGGCCGCCCCGCCGCGGCGGCGTCGATGGCGCTCTTGAGCAGGGTGCGCCGGCCGACCCCGCGACTGCCCATGACGAACAGATGACCGCCCGCCATCGGCAGCGCCAGGCCGAGCTCGATCGCCTCGCGCGCCCGGTCGTGGCCGAGCACCGCGGCCGACGCCCCTGGCACCAGGGCGGCGAGCGCCGCCGTCACGTGCTCGACATCGACCACCCGCCGCAGCCGGGCCGGCGCCAGAGCCCCGGGCACAACCTCTGTCATCGCTCGCTCCTCCGGATCGACGTCGAGCCTAGCCGATCGCGACGCGGGACGGTAGGCGCGCGGTCACCGGTCACCGGTCACCGGCCAGCGGCCCGCGATGCGGCCGCGCGAACCGCCCGCGGCGTCGTCCGGTAGTGCGTTCGGAACCGGCGATAGAAGGTAGAGAGGTCGTTGAAGCCGCTCGCCAGGGCGATGGCCGTGATCGACTGGTGGGCGAGCGCCGGATCCTCCAGGCGGGCGCGGCAGGTCTCGAGCCGCCGCCGGGTCAGGAAGTCGCGAAAGCTCGTGCCCGACGCCCGCAGCAGCGCGTGCAGCCAGCGCCGCGACAGGCCGAGCGCCTCGGCCGCCGCTGCGGCCGAGAGGTCCGGGTCGGTGAAATGCGCCTCGAGCCAGCCCAGCACCTCCTGCCGCCTCGCCGACAGCGGATCGCCCGTCGCCAGCGCCGCGTCGGCGAGCGCCAGGTCCACGAGCCCGGCCACGCGATGCACGAGGCCGGTCTGCAACGCCTCACCGACCGCCGGCGCCGCGATCAGCGTCTCGACCTCGGCGGTCACGAGCCGCGCCGGTGCGCCGCCGAGCCGCCGGATCGGCAAGGCGGCCGCGGCCGGCGAGGCGGGGGGCAGGGCGAGTGCCACGACGTGCGCGCCGGCCGGATGCGTCACCTCGACCGGTGCGGCGTCGGCGATCACGACCACGTCACCCGGACGCTGATCGACCACCGTCGCGCCGGCACGGTAGCGCCCGTGGCCGGCGAGATGCAGCACGAGACGGCGCGCCTGCGCCGCCCGCCCGACCACGGCGCCGGGCCGGCGCTGGGCGATCCGCACCGGCGGGACCAGGGCCTCGAGGAGCGCGAAGCGACCGGCGCGACAGGCGAGGAAGCGCGGCCGCGGGCCGTGCGCGGTGAGCCAGGTGACGCGCTTGCCGGCCAGCGCCACGGCCGTCGTCAGGGGCTCGCCGACCCGCGCCAGCCGCGGCGGCCGGAGGGCAGGGTGCTCCAGGTCGGCGGCTGTCATCGGTCGTCCCCCCTCCGCTGCAGCGACACCGGGCACGCCGGCTTCCCCCACGGCATCGACCGGCTGCCCCCGCTGCCTAGACCCGATCCTAGCATGCCCGGACAATCAACCCAATCCGCGGCCGTGACCGAGGCCGCGATCGGACCGACGAGGGGAAACGACCATGCGCACGACCAGGACCATCACGCACCCGCCGCTCGGCCAGATCACGGCCGCGATCGCGCAGCTCGACGCCGAGCCGCACGGCGACGCCGCACCGAGCCTCGTCGAGCTCGCGGCCGCCGCACCCGGCGAGACCCTGATCGACCTCGGCTGCCGGAACCTGGCGGACGGCCTGCGCGGGATGCGCCGGGTCGGGGCCGCCGGCCGGGTTCGCGGCATCGTCGAGCGCCGTGCCGACCTCGAGCACGCCAATGCGCTGCGCGACCGCTGGGTCTTCGCCGACCTCGGCTACCGCCGGGCCGCCCTCGCCGCCGTCCCGCTCGACGATGCGATCGCCGACGTGGTCCTCGTCAACGGTGCGCTCGAGCAGAGCGACGAGCCGCTCCGCATCCTCGAGGAGGCCTGTCGCCTGCTCGCACCCCGCGGCCGCCTCGCCCTCGGCGTGCCCCGGGACGAGGCCGCCCGGCTGGCCGGGCTCGTCGAGCTCCTGGGCCTCGAGGTCCGCACCGTCGCCGCCCTCGGCCCCGGCCGCGCGGCGATTCTCGCCACCCGGCCCTGAGCCTCAGCGCGGCCGCCTGAGCAGCACGTAGAGCGCCCCCTCGCCGCCGTGCCGCCGTTGCGCCGGACTGTAGGCGATCACCCGGGCGGCGTTGGCGGGCTCGTTGAGCCAGCGGGGCGTCATGCGGCGCAGCACGCCGCCCGTGGTCCGCTCGCCCATCCCGGTGATGACGAGGATGCAGCGCGCCCCCTGGCGCTGGTGGTGGGCGAGCAGCAGCGCCAGGTGGCGGTGCGCCTCCTCCTGGGTCATGCCGTGCAGGTCGACCCTGGCGTCGATCGAGACGAGGCCGCGCTCGAGCCGCTTGAGCGTGCGCCGCTCGATGCCGTGCGCCGGCGGTTGCCGGGCCGGCCCGGGCGGCCGGGCGGGCACCACCGTCCGGGCCGGCTCCGGCGGCGGACTCGCCGATGTCGGCGGCGGCCCGTCCGCGGCACCGGCCGGCGGCTCGGCCGCCAGGGCCCGGCCGGCGAGCGGCGTCGCGTCGCGCATGACCTGCCGCCAGAGGCGGAGCTCGTCGGGCGAGGGTGCCCGCTCGCGCCTCACGTCCCGGGCGGCTGGTCGGCCGGGTCGACCAGCACGACGAGGAGCCGGCGCGGGCCGTGCGCTCCCAGCTCCAGCTTCTGGGCGATGTCGCCGGTGCGTGACGGGCCGGTGACGAAGTTGAGCGAGCGCGGCAGGCCGGCCGCCTCCTCGCGATGCAGCGCCACCGCCTGCTCGTAGCTGCCGACGACCCGGTCGGTGCCGAGCACGACGATGCAGGTCTCGGGCAGGAAGGCGAGCAGGGTCGGCCGCTCGGCCGAGGAGGCGAGCAGCAGCGTGCCGGTCTCGGCCACGCCGGCGGTGGCCAGCGTCAGGCCCGTGGTGTCGCCGGCATCGGCGGTGCCGCGACGAATGCGCAGCAGGGGCTGGCTCGCCCAGTCGGCGAGGTCGAGCGCCGGCTCGGGCGCCATGGCCAGCTTCTGCGGCAGGTTGTGCCGGCGCAGGTAGCGGGCGACCACGGCCGGAATCGCCGCCGGCCCGGTCACCCGCTCGACCTCCGTCTGCACCGCCCGGGCCTGCTCGATGAACAGGCCGATGCGGTCCTCCGGCGCCAGCTGGCCGCGCGCCGGGACGAGCTCGGGATGGCGGTCGGCGGCCCAGGCGGCGACCCGCTCTCTGGCCCTGGCCTCCGCCTCGGGCGTGCGGTCGAGGGCCTCGCGGATGCGGCCGAGGACGGCGGCCCTGGCGTCGCTCACGACACCCCGGCCCGCGACTTCTTGTAGGCCGCCATGAAGGTCGGGCCCGCCGGTGCCGGGAGATCGCGGCTCCCGGTCCAGCCGCCGGCCAGGGGCAGGCTGCGGAAGCGGCCGGCCTTGCGGCCGAGCAGGCCGAGCAGCCCCATGGCGAGCCGGGTCACCGCCCGGTAGAGGGCCGGTCGCCGGGCGGCGAAGGCCCAGAGACCGAGCCCATAGCGGGCGGTGGGCGGGGTCAGGCCGCTGGTGAACTGCACCTCGCGCCAGTGCCGCATCAGCTTGGGCAGCGGGATGCGCACCGGGCAGACCTCCTCGCACTTGCCGCAGAAGGTCGAGGCGTTGGGCAGGGTGTGGGTGTGCTCGATGCCGGCGAACTGCGGGGTCAGCACCGAGCCCATGGGCCCGACATAGACCCAGCCGTAGGCGTGCCCGCCGGCGGCGAGATAGACCGGGCAGTGGTTCATGCAGGCGCCGCAGCGGATGCAGCGCAGCATCTCCTGAAAGGCGGTGCCCAGCATCCGCGTCCGGCCGTTGTCGACCAGCACGATGTGCAGGGTCTCGGGCCCGTCGAGATCGCCCGGCCGGCGCGGGCCGGTCATCAGCGTGGTGTAGGAGGAGAACTCCTGGCCGGTGGCCGAGCGGGCGAGCAGCCGCAGGAGCACGAAGGCGTCGTCGAGGGTCGGCACCAGCTTCTCGAGCGAGGTGATGACGACGTGGGTGCGCGGCAGGCCCTGGGTCAGCTCGGCATTGCCCTCGTTGGTGACGGTGACGAAGCTGCCCGTGTCGGCGATCAGGAAATTCGCGCCGGTGATGCCGACGTCGGCCTCGAAATACTTCTCCCGCAGCACCCGCCGGGCCTCGGCCACGAGCTCGGCGGGATCCTCGAGGCGCGGGCTCTTGTGGTGCCGGTGGAAGGTGTCGGAGATCTGGTCCTTGGTCAGATGCGCCGCCGGCCCCACGAGATGGCTGGGCGGCTCCTTCCTGAGCTGGATGATGTACTCGCCGAGATCGGTCTCGATCCGCTCGATGCCGTTGGCCTCGAGATACTCGTTGATGCCGATCTCCTCGGCGACCATCGACTTCGACTTGGTGACCGCCCGGGCCTCGGCCGAGCGGCAGAGCTCGAGCACGATCCGCCGCGCCTCGGCGGCGTCACGGGCGTAGTGCACGTGGCCGCCCCGGGCGGCGACATTGGCTTCGAACTGCTCGAGATAGAGGTCGAGATGCGCGAGCGTGTGGTTCTTGATCGCCCGGCCGCGATCGCGCAGCGCCTCGAACTCGGGCAGGGCGGCGGCCGCCCGGGTCCGGTTCGCCTGCCAGCCGGTCTTGATCCTGGCCATGGCGTCCTGCAGCGCCGGGTTGGCCAGCGCCTCCTTGGCCTTGGCCTCGAAGGCCAGCGATGTGGCTTGCATGGCGGCGTTCCTTTCCGCTCAGCGTGGCCGCGGCTCGGCGATCGGCGGCGTCGTGCCGCCCGGCGCCGTCTCCGGGCCGGCCAGGATCTCGGCGACGTGGTAGGCGCGTACGGCCGAGCCGCGGCGCTTGAGCAGGCCGGCCATGTTCATGAGGCAGCCGAGATCGCCCGCGGCCAGCGTGTCGGCGCCGGTGGCGGCGATGTCGTCGGCCTTGTTCTCGACCATCTTGGTCGAGATCGTCGGGTACTTGACGCAGAAGGTTCCGCCGAAGCCGCAGCAGGTCTCGGGCTCGCGCATCTCGACGAGGTCCACGCCGGGGAGCGAGAGCAGCAGCCGGCGCGGCTGCGCCTTCACCGTCATCTCGCGCAGGCCCGAGCAGCTGTCGTGATAGGTCACCCGGCCCTTGAAGTCGCTCGCCACCGTGGTCACGCCGCGGACGTCGACGAGAAAGCTCACCAGCTCGTGGCAGCGCGCCGCCAGCGCCTCGGCCCGGGCCCGCGTCGCCGGCTCGTGCTCGAACAGCTCGGGCAGGTGCCGGGCCAGCATCCCGGCGCACGAGCCCGAGGGGGCGACGACGTAGTCGTAGCCCTCGAAGGCATCGAGAATGCCGCGGGCGATGGCCTCGGTGGTCGCCCGGTCGCCGCTGTTGAAGGCCGGCTGGCCGCAGCAGGTCTGGCTCTCCGGCACCTCGACGGCGCAGCCCGCCTGCTCGAGCAGGCGGATCGCCGCAAACCCGACCGACGGCCGGAAGAGGTCGACGAGGCAGGTGACGAACAGCGCCACGCGCGGCCGGGCGGCGGCCGGCGCGGTCCCGGCCCGCGGCGTGGCGCCTGCCACCGGCGTGGCGCCCTCGGCTGTCGTGGCCGCATCGGAGGTCGTGGCCATGGGGTTCCTTCGTCGGCGTGGGCTCGGCCGCCGTCAGCTGGTGGGCACGGCCGCTTTGGGCAGGAGGACGTAGTAGCGGCCGCGACTGTTCATATGGCCTGCGACGTGCTCGGCCAAGTCCCCGGCCCCCCAGAAGACGTCGCCGCGCACCCCGCCGCGGATCGCCCCGCCCGTGTCCTGGGCGATCATCAGCCGCTTGAACGGTGCGTCACCCGCGGGGAAGGGCGCCGTGGTCTCGAGCCACACCGGGGCACCATAGGGGATGTAGCGGCGATCGACGGCGAGCGAGCGGCCGGCCAGGAGCGGCACGCCCTGGGCCCCGAGCGGCCCCTCCAGCGCCTCGGCCTCGCCCTGGAGCTGGAAGAAGACGTAGGACGGGTTCTTGTCCATCAGCGCGTCGGCGCGGTCCGGGTTGGCCCTGAGCCAGGCGTCGATGCTCTGCAGCGACACCGTCTCGCGGGTCAGCTCGCCCATCTCGATGAGGTCGCGGCCGATCGGCCGGTAGGCGCGGCCGTTCTGGTCGGCATAGCCGACCCGCAAGAGCCGCCCGTCGTCGAGCTGCACCAGCCCCGAGCCCTGGATCTGCAGGAAGAACTTCTTGATCGGATCGTCCACCCAGACCAGCTCGAGCGCGCGCCCGTCGAGCGCCCCGCGCTCGATCTCGCCGCGGTCGAAATAGGGCACCAGCCGGTCGCCGTTGACCCGCCCGCGCACCCGGCGATCCGCGAGATCCTCGGCGAACAGGCTGAGCTCGACCGTGACGATGTCGCCCGGCGCCCGGCGCAGCGGGGTGCCGCCCGGGATCGGCTCGGCCGAGCCGGTCAGGAGCGGCTCGTAGTAGCCGGTGAAGAGCCCCTCGGCCTCGCCCTCGGCGAGAACGCGGTAGGGCTGGAACCACGTCTCGAAGAACCCCCGTGCCGCGGCATCGTCGGCGGCGGGCAGCGCCTGGGCGCTCCGGCAGGCGGCCTGCCAGTCGGCATTGCTGCCGGCGAGCGGCTCGCTCGCGAACGCCGCGGCCGGGTCGCGGCGCAGGATCGGCGCGCAGGAGCGCAGGAAGGCGATTAGCGCCTCGCTGGGCGCGTCGACGGCCCAGCCGTCCAAGGCCGCGAAGCCGACCGGCTCGAGGGCGAACGGCAGCGGCGCCTCGGGCGCCGGCCGCTCGCATGCGGCCAGGACGAGCGTGAAGGCCAAGAAGCCGGCGGTCGGCAGCCGCATCCGCGTCACCAGCGCTCACTCGGGCGTGCGGGTCTCGACCAGCTGCCAGTTCGGATCGTCGGTTCGGGTGTCGCGGGCGAACGTCCAGAGATCGACCACCTCGGCGATCTGCGAGGCGTCGCCGTCCACGACGATGCCCTCGGCATCGCGCGTCGCGTTGATCTGCTCGGTGACGAAGCGCACCGTCAGCTTGGCATAAGGACCGTCCATGCCGGCCTCGGCCACCTGGCACTCGCGCATCGAGACGATCTCGGTGGTCAGCCGCTCGCCCGCGGCCTCGCGCGCATCGATCGCCGCGGCGAAGCTGCCGTAGACGGCGTCGGCGAGGAGCGGGCGCAGGGTCGCCTTGTCGCCGCTGGCGAAGCCCTCGATGATCATGCCGAACGCCGCCCGCGCCCCCTGCAGGAACCCGTCCAGGTCGAAATGCGGGTCGGCCAAGCGGATGTCGGTCAGGCCGCGCTTCAGCCCAGCGTCCTTGATCGCGCCGAACCCGGACTCCTCGGCCTGCTGGCTGGCATGCCGCTCCGGCAGCTTGACCACGTTGTCGCTGGTCTGGGCGTCGGCCTTCTTCTCGGGACCCGTCAGGAACGGGTTGGTGCGCCGCCGCTCGTTGCCGGTGCGGCGGCCGAGCACGCTGCGCAAGCGGAACGCGATGAACGCGGCGACCATGGCGAAAAAAATGATGTCGATGAAGGCGAAGCTTTCGGACATGGTCCTCGATCGCGCAGGGCCTCGGGAGAGATGGTTCGCCACGCATCACCGGACGGTGTACGGTGGCGGGTGTGCTGCACGACCTTATATAAGGTGGCCAGGTAAAAAACAAACCGGTGCGTCCCCGAGCGTCCCGACGTCTCGGTGCCGCCGGCGCCACCCGTTTTCGACCGTTCCCCCGATCTGCCCACCAGCCTGCCGAGCCGCGTTCGATGTCGCCCGTTCTCCTTGTCCTGCTGCTGTTCATTCTCGTGCCGCTGGCCGAGATCGCCGTGTTCATCGAGGTCGGCGGCAGCATCGGCCTCCTGCCGACGCTCGCGCTTTGCGTGCTCACCGCGGCGATCGGCACGGTCTGCATCCGCCAGCAGGGCTTCAGCCTGATCGAGCGGGCGCGCGCCCAGCTCGATGCCGGCGCCGCACCGGTGTTCGAGCTGGTCTCCGGGGTGTGCCTGCTGATCGCCGGCGTGCTCCTGCTGGTCCCGGGCTTCGTCACCGACGCGGCCGGCTTTCTCCTGCTGCTGCCGCCGGTCCGCCGGGCCCTGTTCGACAAGGTGCTGGCGCCGCGGATGACCGTCGTCGCCAAGGCCCACGCTGCGGCCGCCGCCCGGGCGGGCCAGGCCGGGCCGGCCGGCCGGCGGCCGCCCCGGCCGGTGGTGATCGAGGGCGAGTTCGAGGAGCTGGCGGAGGCGCGGGGCGAGATGCCGCCGCCGCGGGGCAGCTGGGACAAGCCGCGGTGATCCTGGTCCGTCACGGCGAGGGGCTCTGGAACACCCACTTCCACACCACCCGGATCGACGCTGCGATCCCGGACCCCGCGCTCACCGCGACCGGCCGCGAGCAGGCGCGGCTCGCCGCCGACCGGCTGCGCGAGCACGGTGTTCGGCGGCTGGTCGCCAGCCCCTACCGCCGGGCGCTGGAGACGGCGCTGATCATCGCCGAGCGGCTCGGGCTCGACATCCGGGTCGATCCGTTGGTACGAGAGCGTTGCGCGTTCTCGTGCGACCAGGGCAGCCCCGCCTCGGTCCTGGCCGGGCTGTGGCCCGACCTCGATTTCAGCGATCTCGACGAAATCTGGTGGGGCCGGCGGATCGAGAGCCAGGCGTCGGTCGAGGCGCGCTCGCGGCGGTTCGCCCAGGCGATGCGCGCGGCGGCCGACTGGCGGCATGTGGCCGTGGTGTCGCACTGGGGCTTCATTCGCGCAGCGACCGGCTTGGCCGTGGGCAATGCCGAGCTCGTGCGCTGGGAAATCGGGGCCGAGGACCAGCCTCAGGGGCAGGCCTCCGCCCGTTAAGCTTAGGGATCAGACCGTGATGAGCGACCAGAACCAGGGCCCCAACGGCGGCACCGCGCCCGGTGCCGCGGCTGCCGGAGCCGGCGGCGAGGCGGGCCAGGCGGCACAGCCGCGGCTCTCCATCCTCACCCAGTACATCAAGGACATGTCCTTCGAGAACCCGCGCGCGCCTCAGGCCGCACCGCAGGGCGCCGGCCGGCCGGAGATCCAGATCAAGGTCGACGTCGGCGCCAACGCGCTGGGCGAGGACCGCTACGAGGTGACGCTGCAGCTCAATGTCGACGCCAAGGCGGCCGGCGAGGCGATCTTCCTGATGGAGCTGGCCTATGGCGGCGTGTTCCAGCTCTCGAACATCCCCAAGGAGAGCCTGCAGGCGCTCGTCATGATCGAGTGCCCGCGGCTGCTCTTCCCGTTCGCCCGGCGGATCGTCGCGGATGCCACCCGCGACGGCGGCTTCCCGCCCCTGATGATCGACCCGATCGACTTCGTCACCCTCTACCGGCGCAAGCTGCAGGAGGCCCAGGCCGCCGCGGCCGCCGCCCAGCCCGCCGGCGGCGGCACGCCCGGGGGCGCCGCCTAGAGCATTTTCACGCTGACCGTACATATCCTGCATTGTCGATGTAGTTTTGA
>CAYWSB010000034.1:0-41023 GCA_964460465.1 uncultured Geminicoccaceae bacterium | reverse complement strand
CTCGCGCCGCGGGGCGGCGGCAGCACCACTGTCGCGACGGTCGCGCAGGCCGGCCGTGACCTGGCTGCTGTCGGTGCGTCGCACCCGGTCGCCAGCCACGATGTTGCTGTCCTCGATGTTGATCTCGCGGCTGCGGTCGATCTCGATGTCGCCGCCGTCCCAGTCCCAGTCGTCGTCGTCATCGTCGGCCTGCGCATAGCCGAGCAGGCCGCCGAGGATGGCCCCGCCGGCGAAGGCCGCACCCGTGCCCCAGTAGGAGGACGCCGGCTCGGCGTAGTAGACCGGGGGCGGTGGCGCGGCGTAGACGGGGGCGCTGGCATAGGTCGGGGCGGCCGGCTCGGCGTAGGCGTAGGCTTCGGCCGGCGGCGCCTCGGCCGGCTGCACCCCGGCCGGCTGCACCTCGATGGTGACCTCGGCCGTCGCGGTGGCCGTCGGTGCCGCCTCTTCCGCCGATGCCGCCTCTTCCGCCGGTGCGGGCTCGGCGGCGGCCGTCTCGGCCTCCGGCGCTGCGGGCGGTGCGGCCGCCACGGTCTCCAGTGCCGCGATCAGGGCGGCACCGTCATAGTCCGGGATGGCCACGGCGTCGGGCGAGGCCGGGCGGATGGCGATGATGCCGCCCTCGATCACCACCTCCTGCACCTCGTTGCTCGCCAGCATCCCCATGCTGTAGGCGGCCGTCCGCAGATCCTGGATGGCGTCCTGGACGGCCTCGATCTGCTCGTACACGGCGTCGCCGAGGGCCTGGGTCCAGTCGAGGTCCGCGTTCAGCTCGTCGATGATCGAGGGGTAGTTGAGCAGCGCGACCAGCGCCGGGTCCCAGTCGGGCGAGGGGGGTCAGGGTCTGGTCCTGGGCGTAGTCGTCCAGGAAGCGGTCGGCCTGGACCACGTCGATCGGAAAGGGCGAGGCCTGCAGCACCGCCGCCAGCAGCGGATCGGGGTAGAGCGCCACCGGTGCGACCAGCTCCCGGACCGGATCCCCGGCCGCGGCGGCCTCGGCCTCCTGCGCCCGTGCGTCGCCGACGAGACCGGCGAGCAGCGCCAGCCCCGATCCCGCCAAAGGTCCGCGCCGCCATCCTCGATGCATTCCCCGCCTCCTCCCTGCCACCGCCGGCACCGGCGCCACGGCCACCCGTATAGTCCCATGCGACCGGTCGGACGGCATCGCTCGCGTCGAGGGGTGGCCGCTCCAGGTGGTCATGAGTCGGCGCGGTGGCAGCCGCACCGCGATCTCGGCGCGTCGGGCGCACGTCACGGAGCCCGGTCCCCTGCAGTCGACGGTCAGTCGCCGTCGGCCGCTCGCGGGTTCCCCTTGAGCTCGCGCCGGCGGGCCCGCATGCGGGCGTCGGCCTCCGGCGTCCCGTCGTGCCACGTGCCGAGCCAGCGATCGAAGGGAACGAGGCCACTGCCGTAGTTCACCTCGAAATACTTGTGGTGCAGGTAGTGGTCGTAGGACTCGGTGTCGACGGCCGCTCGATCGCCGGTCTCGATCTTGTGGAAGCCGAAGTGGCCGCCGATCGCGCCGAACCCGGCATAGCAGAGCTGGTAGACCGCGAGCAGCGGGTGCGAGAAAATCACGAGATGGATCAGCGCACCCGAGAAATAGAGCAGATGCTCGACCGGATGCATCGACAGGCTCGACCAGGGTGACGGGTTGACCGCCTGGTGGTGGACCGAATGGACGTGGCGATAGAGCCACGGAAAGTGGATGAGGCGGTGGATCAGGTAGAAGTGCGCCTCGTGGAAGACCTTGGCCGCGACCAGGATGGCGAGCAGCCACGGCCAGTGCGCGGCGAAGCTCGCCATCGGCACCCAGCCATTGGCGAACACCCAGAGGATCAGGATCTCGTAGGCACTCCAGATCGGCACGCCGGTGCCGAAGGTGCGCGCCATGTTGTCGAGGTCCTGGCGGCCGAGGATCAGGCCCTTGCGCGGCGTGTCGGACGGAAAGCGTGCGTTGTACTTGAAGCGCGTGCCCTGGGCCCGCCGGACGTAGAGGCGCAGCTCGAACACGCCGTAGAAGAGCAGCACCGCACCGCTGTTGCGCAGGAGGATCCAGAGCGTCCAGTCCCAGGACAGCGTCCGCATCGTCTCCAGGCCGGGCGTCAAGGCGAACCAGAACAGCGCCGCCAGCGCGAAGTAGAGCGCGTTCCAGGGCAGGAAGTAGGACGGCAGCCAGCGCAGGAACGTCAACGGTCGCGGCGGGAAGACGAAGAGCGGTGCGGTCTCCAGCGGCTCCCTGGGCTGCCAGTCGCCCTTGCGATCACGCATGCCGTAAAGGGTGTCGTCCATGGCCGCACACCTCCCACATGCCGGCAGCGAGAGCACCGCCCGCCCCGAAGTCGTAGCACATGGCACGATCTGCCGTTAAGCCGGCGCCGCCTGTCCCAACGGGTAGGAAAACAGGGGACCGCGCGGCCCGCGCCCTCCGGACCCGCGGCTGGCGGCGGGCCTGCAGGGCGGCGGTCGACCTCGACCGGCTGAGGTGACGGTCGGGCCGACGGTCACCCAGCGGCGACTGGCACGGCTCTTCGCGGGACGGCGGCGACGGGGCTGTCGGCAAAGGCGTCGACGCTTTCCCATGACGTGTCGTCGACCTGGCTCTTGCCGCCGGTCGGGCCCAAGGTGAGCCACATGATGAGGCGGATCATCTGGCGGTCGAGCCAGCGCTAGCGGGGGTAGTCGAGCTTGCCGGCGACGGCGGTGGCGCGCCGGCCAGCCGCGGCTTGCTTCGCTCGGACCATGATCGGCGAGGAGACGCGGCACGCCCAGATCCGGAGGGGTCTTCGAGGTGACCCGTTGCCCCCGGCATTCCGGCATCATCCCGGCGACGGGTGCCGGCTCGCGGCCGGGCCGCATCGTCCCCTTGGCAGCGGCGGGCCGGCCGTGGCATGGCACAGGTGGCGTCGTGGCTGAAGGTGGTGGAGGTCGGCGGTTGGGCGAGCCGGTGCCGTTTCTGGAGATCGACCGGGTGGGCAAGCGCTTCGGCGCGGTGCAGGCGCTCGACGCGGTAAGCTTCAAGATCTTTCCGGGCGAGGTGGTGGCGCTGCTCGGCGACAACGGTGCCGGCAAGTCGACGCTGATCAAGATCATCTCGGGCACTTTTCCGCCTTCCAGCGGCCGGCTGCTCTTCGACGGCCGGGAGGTGGCGCTGGACGGCCCGGCCGCGGCCAAGGCGCTCGGGGTCGAGACGGTCTACCAGGACCTCTCGCTCTGCCCGAATGCCGACACGGTCGCCAACTTCTTCATGGGCCGCGAGCGGGTCCGGCGCTTTCTCGGCCTCCCGCTGCTGGACGAGGCGGCGATGCAGCGGGAGACCGAGCAGGCGCTGCGCGACCTCGGCACCCGCATCCCCGACGTGCGGACCACGGTCGAGCATCTCTCGGGCGGCCAGCGGCAGGCGATCGAGCTCTGCCGGTTCGTCCACTGGGGCGGCCGGCTTGTGCTCCTCGACGAGCCGTTCGCGGCGCTCGGTGTCGAGCAGACCCGGCGCGGGCTCGAGATGATCAGAAGGATCAGCGCCCAGGGCGTGGCGGTCCTGGTCATTACCCACAACGTGCTGCACGCCTTTCAGGTGGCGGACCGGGCGGTGATCATGCGCCAGGGGCGGGTGGCGGGCGAACGCAAGCTCGGTGCCGCGACGGCCGAGGAGATCGTGGCGCTGATCACGGGCGAGCTCGCCGCCTGACGGCCAGGCCGTCCGGCGGCAGCGTGCCAGGAGGAGGCCAGTCATGACCCTGGAGCTGCACTTCCACCCGCTGGCGTCCTTCTGCCACAAGACGCTCGTGGCGCTCTACGAGAACGCCACGCCCTTCGAGCCGGTCATCGTCGATCTTGCCGACGAGCGGTCGCGCGCCGCCTTCACGGCGCTCTGGCCGCTGGCCAAGATGCCGGTGCTGCGTGACCGGGCGCGCGACCGCACGATCGCGGAATCGACCATCGTCGTCGAGTATCTGGACAGCTTCTACCCGGGTCCGACACGGCTCTTGCCCGCGGACCCGGACGCGGGCTGGCAGGTGCGGCTCTGGGACCGCTTTCTCGACCACTATGTACAGGAGCCCATGCAGAAGATCGTGCTCGACGCGCTGCGCCCGGCGGGCCGTCGCGATCCTTTTGGCGTGGAGCAGGCGCGGGCGCTGCTCGCGCGGGCGCTCGACATGCTCGAGGACCGGCTGGCGGGCCGCACCTGGCTGGTGGAGCCGGGCTTCACGCTCGCCGATTGTGCGGCGGCGCCCGCCCTCTTCTATGCCGACACGGTGGCACCGTTCGGCACGACGCATCCAGCACTCGCGGGCTACCTCGACCGGCTGACGGCACGCCCCGCCTTCGCCCGCGTGCTCGTCGAGGCCGAGCCCTACTTCCCCTTCTTCCCGCTCGACCCCAAGCCGCGGCTCCGACGACCCGCCGGCGACCCCGGCCCCTGATGCGGACGCCGGCCGGAGGGGCGCCCAAGAGGTCTTCCCCGGCGACGCCGCCCGACCCATAGTCGGTGGGTGCCGTGACTTGCCGGAGCAGGAGAGAAGCGCATGACGGGTCGGGTGCAGGACAGGGTCGCCGTGGTCATCGGGGCGGCGCGGGGGATCGGGGCCGGGATCGCCCAGCGGCTGGCCGAGGAGGGCGCGCGGCTGGTCATCGGCGACACCCGGGCGGATCTGGGCGAGGCCACCGCCGCACGCCTCGGCGGCCGCTTCGTGCGCTGCGACGTCTCCGAGGCCGCCGACGTCCAGGCGATCGTCGACCACGCGGTGGCGACCCACGGCCGGCTCGACATCATGGTGCAGAACGCCGGCATCTTCCCGATGCACGACCTCGTCGACATCCCCGTGGCCGAATGGGACCGGGTGCTGGCGGTCAACCTGCGCGGCTGCTTCCTCGCCGCCCAGGCGGCGATCCGGGTGATGCGGCCGCAGCGCTACGGGCGGGTCGTGCTGACCTCGTCGATCACCGGGCCACGGGTCGTGCCGCCGCAGCACGCCCACTACGCCGCCAGCAAGGCCGGCATCAACGGGCTGATCCGGGCGGCGGCGCTGGAGAACGCGACCTTCGGGATCACCGTCAACGGGGTCGAGCCCGGCAACATCCTGACCGAGGCGATCGAGGCCGAGCGCTCGCCCGCCTACATCGCCGAGATGGCAGCCTCGATCCCGATGGGCGAGCTCGGCACGCCGCGCGACATCGGCAACGCCGTCCTCTTCCTCGCCTCCGACGAGGCGCGCTACATCACCGGCACCACGATCATCGTCGACGGCGGCCAGCTCTTGCCGGAGGGCAAGGCGTAGCGCTGCAGCCGATGCCGGCGGCTGAACGCCGAGGGGCGTCAGCCCGTTCGCCGCGCCGCTCGTGCCCCCTTGCCAAGTCGGGGCTACGGGTGGATAGCTGGTCCGCTCACGATACCAAGAAGGGGGACGCGCCATGCGCATCGCACGTCGTCGACTTTGCCTTCTGGCCGCCTCGGCCCTCACCCTTGGTGCCCTCGCCGGGCCCGGCAACGCGGCCGAGGAGGGCACGATCTACTACATGATCCCGACGCTCCTCGACGAGTTCCAGACCGAGAGCCAGGCGGCGATCGAGAACATCTTCGGCGAGATGGGCTACACCGTCGTCTCGCTCGACGCGCAGAACCGCGCCGACCGGCAGCTCAACCAGCTCGAGGACGTGATCGCGCTCCAGCCCGATGCGATCATCATGAACGCGGTGGACTTCGACGCCATCGTGCCGGGCATCGAGAAGGCGCGCGCGGCCGGCATCAAGGTGGTCAACTACGACCGGCTGATCACCTCGACCGAGTTCGAGCTCACCTCGGTCGCCGGCACCATCGAGATCGGCGAGGTCGCGGCCGGCGAGGCGATCCGCCTCCTGACCGAGCGGCACGGCGGTGCGCAGGGGACCATCCTGCAGATCCTGGGCGATCCGGGGGACAACTACACGCTCGACATCCAGAAGGGCTTCGAGGCCGTTATGGCCGAGCAGGCGCCCGAGGTCGAGATCGTGACCAAGGCGGCGCTCGAGTGGGAGGCCACCAATGCCGGGCGCATCTTCGAGGACCAGCTCCTGGTCACCGACGACATCGACCTCGTCTTCGCGCATGCGGCACACCTGACCGTGCCGATCGTCGCGATCATGGAGGCCCAGGGCATGGAGCCCGGCCAGGTCATGCTGATGGCCTCGAACGGCGCCCCGGTCGGCCTCGACAACATCCGCAACGGCTGGCAGCAGGTCGAGGTCGAGCAGCCGCTCTACGCGCAGATCTACGGGCTCGCCATGTTCATGCCGAAGATCCTGCGCGGCGAGCCCCTGGAGCCCGGCACGTACGACGTAGCCGGCCTCGAGGGCGAGCTCACGATCGAGGCGTGGGGCCCCAACCTCAAGGTGCCCGGGGCGGCGATCACCGCCGAGAACGTCGACGACACCCGCTTCTGGGGCAACCTCACCCCGCCCAAGGACCCCGTCCAGGTCGTCGAGTAGCCAACCCCTTCCGGCCGGGCGCCCGGCCCGCCGCGGTCGGGCGCCGCCGTCGTCCCGGGATCCCGCATGCAGGCAAGAGCAGCAGCAGGGCCGGCCCTGGCCCCGCGCGTCGTCGAGTTCGTCCTCGACCATCTGGTCTGGGGCATCCTCGCCATCATCCTGGTCGTCTGCTCGCTCACGATCGACCGGTTCTTCCAGATCGGCATTTTCCTGAACATCCTGCAGCACGCGACGTTCGTCGGGATCATCGCGATCGGCCTCGCCTTCTGCATCATCGCCGGGCACATGGACCTCTCGGTCGAATCGGTGATGGCGTTCTCCGCCATGCTGGGGGCATGGCTCGCGGCCACGAGCGGCTCGGCCTCGGGCTGGGAGCTGCCAACCGTCGTCGTGCTCGCCTGTTGCATGGCGTTCGGGGCCGTGGCCGGGCTGTTCAACGCCTTCCTGATCGTGCGCCTCGGCATCAACGCCTTCATCGTCACGCTCGCCACCTACATCGCGATCCGCGGCCTCGGCCTCATCCTTACCGGCGGACGGTCGATCTACGGCCTGCCGGACGGCTTTCGCGGCATCGCCGCGACCAGCCTCTGGGGCATCCCGCTGCTCATCCTCCTGCTCGTCCTGGCCTATGCGGTCTTCGGCCTGCTGCTCCGGCGCACCCGCTTCGGCCGCTACCTCACGCTGATCGGCGGCAACCCCATCGCCCCCTTCCGCGCCGGCATCGACGTCCAGAAGATGCTGTTTCTGGCCTTCATCCTTTCCGGCGTTCTCGCCGCCGTGGCCGGCTTCCTGCTCGCGTCGCGCACCAACGGTGCCACCCCCAATCTGGGTGTGGGGATGCTGTTCGAGGCCTTCGCCGCGGTGGTGATCGGCGGCGTCTCGCTCCGGGGCGGGATCGGCCGGCTGTCGGGGGTGTTCGCCGGCGTGCTGCTCCTTTCGACCATCGACACCGCGATCAACGTGATGGGGCTGGATGCCTCCTACATGCAGGTGATCCGCGGCGGCCTGATGCTGCTCGCCGTCATGCTGGACAGCCTGAAGACGCAGATCAGGAAGCAGTGGCTCTGAGGGAGTGCCCGGGCGCTCAGCCGCCGGCCGCGGCCTCGACCCGGGCGACCCAGTCCTCGAGCCGGGCGCGGTTCACCCCCATGTCGCCGTAGCCGACCTCCGAGCGCGAATAGGCGGCAAAGCTGCTCCGCCCGTCGTCGAGCGGCAGCACGCGGATGACGATCGTGTCGACGAAGCGCATGAGGCGCGAGCGCTGCTCGGCGTGGATCAGAAGCTCGGTCTCGTTGAGCTTCAGCACCCGCGTGCGCGGGCTGACGGTCACCACCTCCTCCCAGAGGCGAAGCTGGTCGGCGGCCGCGAGGGGCAGCACCGGCGACACGCGGTCGGCCACCGCCTGGCAGCGACCCTCGGGGCAGACCAGAAAGTCGTTGGGCCGGCCGGTGCGCTCGAGGGTCAGCGGATCGAGGGCCAGGCGCTCGGCCTCGGGTGCCGCCCCGAGGCCGCAGGCGGCCAGTATCGTCGTCAGCACGGCGAGGACCAGAACGCGGCGAGCGACATGACGGTGCATCGAGTCTCGCGGATCGAACGGGCGACGTTGCCACGCTTGGACATACGCCCGGCGCCGGACGGGGGCAAGGCGGGCCGGGCGGGCAGTGTTCCGCCGGCCACGCCGGTGCCCCGCAGGCTGCCGGCCGATGCAGGAGGGGCGCGCCCGGCGGCTTGATCCGTGGCAGAAGGCAGGCACTCCGGGCGGCCGGACGGCTTCGGGAAAAGGCGACAGATGAGCTATCGAACGGGCGTGCTGCTGGTGCTGGCGGCCGCCATCTTGTGGTCGACCATGGGCACCGTGATCCGCCTGCTCGACGAGGCTGGCACCTGGGCCGTGCTGTTCTGGCGCTCGGCCGGAATGGTTCCGGTGCTGGCGCTCCTGGTGGCGGTCAGGCGCGGTGCCGTGCTCGCGCCGATCCGCCGCACCGGCCGGGCAGGGCTGGCGGCAGGTCTCGG
Organism: uncultured Geminicoccaceae bacterium; assembly: GCA_964460465.1. GTDB lineage: Bacteria > Pseudomonadota > Alphaproteobacteria > Geminicoccales > Geminicoccaceae > SLRI01. The sequence goes on along the minus strand of CAYWSB010000034.1, from coordinate 32,548 downwards.
CCTCGTCGTCGCCTTCGCCGGCGCCATCCACGCCATCCAGACCACCACCATCGCCAATGCCGTGCTGCTGTTCGCCGCCTCGCCTTTCCTCGCGGCGGTCCTCGGCCGCCTCGTCCTGGGCGAGCCCGTCCGCCGCGCGACCTGGGCCGCCATGGCCGTAGCCGTGGCCGGGATGGTGGTGATGGTCGGCGGCGGGCTGGCGCGGGGTGCGCTGGTCGGCAACCTCGCCGCCCTGGCCTCGGCCCTGGGCTTCGCGGTCTTCACCGTGGCGCTGCGCTGGGGCCGGCTCGAGGACATGATGCCGGCCGTGATCCTCGGCGGCGGCCTCTCGATGCTGGCCGCCATGGCCGCGCTGGCGGCGACCGGCGGCGTCCTCCTGGTGCCGGCGCACGACATCGCCCTGTCGCTCGCCATGGGCGCCGGCCTCCTGGCGCTCGGCATGGCGCTCTATACGCTCGGCAGCCGGGTCGTGCCCGCGGCCGAACTCGCCCTCTTGACCATGGCCGAGGTTGTGCTGGCGCCGGTCTGGGCGTTCCTCGTGCTTGGCGAGACGGCGAGCCGGACCACCCTCGCCGGCGGCGGGCTGATCCTGCTCGCCATCGCCGTCAACGCGCTCTCGGGCATGCGGCGCAAGCCGGTCGCCCCGCCCTTGCCGTGACGGGGCAATTAGGGGAGGCAGAAGAGGGCGGGGGAACTGAGTTCCCCCGCGGCCCCCTCCGGACTTCTCGGGGTGGCCGTGGCTGGCAGTGGCGAGTATCCTGCAAAGGACTTGGCAAGGAGGGAGGCTATCCGATGCTGACCGGCACCTGCCACTGCGGCAAGCTCCAGTGGACGCTCGAGGGCGACCCGGGCTCCATCACGGTCTGCAACTGCACGCTCTGTCGCCGCTACGGCGCCCTCTGGGCCTACGACTACGAGAACGAGCGCATCCGGATCGGCGGCAACGGCACCACCTACACGCGGCCGGAAAGCAAGCGCCCGTCGCTCGAGATCCACTTCTGCCCCGTCTGCGGCTGCGTGCTCGCCTGGCGCGGCCTGCAAACGGACGAGGACGGCCGCCGCCGCATCGCCGTCAACGTCCGCCTCGCGCCGCCGGAGGCGGTCGCCGACCTGACGATCGACAGATTCGACGGGCTGGACAGCTTCGAGGATCTGCCCGGTGACGGCCGGTGCGTGCGGGATTATTGGTTCTAGAACCAGCCGGTGGCGCAGGCTGCTCGGCACCACTGCGAAACGCCCGACCGACCGAAAGCCAAGAGACCGATCCGGTCACCCGACCCGAGCTCCCGCCGAACGCGACCCCAGGGGTCGTTGCGGTCCCGGTCCGACGCCGCACGCCGGCCGCGCCGGGACGGGGAGCCCTTTACCCGGTCTTCCGAGGAAAGGCGGGGCGTGGGGAGGCGCTGCCTCCCCACATTTCCTCTTCTTTCCTGTTGCTCAACCGGCCCTGCGGATCTTCGCCACGCGGTTGCTGCCCTGCAGCCGGAACTCGTTCGGCATGCCCGAGCCGAGCAACGGCCGGAGATAGAGGTGAAACGCGTCGGTGACGCCGGTGCCGGCCGCGTCGATGAAGTGGTCCGGCATGGTCCGGGTCTTGGCGGCCACGGCTTCCAGCGGCAGGAGGTCGTAGTCGACCTGGTAGTTGCCGACCCGCTGGATCACCACCGAGCCGTCGCGGTCGCCCCATAGCGCGTACTTGACCGCCTTCTCGCCCACCTCCCTGGCCTCGCGCTGGTCGACGTCCGAGACGCAGCCGACGAAGGAGCGCTGCATGTAGCCGAAGGTGTCGGCCCTGACCCGCTTGATGCCGAGGCGGGCCTTGACCAGATCGGCGAGGCGGTCGGCGAGGGCGCCGGTGCCCGAGAGCTCGACATTGCCGTGCGCATCCTTGGCCAGCGCCTTGCCGAGCTGCCCCAGGATCGGCTGGCCCGCGGCATCGTGGATGCCCTCGGAGACGGCGACAATGCAGCGCCCGTGCCGCTCGTGGGTCGCCTTGACCGCGGCGACGAAGGCCTCGGGATCGAACACCCGCTCGGGCAGGTAGATGAGGTGCGGGCCGTCGTCCGGGAACTTCTTGCCCAGGGCCGAGGCGGCGGTGAGGAAGCCGGCGTTGCGGCCCATCACGACGGCGATGTAGACCCCGGGCAGCGCCTTGTTGTCGAGATTGATCCCCATGAAGGCCTGCGCCACGAACCGGGCGGCCGAGGGAAAGCCCGGCGTGTGGTCGTTCTCGACGATGTCGTTGTCGATGGTCTTGGGGATGTGGATCGACCGCAGCGGATAGCCCGCCGTCTTGGCCTCCTCGGCGACGATCCGGACCGTGTCCGAGCTGTCGTTGCCGCCGACATAGAAGAAATAGCCGATCTCGTGCGCCTTCAGCGTCTCGAAGATCTCGCGGCAATAGGCGCGGTCCGGCTTGTCCCGGGTCGAGCCCAGCGCCGAGGACGGGGTCTCGGCCACGAGCTCGAGGTTCTGCGTCGTCTCCTGGGTGAGGTCGAGCAGCTCCTCGTCGACGATGCCGCGCACCCCGTGCAGCGCCCCGTAGACGCGCTCGATCTGCGGGAACATGCGGCACTCCAGGACCACGCCGATGAGGCTCTGGTTGATCACCGCCGTCGGCCCGCCACCCTGCGCCACCAGCGCCTTGCTGTACACCACCGCCCTCCCGATTGCCTGCCGCTCCAGGTCGAGGGGGCCACTCCCGCGCCGACTTGTCAATCGACGATGGTCGGCACGCGAGCCCGTGACCCGGCCCCGGATTCTCGGACCACCGGCCCGGTGCCGGGCGCGCCCTCGGCAGGCGAGGGAGCATGCGCCGATCGCGCTTCCGGGTGGCTCGACCGCCCTTTCCGGGCGAAGGGGGAGGGGCCCGGCCGCCGCGCCCTCAAGTCAGCCGAAGCTCGGCGCCTGCCCCGGGGCCGGGGTGTAGCCGAAATCGCCCCTGGCCTTGATCGCGGCCTCGCCACCGTGCGCGGCGATCCGTGCCGCCTGGTCGGCGAAGGCGCGCTCGGTCACCGCCTTCGGATCGCAGATCCGGCGCAACGCGGCCTCGAGGTCGGCCAGCGTGGCGGCGCAGGCCGGGTCGGCCGCCCGGTCGTGGGCCTCGTCCGGGTCGGCCTCGAGGTCGAAGAGCTGCGGTGCGTAGCCCTCGTAGTGGACGAGCTTCCACTTGCCCTTCCGGACCATGAACATGCCGGTGATCGAGCCCACGGCGTGGTACTCGCTGAAGACGGCACGCTGCGGGTCGTCGGGCTCGGCCGCGATCGCGAACAGCGAGCGGCCGGGAAGCCCGCCCGACAGGGGCTCCGCACCCAAGGCCTCCATGAACGTGGGGGCGAGATCGACGAGGCTGACGGGGGTCTCGACCACCTTGCCCCGGGCGATGCCGGCGCCAGTCATGATGAGGGGTACGGCGGTCGAATCGTCGTACATCACCGACTTCCCCCAGAAGCCGCGATTGCCGAGATTGTCGCCGTGGTCGGAGGTGTAGATCACCCGGGTGCTGGCGGCGAGGCCGGTCTCCTCGAGCTTCCTGACGAGGCGGCCGATATGGTGGTCGAGGAAGGAGACCATGCCGTAATAGGCGGTGACCGCCGTCCTGATCTGCTCCTCGTCGAAGTAGTCGGCGTAGTTCATGCAGCCGCGCAGCGCGTTGAGCACCGGGTGGTCCGGCCGTTCGCCCGGGTCCATCTGCTTGGGCCAGGGCAGGGCCTTCGGGTCGTAGAGGTCGTAGAACTCCTCGGGGGCGACCAGCGGGAAATGGGGCAGGACGAAGCCCACGAAGGCCATCCAGGGCTTGTCGGTGGGCTTCTCCGCCTTCCGCTCCAGCCAGCGCTCGGTATGCGCGCAGATGCGGCGGTCGTACTGGGTGTAGGTGGATTCGCCGCGGCCGGCCTCGCCGGCCAGGTCCTTGACGTTGCCGCGCTCGGCTGGTGGGCGGCGGATCATGCCGAGGAGGTCGCCGATGCCGTCGACCACGTGCAGCGTCTCGATCTCCTCGGAGAAGCCGGTGGGATCGGCGGCGCTCCGGTAGTGCAGCTTGCCGATGGCCGCGACCTCATGGCCCTGGTCGATCAGCGCCTGGCCCCAGCCGGCAGGCTCGCCGGCATAGGGGTGCGCGTTGTCCCAGGCGCCGATCTCGTGCACGTAGCGGCCGGTGGCGAGGCTGGCGCGCGAGGGCACGCAGATCGGGCAGTTGACGTAGGGGTTGGCGAAGCGGGTGCCGGCCTCGGCCATGGCGTCGAGGTTGGGCGTCTTGACGTGGGTGTTGCCATAACAGCCGGTGATGTCCCGGCTGTGCTCGTCGGAGAAAATGAAAAGGAGGTTCTGGCCCTCTGTCACGGTCAACTACCTTTCCGAATCGCGCTTATTGTCGGCGTCTGGCCTCGATGCCAGCGGCCTTCTCCAGGGGCTTGATGCAGGCCCCCTGGTCTTCCTCGGCGAGGCCCATGCCCATCGCCATGTCGTGGACCGTGCGCGCCGCGTGGCCCACCGGGACGGGCACGTTGAGCTCGAGCGCCATCCGGCAGGCGAGGCCGAGGTCCTTGTGCGCCAGCGCCAGCTTGAAGCGCGGCTCGAAGATGCCATCGAGCGTGCGCGGCATGACGGTGATGCGCAGATGCCGGTTGTCGGCGGCCGTGCTCGCCATGATGGCACAGAGCGTATCGAGGTCGACGCCGGCCTTGGCCCCCAGGACCACGGCCTCGGAGCTCAAGGCCGCGAGCGTGCAGGAGACCAGGTTGTTGATCAGCTTGGCGGCGGCCCCGCTGCCCGCCGGGCCGCAATGGTGGATGGCCGAGCCCATGGCGGAGAGGATCGGGCGCATCTCCTCGACGAGGTCGGCATCGCCGCCGATCATCAGGGTGAGGTCGCCCGTGGCCGCCTCGGGCGGGCCCTTGCCGACGGGGCAATCGAGCATCCGCACCCCCTTTTCGGCCAGCGCTGCGTTGACCTTGCGCGAGGTGTTCGGGTCGATGGTGCTCATGTCGATATAGACGGAGCCCGGCTTCGCCCCCTCGATGATGCCGGCTTCACCGAGTGCTGCCGCCTCCACTGCCGCCGGGTCCGGCAGGCTCGAGCAGACGACGCGGCAGCGCTCGGCCACCTCGCGGTTGGAGCCGGCCGCGGTTGCCCCCTCCTTGACCATCGCCTGGATCGCCTGCGTGCGCTGGTCGTGCACGACGACCGCAAAGCCGCTCCTGATCAGGCTCTTGACCATGCCCGAGCCCATGTGACCGAGGCCGATATAGCCGATTGGCTCGTTGCTCATTCTTTCCTCTTGGTTTGCTGAGGATCGGGAATGTGGGGAGGATGATCCTCCCCACGCCCCACCGGGACCTGGCGCCGGCGCTCGTGCGAGACGCCACCGCAAAAACCCGAGGGGGCGCGGGGGAAATCATTTCCCCCGCTTCTTGTCTTTCTCTTTATCAATCCTTGAGCCCACCGGCAGTGAGGCCGCGGACCAGGTAGGTCCTGACCAGCATGGTGAAGACGACGACCGGCATCATGACGGCGGTGCCGCCGGCGGCGATCTTGCCCCACTCCCAGCCCTCGTACTGGATGAAGTTGACGATCGCGACGGGGGCCGTCTGCGCGTTGGTTCGGGTCAGGATCAGGGCGTAGAAGAAGTCGTTCCAGGAGAAGATGAAGCAGAGGACCGCGGTCGCAGCGAGTCCTGGGGCTGCGAGCGGGAGCGTGATCCGGACGAAGGCGCCCCAGACGCTGCAGCCGTCGATCCAGGCCGCCTCCTCGAGCGACCGCGGCACGGAGGCGAAGAAGGTCTGCATCATCCAGATGACCAGAGCGAGGTTGAAGGTCAGGTAGATCAGGACGAGCCCAAGGACGGTGTCGGAGAGGCCGAGGAAGCGGTAGGCGAGGAAGAAGGGGATGGTGAAGGCGATCGGCGGCGCCATGCGGGTGGCCAGGATCCAAAGGCCCACATGCCGCTTGCCCTTGAACTGCCAGCGGGCCATCGAGTAGGCGGCGGGCGTGCCGATCAACAGTGCCAGGATGGTCGAGAGCCCGCTCGCCATGACCGAGTTGAGGAAGGACTTGGGGAAGTTGCCCTGCCAAAGCGCGGCGTAGTGCTCGAGCGTCGGCGTGAACAGCAGCTCGTAGCCGAAGATGTCGTCGGTCGGCCGGAACGACATCTGCACCAGCCAGAAGAACGGGATCATCACCAGGATCAGGATGGCCAGCGCCAGCCAGTTCAGCCGCCGGCGGCGGCGCACCTCTGGCGAGACCACGGCCGGCCGCGGGATGGCACGCGTGGCGACCCGCGGACGCTGGAGCGTGCTACTCATCCCGTTGGCTCGCCTGGTCGAGCCGGCCGAGCAGCCAGGAGAGGAAGAAGACCCCGGCCACCAGCATGGTGGCGATGGCGGACGCATAGCCCCAGTAGGAGAAGTTGAAGGCCTGGACGAAGGCGAAGTAGTTGGTGACCTCCGTCACCTGGCCGGGCCCGCCCTGCGTGAGGACGTAGATGAGCGGGAAGGCCTTCACGCTGTCGATCAGGCGGAAGAGGGCGGCAACGATGATCGCCGGCTGGATGAACGGGAGGACCACGTACCAGAAGGTCTGGAACGAGTTCGCCCCGTCGATCTTGGCGGCCTCGAGCGGCTCTTCCGGCACCATCTGCAGCGATGCCAGGATGATCAGCATGGTGAAGGGGAACCACTCCCAGGTGTCCGCGACCGCGATCGCCCAGAGGGCGGTGTCCGCCTGGGTGATGAGCGAGCGGACCGGGAAGCCCACGAACTCGAGCAGCCGGTGCATCGGGCTCACGTCGGGCGAGTAGATGATCTTCCAGATCAGTGCCACGACGATGGGCGGCAGCACCATGGGGATTAGGAAGGCGGTGCGGATCGCCTCCAGCAGCTTCGAGCGGGCGTTGAGCAAAAGGGCGATGCCGAGGCCGATCAGCACCTGCGAGACGACGGTCGCGACCGAGAGCTTGGCCTGCACCCAGACCGAGTTCCGGAACCGGTAGTCGGCGAGTGCTTCCCGGTAGTTGCGGAACGGGTCGGAGAAGTCGAGCCCGGTCTGCAGCGGGTTCGTCAGGGTCAAGGGTGTCAGGCTGGTGACGACGAGATAGAGGGCGGGGGCGATGGTGATCACCACGAGCACGGCGAGCGCCGGGGCGAGGCCCCAGAAGAACGCCCGCCGCTGCTGCTCCTGCCAGCTTTGCGTCAAAGCTCGCGCCATCCCGCCTCCGCCAAAACCGTGGCCGCCGCCCCGGTGCCCGGGACGGCGGCTACCGGCATCAGATGTCGACGCCGGCCCGGCGGATGTCGGCCACGGCGTTCTCCTGCGCCTGCCGCCAGGCTTCGGCGGGCGTGGCCTGGCCGCTCGCGATCATCTCGATCGCCTTGTTGATCTGGGCGTTGGCCTGCGGATAGACGTGGACGGTGCGGTAGGCCATGTGGCCCTGCTTCGCGAGGTCGATGGTGTCGAGATAGATCTGCCCGACGTCGTAGCCGTTGACCATGTTGGCGGCCTTGAACTCGGGGCTCTCGATGACCGAGCGGCGGGTGACCGCGCCATAGCCCTTCTCGGCCAGCATCCGCATCATCAGGTCCTTGCCGACCGCCCACTTGATGAATTCCCAGCTCGCATCCTTGTTGCGCGCACCGGCGGGGATGCCCCAGCCATGTACGGCGAGGCCAGGGAACCGGCCCTGCGGCCCTTCCGGATAGAGCGAGAAGGCGCAGGTCTCCTGCACCCGGCTGTCGGGGTTGCCCATCTGCATCAGGAAGGCCTGGTTGAAGAGGCAGTAGTTGGCCCGGCCCTGCTTGAGCATGTTGGTGGTCTGGTCGTAGGTCTGCGCCAGCCAGCCGTCGGGGCCGTAGGTGTTCTGCAGGTTGACGTACCATTCCGACGCGGCATGCACCTCGGGTGTGTCCAGAGACGGCATGATGTCATGCGGCGGATCGCGGAAGACGTTGCCGCCGAAGGCCTGCATGATCGGCGGGAAGATCCAGCCGTGGTGGTTCTCGGCCGTGAACGCCGTGACGCCGCTCTTCTTGTGGATCTCGGGCGCCATCGCCATGAGCTCGTCATAGCTCTTGGGCATCCCGAACCCGGCCTCCTGGATGATGTCGAAGCGCGAGGCCCCGGCATGCATCGCATCGGCGACCCAGCTGAACCCGTAGGTCTTGCCGTCCCGATCCCGCATCGGCAGCTGGGTGCCGTCGAGGAAATCGGCGGCGTTCCACTCGGGCGGGGTCTTGTTCGGGTCGTTGAAGAAGTCGTCGAGCGGCGTGAACCAGCCCGCCCCGATCCACCGCGAGGTGTAGATGAAGGTGATGTTGGCGACGTCGTAGGCGGAGCCCCCGGTCGAGAGCTCGAGGTCGACCTGCTGGTTGTAGACCGGAAAGCCCGGGGTGTCGTAGTTGACGGTGATGCCGGTGAGCTCGGTGAACTCGGGCAGGTACTCGCGGAGCCACTGCGCATAGGGGGCCGACCAGCAGGAGACGTTCAAGGTCGTGCCCTCGAAGGGCTTCGCACCGCCCTGCGCCGGGGCTTTGCCCGGCAGGATCAAGGTCGCCCCCAAGCCCGCCGCACTGCCCAAGAGCGTGCGCCGGCTCAACCGCCAGATCGTCTGCATGTCGCCTCTCCCGCAGTCGTTGCGGCGCCGGGCTCAATCCTGGCGCCCTTGCTCCAGTTGACGGCCTCGATCGATCGAGCCTGGCATGCACGGGGATCTGGGCGAGCACGCGCTCGGTGCCCGTCTTGCCGGTTCCCTGATCGAGCCGAGCTCGACTAGCTCGTTGCGGGCGATCTTGACTTCGATCGCGCGAATCAGCAAGACCAAACAGGCATCCGTTCGATAAAACACGGTAATCGCAAGACGAGGCGTGCGGGGAGGGGCGATGGGCGAGGCCGTGGGCTTTGTCGGGCTCGGCGTCATGGGGCTGCCCTTCGCCGCCCATCTGGTCGAGGCTGGCCACCGCGTCGTCGTCTTCGACCGCGATCCGGCGGCCATGGCCCGCGCTCCGGTGCGCGGACTCGAGCCCGCCGCCGGCATCGACGAGGTCGTCGCCCATGCCGACATCCTCTTCACCTGCCTGCCGAGCCCGGCGGCGGTCCGCGCGGTCTATGCCGACGTGGCGAAGCCCGGGCTCGTCGCCTGCGACACCTCGACGATCGACCCCAACCTCGCCCGCTCGCTGCAAGCCGAGCTCGAGGGCCGTGGCGTCGGCTATGTCGAGTGCCCGATGCTGGGCGGGATCGGCGAGGCCGAGGCCGGCAAGCTCTTCCTCGTCGTCTCCGGCGAGGCTGCGGACGTCGCCCGCGTCCTGCCGCTGGCGCTCGTCGCCGCCCGCGACCATCGCGTCGTCGGCGGCCCCGGCACGGCCAGCCTGTTCAAGTCCGTGCAGAACGGCCTCGGCCTCGTCCAGATGACGGCCATCGCCGAGGCGCTGGCGCTCGTGGCGTCCGCCGGCGGCGACCTCGACGCCTTCATCGAGGTGGTGGGCGAGGGGGGCGGAATGGCCGCGACGCCGCTGTTCCGGGCCAAGGCGCCGGCGATGCGCGATCCGGACGCGCCGGCCGTGGGCAAGCTCTATATCGGGGCCAAGGACGCCGCCCTCGCCGCCGGCCTCGCCGAGGCAGAGGGCCTCGACCTGCCGCTCTTCCGCCGCAGCGAGGCGGTCTACGAGGCGGCGATCACCGCCGGCCTCGCCGAGCGCGACGTCAGCGCCATCGCCCGGGTGATCGAGGCCCAGACCGGCACCCGGATCGCGAGGCGCTGACGATGCACGAGCAGGACCTCGAGCTTACGACCGAGGGCGGCAGCATCCCGGTCTTCGTCACCCGGCCCGAGGAGGGTGGGCCGCACCCCGTCGTCATCCTCTACATGGACGCCTTGGGCATCCGGGAAGAGCTCAAGGACATGGCGCGGCGGATCGGCACGGTCGGCTACCACGTCATGCTCCCCAACCTCTTCTGGCGCGAGGGCGGCCCGAGCTTCGATCCGGCCTTGTTGCCGACCCACGGTCCCGACCCCGAGATGATGCGGCTGAACCACGCCACCACCCACGCCATGGTCCTGGCCGACACCGCGACACTGCTCGGCCGCGCCGCCCGGGACCCCGCCGCCCGCGACCCCGTGGGCACGATCGGCTACTGCATGGGCGGCCGGCACGCGCTCGCCGCCGCCGGCACGTTTCCCGATCGCATCAAGGCCATGGTTTCGCTCCATGCCGGCTTCCAGGTCACCGACCGGCCGGATTCGGCCCATCTCCTGGTCCCGAAGATCGAGGCCGAGTGCTATTTCGGCTTCGCCGACGGCGACCCGCTCTCGCCGCCGGAGCACGAGGCGATCCTGAAGGAAGCTTGCCGCGCGCACGGCGTGGTGGCCCGGTTCGAGACCTACGAGGGCGCCGCGCACGGCTTCACCTTCCCGACGCGCTACTGCTACGACAAGCCCTCGGCCGAGCGCGCCTGGGAGCGGACCTTCGCCTTGTTCCGGCGCCGGCTAGGATAGGCGGGGAGGATGATCCTCCCCGAGCCCCACCCCAACTTTGCGGCGTCGCTCGTCACGAGCGCTGTCGCCAAGTTCCGAGGGGGCGTGGGGGAAATCATTTCCCCCACATCTCCCTACCTTCTACCCCGCCTCCTTCAGCCGCACCTCGACCCCCGCCTTCTGCTCGTTTACCCGCAGCATCGAGGCGAAGTCCTCCTCGCCGTAGCCGGCGTCGATCGTCCGCTGCAGCGTCTCGAAGACCCCCTTGCCCACCGGCGCATCGAGCCCGGCCGCCTCGGCGAGGCCCAGCGCCAGGCGGATGTCCTTGTGCGAGAGCGTCGTCTTGAAGCCGAGCGAGAAGTCGCCCTTGAACGCCTTGGCCGGCAGCATCTTGGTCATCACCCCGCTCGCCGCATAGGTGCCGCCGACCACCTCCAGGATCGTCTCGAGCTCCAGCCCGGCCTTGACCCCGAAGGTGAGGCCCTCGGAGAGCAGGGCGAGAATGCCGCCCGAGATGTAGTTGTTGACCAGCTTGACCGCGTGGCCGTTGCCCAGCGGGCCGCAATGGGTGATGTCCGAGCCCATGCAGCGGAGGATCGGCATGGCCTCCTCGACGTCGGCAGGCTCGCCGCCCACCATGATCGCGAGCGTGCCGGCATAGGCGTTGTCCACCGTCCGGCCGACCGGCGCGTCGATCATCCGGATGCCGCGCTTGGCGAGTTCCGCGGCGTTCTTCCGGGTCGTCGCCGGGTCCACGGTGCTCATGTCGATATAGAGCCCGCCCGGCGCCAGCCCCTCGGCGATGCCGCCGGGGCCGAGCGCCGCCTTGGTGACGTCCGGCGCGTCCGGCACCATGGTGATGACGATGTCGCTCGCCTCGGCCACCGCCGCCGGCGACGCCTTGCCAACGGCACCCGCGTCGATCAGCTCGGCGACCGCCTGCTGGTTCAGGTCGAAGACCGAAAGCGCGTAGCCACCCTTGCGGATGTTCAACGCCATCGGCTTGCCAATGGTGCCGATGCCGACGAACCCGACGCGCTTGGCCATGAGCTGCTCCCCTGCTTGTTCGTTCCTTGCCCTGTCGCGCGCCGACAAGAGCGCCCTGCACACCGCCGCGTCAAGAGGAGGCCTTACCCATGCGCTGCGTCTTCCTGCTGTTCGACTCCCTCAACCGCCATCTGCTCGGTGCCTATGGCGGGACGCGCATCGCGACCCCCAATTTCGACCGGCTGGCCGCACGGTCGGTCACCTTCGACAACCACTATGTGGGCTCGATGCCCTGCATGCCGGCGCGACGGGACATGCAGTCGGGGCGGCTCAGCTTCCTGCACCGCTCCTGGGGTCCGCTCGAGCCGTTCGACAATTCATTCCCGGAGCTCCTGGCCAGGAAGGGCGTCTACAGCCACCTGATCACCGACCACGCGCACTACTTCGAGGACGGCGGGGCCACCTACCACAACCGCTACGACACGTTCGAGTTCATCCGCGGCCAGGAGGGCGATGCCTGGAAGGCCATGGTGCAGCCGCCCTGGGAGCGCCTGCGCGAGAAGTACCACGAGCGGCAGTACAGCGAGGCGGCCCGGAGCTACCCCAGGCGCAACATGGTCAATCGCGAGTACGTCCGCTCCGAGGCGGACTTTCCCTCGGTCCAGTGCTTCGCCGCCGGGCTCGAGTTCCTCGAGACCAACAAGGACGCCGACAACTGGCTGCTGCAGCTCGAGACCTTCGACCCGCACGAGCCCTTCACCGCCCCCGAGCGCTTCAAGGACGCGTATCGAACCGGGTGGCACGGCCCGGTCCGCGACTGGCCGCGCTACGCCCGGGTGGACGAGCTGCCCGAGGAATGCGAGGAGCTCAAGGCCAACTACTATGCGCTCGTCGCCTTGTGCGACCACCTGCTCGGCACCGTGCTCGACTTCTTCGACGCGCATGACCTCTGGAAGGATACCTGCCTGATCCTGACGACGGATCACGGCTACCTGCTCGGCGAGCACGATTTCTGGGCGAAGAACCGGATGACCATGTACGAGGAGGTGGCCCACATCCCGCTCTTCGTCCACCACCCGGACCATGCGGACAAGGCGGGCCAGCGGCGCCGGGCCCTGACCCAGAACATGGACATGGCCGCCACCTTCGTCGAGCTCTTCGGCGCCGACCGGCCGAAGGAGATGCAGGCACACTCGCTGCTGCAACACCTCGACGGCGACAAGGCCACCCGGGAAGCGGTGCTCTTCGGCTATTTCGGCGGTGCCGTGAACCTCGCCGACGGCACGCACACCTACCACCGCTACCCGCCCGACCTCGCCACCCAGGAGATCTACCAGTACACGCTGATGCCGACCCATATCTGGGCGCTGTTCACGCCGGAGGAGCTGGCCCCGGCGACCCTGGCCCCGCCGATGCCGTTCACCAAGGGGGTGCCGCTGCTCAAGGTGCCGGTGATCGACCGGTCGCCCATGTACAGCACCTACGGGCCGGGCTGCCTGCTCGAGGACGAGACCCGGCTCTACGATATCGTGGCCGACCCCGGCCAGGAACGCCCGCTCGACGACCCGGCGCTCGAGGCGCGCCTCGCCGCCCTCATGGCGCGTCTCATGGCCGAGAACGACGCCCCGCCCGAGGCCTTCGCCCGGCTCCAGCTCCAGGCCGCCTGATCGCCCGCACCGACCCTCCAGACCCCTCAAGGGTGACATTAGCGGCGCGCTGCTGCGGCCGTCGGCCGACCTGCGCGCATTTGCGCCGGCCGACCAGCGGGCGAGCTGGGCTATGCTCTCCGACCGGCAAGCCCATCGAAGGGAAAGCACCATGTGGCTCCTGCGCGCGGCCGCCGTCGTCGCCCTGCTCTTCGGCGTGCTCACCATCGCCTCCGGCGGCACGGCGCTCTTCGGCGGACCCGCGGCCCGGGCCGCCGTCGGCGACGCCGTGCCGTTCGTGCTCTGGTTCAACTTCCTCGCCGGCTTCGCCTATGTCGCCGCCGGGCTCGGCCTCTGGCAGGCGCGGCCCTGGGCCGCCTCGCTCGCCCTGGTGATCGCCGTCGCCACGCTCGCCGTCTTCGCCGCCTTCGGCCTGCATGTCGTGGCGGGCGGCGCCTTCGAGCCCCGCACCGTTGGGGCCATGACCCTGCGCAGCCTGGTCTGGCTCGCCATCGCCGCCATCGCCCGGCGCCACGCCGGGGCCCGCGGCCGCTGAGCGATGTCCGCACACCGGAGCGTCCCCGCCAGTATGCCGAAGACGGGGAGGAAGAAGCCCACGAGTTGCAGTATGTCGTTCGAAATTCTCCCGAAAAGACTACGCCCAATTGATGATGACAGATTGGTCATGTTGACGGGGTGGCCGCGATCGGTGATCCTTAGACTTGCGCGGGAGACTAGAGTTGCCTCCCGTAGCCCCAAAACAACCGCGCACTGGAAGGAAAACGCTGATGCGTATCTTGCAGACCACCGCCCTCGCCGCGGTGCTGGCCGTCGGCGCCGCTGCGGCCCAGGCGGAGGAACTCAGGCTCACCGACGACCAGCTCGATACCGTTGCCGCCGGCTCCTTCTCGCTGCCCGGTGGGATTCCCGGGCTCCCAAGCTTCCCCGGGCTCCCAAGCTTCCCCGGACTCCCCGGGCTCCCTGGCTTCCCCGGCCTTCCCAGCCTGCCCGGCATCCCGGGCCACTCGCTGAACGGCCACGTTCCTGTCTGAGCTGATCATCGCGAGAAGCAGCGAGCCCGTCGACCGGCACACATGCCAGTCGACGGGCATCGCCGCCCTACCACTTTCGACGACAGGCACCATCGACCCGACCGAGCCAGCGGAACGCCGGTCGTCCTTTCGGCCAGACGCGTACTTCGATCGGCAACGTCCAGCGGCTCCGCTGATGGCCAGGACAGGTCGAGACCCCGAGCCACTGCCCGCGCGGCGACCGGAGCGCCTGCCGGCCTGACAGGCCGATGGTGTCCGCCCGGCTCTGCTGTCGCAGCCGGCAGCGGCGGGCACGTCACGCCGACGCCTCGTTAACGAGATTCCCTTTGCCATTCGCGGCCCGGCCCGGCCACAGTCGGGATGGGGTGAGCCGGCGGCGAGGGGTCCAGGGGCTTGGTCGGGGCGACGGCAGCGGTGCGGGCGGAGGACGGCCCCGCGATCGAGATTCGCGAGTTGACCAAGGTCTTCGGCCAGGGGCGGGCCGCGTTTCGAGCCCTCGATGACGTCAGCCTCGACATCCGTGCCGGCGAGTTCTTCACCCTGCTCGGCCCCTCGGGCTGCGGCAAGACCACCCTGCTTCGCCTGATCGCCGGCTTCGAGCAGCCGACCCGGGGCCGGCTCGCCATCGACGGCCGCGAGGTGGCGGGGCTGGGTCCCAACCACCGGCCGGTCAACACGGTCTTTCAGAGCTACGCGCTCTTCCCGCACATGTCCGTCCGCCGCAACATCGCCTTCGGCCTCGAGATGCTGGGCAGGCCCAGGACCGAGATCGAGGCGCGCACGGACGCCATGCTGCAATTGGTCAAGATGGCGGCCATGGCCGACCGGAAGCCCGCCGCCATCTCCGGCGGCCAGCAGCAGCGCGTGGCGCTGGCCCGCGCCCTGGCCCCCGAGCCCCGGGTGCTGCTGCTCGACGAGCCGCTCTCGGCGCTCGACCTCAAGCTCCGCAAGGAGATGCAGACCGAGCTCAAGCGCCTGCAGCTCGAGACCGGCATCACCTTCGTCTTCGTCACCCACGACCAGGAGGAGGCCCTGACCATGTCGGACCGCATCGCCGTCATGAACGAGGGCCGTGTTCTCCAGGTCGGCAGCCCGCGCGACATCTACGACCATCCGGCCGAGCGCTTCGTCGCCGCGTTCATCGGCGATACCAACTTCCTCGCCGCCGAGGTGGTGCGCCCGGCCGGTGCCACGGCGGCGGTCCGCCTGCCCGGCGGCGTCGTCCGCGACGCCTCGCTGCCCGACGGCCTGCGCCCCGCCATGGGCGAGGCCGTCACCATCGTCGTCCGCCCCGAGCATGCGCGCGTCGCGGGAGATGGCGACCTCGCGGCCACCGTCGAGACCGCCGTCTTCTTCGGCACCGACACCCACATCCACCTGCGGCTGGCGGACGGCAGCCCGTTCATCGTCAGGCGCCAGAACACCGGCACCGCCACGGCCCCGCCCGAGCCCGGCACGGCGGTGCGGATCGCCATCGCCGAGGGCGGCATCCAGGTGCTGCGTGGCTGAGATGGCGCGGGCGACCGGGACCGCGGCCGCCCGTGCGGCGGCCCCGACCGAGACCTTGGCCGACGCGCCGCCGAGCCGGCGCTGGAACTGGCTGCTCTGCGCCCCGGCGCTGCTGATCCTGATCCTCGCCGCCTCCGGCCCGCTCCTGATCGTCGTCGTCTACTCCGTCCTCGCCCCCGGCAGCTTCGGCGGGGTCGCCTGGGAGCTGTCGTTCGAGGGCTGGTTCAGGGTGTTCCTCTCCCGCGACATCTTCGAGCCCGAGATCGTGTCCTGGAACACCGCGCACGCCGCCATCTTCTGGCGCTCGATCAGCCTCGCCTTCCAGACCACCGTCATCTGCGCCGTCCTGGGCTTTCCCACCGCCTGGTTCATCGCGACGCGCCCCAGGGGCAGCCGCGAGATCTGGCTCTTCCTGATCACCATCCCGTTCTGGACCAACCTCCTGATCCGCACCTTCGCGATCCAGGAGGTCATCAGGAACCAGGGCCTGATCAACACCATCCTCCTCCAGACGGGCGTCATCGCCGCCCCCATCCAGATGATGTACACCGACTTCGCCATCCTGCTCGGCATGGCCTATGTCTTCCTGCCGCTCATGGTGCTGCCGCTCTTCGCCGCCATGGACAAGCTCGACCTGCGCCTCCTGGAAGCCGCCTACGACCTCTACGCCAGCCGCTGGCAGGTGCTGCGCCGCATCGTCTTCCCGCTGGTCCGGCCGGGCTTCATCGCCGGCTCCATCCTCGTCTTCATCCCGGCGATCGGCGCCTACGTCACCCCGCGGCTCCTCGGCGGCGGCCGCAACATGATGCTCGGCAACCTGATCGAGCTGCAGTTCGGCCAGGGCCGGAACTGGCCCCTGGGCGCCGCCCTGGCGCTGACCCTCCTGGTCATCGTGGTGGCCGCCCTCGTCGCCTATGTCCGGGTCGTCGACCGCGCGGAGGCAGGCCGCCATGGCTAGGGCGAGGAGCTTCCCGATCGCGAGGCTGCCCGGCTTCGCCGCGATCGCCGTCCTGACCTTCGTGCTGCTCTATCTGCCGATCGCCACGCTGGTCGTCTTCTCCTTCAACGCCGCCCCCTCCATGTCGCAGTGGGGCGGCTTCTCGCTCCACTGGTACGAGGCGGCGCTCGCGAACCGCCAGGTCCAGGACGTCGCGATCCGCTCGCTCTGGCTCGCCGTCGCCGCGGCCTCCGTCGCCACGGTGGTCGCGACGCTGGCAGCGCTCGGCACCACCCGGACCAGCCGCTTTCCGGGCCAGACCCTGATCTACGCGCTGATCAACCAGCCCCTGATGGTGCCCGAGGTCGTGACCGGCGTGGCCCTCTTGATCTTCTTCGCCATGATCAAGGTGCAGACCGGCTATACCGGCATGGGTTATCTCGTGGCCGCCCACACCGCCTTCTGCATCCCGTTCGCGTATCTCCCGATCCGCGCCCGGCTCGAGACCATGGACCGGACGCTGGAGACGGCGGCCGCCGATCTCTATGCCGGCCCGCTCCAGGCCTTCCGCCACGTGACCCTGCCGCTGCTGATGCCCGGCATCGTCGCCGGCTTCATGCTGGCCTTCGTCATCTCGCTCGACGCCGTGGTGATCACCGAGTTCGTCAAGTCGGCCGGGCAGGACACGCTGCCCACCTACATGCTGGGCCAGCTCAGGCGCGCGGTGACACCCGAGATGAACGCCATCGCCACCCTCTTCCTCCTCCTCTCCGTCGTGGCCGTGACGATCTTTTTCGCCCTCTCGCGCAAACGCGGCTAACCTTCCGCCATGCAGCAACAGGGAGAACGCCCATGCCCCGCCGGACCAGCTCTCTGGCCCTCGGCCTCGCCACGCTCCTGGCCACCGCCGCCACCGCCCAGGCGCAGGGCACCCTCAACCTGTACAACTGGGGCAACTACACGCCGCCCGACCTGCTCGAGAAGTTCACCGCCGAGACCGGCATCCAGGTCACGGTCACCGACTTCGACAGCAACGACACGGCGCTGACCCGGGTGCGCCAGGGCGGCCACGGCTTCGACATCGCCGTGCCCTCCAACCCGCAGGTGCCGATCTGGATCGAGGAGGGCCTGTTCCAGCCGCTCGACAAGGCGATCGTCACCAATCGCGGCAATATCGACCCGCAATGGGTCGACGTGCCCTTCGATCCGGGCCGCGAGTACACCGTGCCCTGGGCCTGGGGGACCACCGGCGTCATCGTCAACGCCAGCGTCTACGGCGGCGACCCCAACACCGCCGACATCTTCCTCGACCCGCCGCCGGAGCTCGCAGGCAAGGTCAACGTCATCCCCGAGATGTCGGACATCATGCACCTGACGATCCGTGCCGTGGGCGGCGAGCCCTGCACCGGCGACACGGACATCCTGCGCGAGGTCCGCGACCGCTTGACCGCCGCCAAGCCGCACTGGATCGCCATGGACTACGGCACGGTCGACGCCTACGTCGCCGGCGACATCGCCGCCGGCGTCTACTGGAACGGTGCCTCGATGCGCGCCCGGCTGCAGAACGATGCCCTGGTCTACGGCTACCCGCAGACCGGCTTCCCGGTCTGGATGGACAATGCCGGCGTGCTCGCCGACGCCCAGAACCCCGAGGCGGCGATGCGGTTCATCAACTTCATCCTCGAGCCCGAGAACGCCGCCATGATCTCCAACTTCACCCGCTACGCCAACGGGGTGGCAGGCTCGGAGCCCTTCCTCGACGAGGTCATGCAGACGGCCCCCGAGATCGTCGTGCCCGAGGAGCTCAAGGCTGCCGGCCGCTTCAGCGTCACCTGCCCACCCGAGGTCAACGACATCTACACCCAGATCTGGACCGAGCTCCTGCAGTAGGCGCCGGCCGATCCCCGGGCACTGCCCCCGGCTTGTGTCCCGGACGCCCTCGATGTGCTACGCTCTTTGGCCTTCCTGGCCGGCGTGGCGCACGGGTCCGCCGGTTGCCCGCATCGTGGGGAGGTTGCGATGGGCCGGATTCAGGCGCTCCTGCTTCTGGTCATCATCATCGGCGGGGTGGTTGTCATCGGGCTGATCCTCTTGGTCGGCGCCGGCGTGGTGCTGGTCGCGGAGGCCGTCGCGGTGATCGTCGGCATCGCCGTCTTCATCGTCGGCGTCGCCTTGGTGCTCCGCGATCTTGGGCGTGCGGCGCCGGCGCGGTGCGGCCTCGTCCGGCGCTCCGTGCTCCGGGACACCTGCGAAGGCGCCTGCGGCCCGGGCCTCATCTGCACGGTCACCGCGACCCGTTCCTACGGTTTCGGCCTGCTCGCGCCGCAGGCTGCCGCTTGCGCCTGCCGGGCGCAACCCGGCGGTGGCGGTGGCGGCGGGAACGGCTGATCCCGACCGGGCCGGCCGGAGGCGCCGTCCTGCGCCTGCTCCACCGCGTCCCATGCCGCTGCCGCGTCGCGGCGACCACGACCGCGTAGCGCCTGATCGTCAGGTGCCGGTGCACCTGCCGCAGCCACTCTTGCAGGCATGAGGGACAGCAGGGCGCAACCGGCAAGGCCGGCCAAGGCCTCGATCGTGGGGCCGCGCGATCGTCGGATCGGTCACCTGCTCGACGGATGCCGTCATTGCGATCCTGCGCCCGCCGGCATCGGCGCCCGGCATGCACGAGCAGAGCCTGCGGAACACCCGACGCGGCGCGCGGCCGCCCGCGCCATCGAGCCGCAGCTCGGCAGCAGCGCGCGCTCGACGACCGCGAGCGAGCCCGGGACGGCGTGTATCCTCCTTGTAAAGGCTTCGCTGTCGCCCCGCCCCTGCGGCCCGCGACCGCAAACCCTTTGACACTGCCGTCGGCGGCGGCTAGAACCCGCTGA
Organism: uncultured Geminicoccaceae bacterium; assembly: GCA_964460465.1. GTDB lineage: Bacteria > Pseudomonadota > Alphaproteobacteria > Geminicoccales > Geminicoccaceae > SLRI01. The sequence continues at coordinate 13,082 of CAYWSB010000034.1, read as the reverse complement.
CCCGGCCGGGTTCCGCCACGGCCGCAATGTTATTTGCGCGTCCCACATCACCTCAACAGCTGCACCCAGGGCTCATGACCAAGCGTATCCAGGCGAAGAACAAGATCTGCCGCAGGCTCGGCGTCAATCTCTGGGGCCGGACCAAGAGCCCGCTCGCCCGGCGCGACTACGGGCCCGGCGAGCACGGCCAGAAGCGGCGCAAGATGTCGGACTACGCCAACCAGCTCGCGGCCAAGCAGAAGCTGAAGAGCTACTACGCCAACATGACCGAGAAGCAGTTCCGGCGCGCCTACGAGGAGGCCTCCAAGGCCCGGGGCGACACCGCCGAATCGCTCATCGGCCTGCTCGAGCGGCGGCTCGACATCAGCATCTTCCGCGCCAGTTTCGTGCCCACGGTGTTCGCCGCCCGGCAGCTCATCAACCACGGGCACGTGCTGGTCAACGGCAAGCGGGTCAACATCCCGAGCTACCGGCTGCGCGAGGGCGACATCTTCGAGCTCAAGCCGCGCGCCCAGACCATGCCCATGGTCATGGAGACGGTCGCCCGCCCCGAGCGCGACGTGCCCGAGTACCTGACCGTCGACAGCAAGGCGATGAAGGGCCAGTTCGTCCGCGTGCCGAAGCTCGCCGACGTGCCCTACCCGGTGCAGATGGAGCCGAACCTCGTCATCGAGTTCTACTCGCGCTGAGCCGCGGGGCGGCGCCGACCGAATGGCGCCGCAGCCGTCGGCCGATCCGCGGCCCGGTCGCCGGGCCGTCTTGACGGGCATCGGCGCGTTCGCCCTCTGGAGCGCCGCCGGGTCCGGCCTTGCCGCTGCCGGCTGCGCCATCGACCGCCACCGCACGCTCGGCTATGCGATGCGGGTGAGCGGCGTGCACATCGCCGATCTCGACCTTCGCCTGCGGTGTGCCGGCAGTTTCGCCCTGGTCGAGATGGAGGTGACCAATCGCGGCCTCGCCGCCTGGTTCGCCGGCCGCAACCGAACCGCGATGAACGCGCTCGTCGCCTTCGACGACGACGACCGGCCACACCCTGCCCGCTTCCGCGCCAGCTACCAGAAGCCCGACCGGCTGCGCGAGACCGAGCTCGAGTTCGCCCCGGACGGCAGGCTCGTGCACCTCGCCACCCGCAACCAGGGCCGCCCGCAGGAAAGCCCGGTGCCCGAGGATCTCCGCCAGCCCTCGATCGACCCCCTGGCCACGCTGCTCAAGCTCGGCGACTGGCTGGCGAGCGAGCCCGAGCCGGGTGCTGCGCTCACCCTGCCGGTGTTCGAGGGACGGAAACGCGCCGATCTCCGGACCATCTATCGCGGCCCGGCCACGGTCGAGGTCGCCGGCGGCAGCCGCGACGCGCATCGCCTCGAGGCGGCCCTCGAGGGCCTCTCCGGCTTCGACGAGACCGACAATTTCGTCACCCTGCCGGGCGAGCCGCTCGACTGGATCGACGTCTACGCCTCGGCCGAACCCACGCCCGTCCCGCTGCTCGTCGCCAACGCCGCGGCCCGCCTGCCGACCCGGATCGAGCTCGTCCGCGGGTGAGGCGGCAGCAACGCCCCGCCCCGGGCTCGCCGGCCACGGCAGCGCCGGCCCGGGCGCACCGCCGCACGGCGGCTGGTCGGGGCCATCATGGCGGAACGCCACCACCCGGTTGCCGCCGCGAAAGTTGACCGTGCAGTCGGCGAACTTCTTGGGATTGTTCCGGTTCGGCCGGCGCGCCTCCATGTCGGCCTCGACCCGCCACTTGTCGCCGTCGCGCTGGGTCCGCTTCAGCCGGTCGAGCCGCGCCCCGCGGCCGCGGGCGTCCTCGACGATGCGGCCGGCATAGTCGGTGCAGAGGGCCATCGCCTGCTCGCGCCGCGCCTGCTGGTCGACCATCCGCCACCCCCTGCATAGCCGCCGGAAAGAGCTGCCACCCGGCGAACGACGCGGGCGGCTGACCCGTAGCCCCGCTCACTCTGCCAGCCGGTAGAGCCAGCGGGCGTCGTCGCGGAAGGCGCGGCGAGAGTCGTCGCGGTTGTAGAACATGTGCCCGCCCGGATATGTCGCCTGCCGCACCCGCTCGCCCGGGCCGAAGTCGCGCAGCTGGCGGAGGAGGAGGGTGCTCTCGAAATAGGGGGTGACGAGGTCGGTCATGCCGTGCGCCACCAGCAGGCGGAGCTCGCGGTCGAGCGCCAGCACCCGGGCCAGGGCCCCCAGCGCCTCCGGCTGGGCCCGCCCGTCGCCCCAGCGCCAGGCCCGGTTCACGCCGCGATTGAGGAGCTGGTAGCGTCGCTCCGGCAGCCAATCGAGCGTGTCGGCGTAGTGCGCCAGGATGGCGCTGGTGAGCGGGGCGGTGAGCGCGTCCAGCACCGGGTCCAAGGCCCGGCTGAACGGCCGCTCCGGCGTCGGGTCGTCGCCGACGACGCCCGTGTCGTAGAGGCTGGCGACCAGACCCTGGTCGCGGCCGAGCTCGCGCACGACGTCCGCCGCATCGATCCGGCCCTGGAAGCGCGCCACCACCTCCGGGTCGAGGCCGGTGAGCTCGGCCAGCCGTGCGGTCAGCCGGGCCACGGCCGCAGCATCGCCGGGGCCGCGCAGGAGATCGGCCAGATAGGCGCCCGCGGCATAGGCCTCGACCTCGGCCAGCCGCTCCATGTCGGGCGCCTCGCCCGCCGCCTCCATCGCCGCCGCCTCCATCGCCGCCGCCGCCAGCGACGGCAGCAGCGACACCCGGGGCAGGGGCCCGTGCGCCGGCTGCGTCCGCCAGCCGAAATCGAGCACCGGCGAGAGCAGGGTCAGGCCGCTGAGCGCCACCCCGTGGTCGCGCACCAGCCGCTCGGCCACGAGCGGGCCGCGAAACCCGCCATAGCTCTCGCCGACGAGATATTTGGGCGAGGCCATCCGGCCGTGCTGAACGAGCCAGCGATAGATCGCATCGGCCAGGGCCTCGATGTCGCCGTCCACCGAGAGATAGCGGCTGCGCAGCCGGTCGTCGGGATCGACCAGCCGGCTGAAGCCGGTGCCCACCGGATCGAGGAAGACGAGATCGGTGAAGTCCAGCCAGGTATCGGCGTTGCCGACGAGCCCGACGGGCTGCGACGGCACGATGTTGTCGACCCCCACCGGCAGCCGCCACGGTCCGAGCACGCCCAGATGCAGATAGGCCGAGGCCGCCCCGGGCCCGCCGTTCACCGCGAAGGTGACCGGCCGGCGGGTGGCGTCTACGCCCTCCAGCACATAGGCCACGAAGCCGATATCCGCCTCGGCCTTGCCCGCGGGATCGGTCAGCGTCACCGCTCCCGCGGTCGCCGCCAGGCCCAGCACCCGGTCCTCCAGCACCACCGCGTGCCAGGTTGTCTGTGGTGCCGGCAGCCGGCCGTCCGTGACCGCCGTCGCGACCTCGGCCGCCGGGGCCTCGTCCTCGGCCGGCGGCTCCTGCGCCGACGCGGGCAGGGCGAGCAGCAGGGACAGCAGCACGACAGAAGCCGTCGCTGCCCGCCGCCACCGTTCCGGCCGGCCGGCCGTGCCGCCCCGTGCGCCACCGTCGTCCTCGAGCCGCATCGCCCGCTCTCCCCTGCGTGAACCTCGCCCCCGTGGCCCGCTTCAGCCCGGCGTGCCGTCCTCGACGCCGGCCATTCCGCCACCGGATCGCCCCGCCGGCAACCCCCGGCGGACGAGCGCGACGGCCTCCCCGGGTCGCCGTCGGATCCAACCATTAGGTGAATAATTAGAAATTAAAGATGCATCAATTGGACGAAAGCCAATAAAGCGCACCCGCTTATTCTCCGTTGCACGAGAGGCGGCAGTCAGGGATGCGGACAACTTCATGCCGATTGCCGGTGGCGAACGTTTCGTGGTATGCAATCCGTTCGCAGGCCCACCGGTGGGCAACGCCGGGACAATAATCAAGGCCGGCCGCCGCAACGGCGGCCGGACGACAGGGAGCCGACCATGCGAGCGACGACGAGCCTGGGACTGTCCGCCTTCACGCTGGCCGCCGTGCTGGCCGCCCAGCCGGCCACGGCCGCCTCGCCCGCGGCCTGCGCCACGCGCAACAACAACACCTTCGCCAACCTCCTTGAATGCGTCACCCTCGACCGCGTGCGCGCGCACCAGGCAGCCTTCCAGGCGATCGCCGACGTTAGCAACGGCATCCGCACCTCCGGCACGCCCGGCTACGATCGCTCGGCCGACTATGTCGCCGAGCAGATGACGGCCGCCGGCTACCGCGTGACCCGCCAGGAGTTCCAGTTCCAGACCTTCATCGCGCTCTCGCCGACCATCCTCGAGCAGGTGGCCCCGCCGCCGGCCGGGCCGATCGCGAACAACATCATGTCCTATTCCGGCAGCGGCGACGTCACGGCGCCCGTGACGGCACTCCCGGCCCCGCCGGCCGACGCGACGCCCGGCTGCGAGGCCGCCGACTTCGCCGGCTTCCCGGCGGGCAGCATCGCGCTGATCAGCCGCGGTGCCTGCACCTTCGCCATCAAGGCGACCAACGCCTACAATGCCGGAGCATCCGGAGTCGTCATCTACAACAACGCACCGGGCGTCATCAACGGCACGCTCGGCAACGCCTTCACCCTCGACATTCCGGTGACTTCGGTGACCCAGGCCGTGGGCCAGGAGCTCGCCGCCACCGCCGGCCTGGTGCTGCGGCTCAAGGCCGACACCTTCCGCGGCATGGCCACTACCGAGAACGTCATCGCCGAATCGCGCTTCGGCAACGCCTCGAACGTGATCATGGTGGGAGCCCATCTCGATTCGGTCAACGAGGGCCCCGGCATCCAGGACAACGGCTCGGGCAGTGCCGCGATTCTCGAGGTAGCTCTGCAGATGCAGAAGGTCCGGCCGCGCAACATGGTCCGCTTCGCCTGGTGGGGGGCCGAGGAATCCGGCCTCGTCGGCTCGACCTACTACGTCGACAACCTGACGCCGGCGGAGCGGGAGAAGATCGCGCTCTACCTCAACTTCGACATGGTGGGCTCGCCCAACCACGTCTTCTTCATCTATGACGGTGACGATTCGGACGGCGTGGGTGCCGGGCCAGGGCCAGACGGGTCGGCCGAGATCGAGAAGACCTTCGAGGCCTTCTTCCAACAGCGCGGCCTGCCCTCCAAGGGCACCGACTTCAGCGGCCGATCGGACTACGGGCCGTTCATCGCCGTGGGCATCCCGGCCGGCGGGCTCTTCACCGGTGCGGAGGGCATCAAGACGCCGGCCGAGGCGGCGCTCTGGGGCGGCACCGCCGGAATCGCCTACGACCCCTGCTATCACCTCGCCTGCGACACCTTCGACAACATCAACCTCGAGGCGCTCGACGTGAACGCCGACGGCGTGGCCTACGCCACCCTGCAATACGCGATGAACACCGAGGCGGTGAACGGCCTGCGCGGCAAGGGCAACTTCCGCCAACGCCAGCAGCAGGGTGCGGCGCTTGCCGCACAGATGCCCTATCGCGGCAACCAGCAGGTCCGCTGAGCCGAGAGGCCGGGCGGCGGCGAGGGGAGGGGCAGCGCATGGCACCGATCACCGCCCGGCTCGGCATCGTGGTCCTCGGCATCTGGCTCGTGGCCGGCGGGGTGCCGCCGGCCACGGCCGTGGTCGATCCGGCGGCCCCGCCCGGCGGTGCGACCGTCACCGTCGACGCGGCCGGCCGGGTGAGCCTGCACACCGACCGCGGCCTGCCGCTGGCCGAGATCGTCCGGGCCATCGGTGCGGCCGTCGGGGCCGACGTCACGGTGCGCCGTGATCCTGGCACCGTCGGACCGCTCGCCGTCGACGGCATCGCCGCGGACGACCTCCTCGCCCGCCTCGCCGGCCACCACTCACTGGCCATGCGCTACGCCGACGACCGCCTGGTCGAGATCATCCTCGTCGCCCGGCGCGGACAGGCGCCCGGCAACGACGCCGAAGCCGCGCCGGCGGCACCGAGGGCCACGCCGGTCGGCACCTTCCGCCCGCCGCCGCCGTCGCCGGCCGAGGTCGAGCGGAGCCGGCGCGCCGCCGAGATCCGCGACGTGGTCAAGCTCAGCTACCGCAGCGACGCCGCCGCCACGGCCGAGCTCGCCCGGCTGGTGACCGCCGGCGCCGATCCGGCCGTGCGCGGTGCCGCCGCCAGCGCCCTGCTCGGCTCCGGCCGCGCCGACCCGGCGCTGGTCGAGCGCGCCCTCGCCGACGCCGACGCCCAGGTCCGCCTGCGCGCCGCCCAGGGCCTCTGGGTCGCACAGGGCCGGGCCGCCACCGACCGGCTGCGCGCCATGGCGAGCCGCGAGCCGGCCCCCGAGGTCCGCGCCGCATTGGCCGACCTTCTCGCCGCCCGCCCCGACGCGCCCGTTGCCGACGGCCCGCATCCGGCCCGCGTCGATCGCTGAAGAATGAAGAAAAGGCGGGGAGGATGATCCTCCCCGCACCCCACCGTTACTTGTTGGCGGCGCCCCATGGCTGGGCGAAGCCCTGGACTGGGCCGATTCGCGCCTCTATCCAGGGTAGCCATGTCCGGCATTTCGATCATCCCCGGCGGTCCCGCCCTCCCGCTTGCTCTGGTCGAGGCATTGGAGAGCGAGCGCCTCGTCTTCTTCTGCGGCGCCGGCATCTCAAGAGACTCGGGTCTGCCCGACTTTAAAACGCTTACGATCGAGGCCATCGACAGGCACTCCGGCACGGACCAGCACGTTCCGATCGACCCGGTGCTACGCGACGCGTTCAGCACGCAACAGTACGATAAGGCGCTCGACATCCTGGAGCGAAACACCGCAGGCAACCTCCTTCGGGATCACATCGCTGAGCGGCTCACTGCGCCGCCCATTGGCGACACTGATCTGCCGCTGCACGGGGCGATCCTCGCCCTTGCCAAGCGTCGCGACGCCCCCGACGGCAACCCGCGTGGGTACCGCCTCGTCACCACCAACTACGACGATCGCTTCGAACGGGCCGGCCTGGAGCGCCGCTGGATCGAATCGGCACCGCATCTTTCGCGCCCGCGTGCCGCCGATGATCTGCCTGGCTATGCGAGCTTTCTCCACGGCCGCATCGAGACCGAGAAAACGAAGCGCGATCCGAGCCATCGCGAGCTGGTGCTGACCAGCGCCGACTTCGGTAACGCCTACATGCGCGACGGCTTCGCCGCACGTTTCGTTCTAGAACTCTTCCGCGAGTTCACCGTCCTCTTCATTGGTTACAGCATCAACGATCCGGTGATGCGTTATCTTGTCGACATTTTCGCTACCGAGCGTGTGGACCAGCGCAAGGGCCAATTCAATGATGCCTACGCTATCACCTCATTCAAGGACGGCCAGGAGGCGCACGAACGCCAGCTCTGGCAGGCCAAGAATGTAGAGCCGATTCTCTACGACAGCACCGACGGCCACCAGAGGCTGACAGACCTGATGTCGGCTTGGTCGCGGCTGCACAAGTCAGGCGCCGATGGACGTTTCTCTCGCTTCCTGGAGATCACCCGAAAGCCCCATGCGCCAGGCTCCAGCGACAGCGACTTGGCGACAGCCGCCTGGGCCCTGGCCGACAAGCACTCCCGCACGGCCGAGCGTCTGGCCAACCTCATTGGCCTGCCCAGCGAAGCTAAGGGGGAGCCGGACGAAGGGGCCAGCCCGATGGCCCCGGAAGATGCCGACATTTCCTGGTTCGGCCCACTGCTCCAGGCCGAGATCGTCGATCCGCGCGACGAGCGCCGCCCGCGCAAGCGGTGTCGGCTCCTCGAGATCCCCGAGGTTGCGCGGTATCTCTGCCGATGGGCGATGCGCCATTTGACCACCGACGCACTGGTCGATTGGGCGATCGAGAACGAGCAACTGCTGCTATCATCGCTGCGTGAGCCGTTCTTCGACGCATTGATTCCGCACTTGCAAGGCGGGAGGAATGCTCCTCCTGTCGTCGGACCATACAGCCACTTCTGGGAGGTGCTGATTGAGATCGCTGTACGGCACAGCACAACCAATGATTTGCGAAGCTTGTTTCGCGCCGGTCCAGCGAGACCAAGCCCGCCCGACGCGTTAATGCGCTCCATCGAGCAGTCGGAGATCCAGATCGCCTGGCCGTCAGAGCCCGGCCTCTGGCGAAAGGATGCTCAGTTCAAACCTTGCAAACTTTCCGACTTGGCAACCTTTCGAATCGAGGGCCTCGGTCGTCGAATTCTTCCCCGGAGATACAAGGACCTCTTCACCGATCCCACCGATCAAACAAAGGCACGAGATGATTTGGCGCCCTACCTTGACGATCTCACCAGCCTTCTTTTGGAGATCTGCCGGCTCGCTCGAACGATGGACGCGCCGTTCGCCACAGGTGAGAGCTACGTCGAGCGGCCGTCGATCCAGCCCGACGAGAGCAACAACTTAGAGCACGCCCAGCTTTCATGGCTCATCGAGGCGCTGGTTCTGTCGTTTGCCCGCGCCGCCACCGATGATACTGATCACGCCACGACCATTGCCATGCGCTGGCGGCATTTGTGGCGGCGGGAAGAACTCACGCTATTCGGTCGGCTGTACCTGCATGCCGCTATGGTGCTCCCTGAGGTGTTGAAGGCAGATCGTTTAATCGACGACTTGCTCGATCCGCCAGATGTGCTCTGGAGCAGTGAGTACCGCGCCGAGGTGCTGCCCGTGCTCCGGCTGCGCGCCACCGAGGCCTCGCGCGACCAGCAGACAGCCATGGTCCACGGTCTGCTGGAGGCACCACCTGCCGGGACTTTCCGGGCGGATCGCGAGGACATGATCGAGCGCTTTCGCGGGCAGCGGCTGGCTTGGCTCAAACTGGGCGGCGTGGTTCTCACCGGAAAGGCCCTTTCTTTGGCCGAGGCGTACCTCATGAAACACCCAGCGTCCGAGGACCCGCGCGCCGATGAGGTCTTCTATCGCAGGCACTTCGTCCGCGTCGGTGCCATCGGAACGGGCACCAGCCTCGTCGGCCAGCCGATCGGCGTCATTCTCGCGAGCCTCAAAGCCAACCACGATCCGCAAGGCTGGCCGATCAGAGCGTGGGATCGATCGAAGCGTGTAGCCGATTGGCTGCGGGAGGAACCGCAGCGCTTCGTCGAGGCACTCGACACATTCTCCGGCGAAGCGGACCTGCCCGATGGCCCCTTCGACGGCATCTTCTGGGCGCTCGGATCGTTGAAACCCGAGCGCCCAGAAGATGCCGCTCCGGTCATCGCCGCCATCGACTTCGTTCTTCGCCATGATGACCGCCTGATCACACCCTATGCTACTGCGGTAGCCGGCTGGCTGGAGAACATCGCATCATGGGCGAACGACAAGATCGATGAAGAACGCTTCTTCCGGCTCTGGGATTGCACTCAGGCCCACGCACCTGAGGACGAGGTGCCGACCGACGCGAGCGCTACCCTCGACAGCGCCATCAACGCGTTCGGCGGAAAGCTCGCGGAGGCCCTGCGGGACCGACTTTGGCAGACCAAGCCGCGCGTCGGCCAGGGCTTGCCCGATCGGTTCAAAGCAAGGCTCGAACAGCTCATCCACGGCGAGACCCTAGCTAGCCTGCACGCCCGTCTCGTCTACATGCAGGCGCTAGATCCCCTTTTCGCCGTCGATCCCGGTTGGACGCGACAGCACTTGTTGCCGCGGCTGTCGCGGCTGGGCGCCTTTGGCGTACAAGCCGCGTGGCACTGGCGGGCGCATCTCTTATACGGGGCCTGGAGTCTTCAACTGGCTCAAGCCTACCGAGCCGACTTCCTGGAGATGCTGGGCGCTCTGCCGGATCGCGACTCCGAAACCTTCCGCGCGGCCTGCCAGCGATTTGCGGCACTTGGCGCGATCTACGGTCTGTTCGCTGAGGGGGAAACGCGTCAGACCTGCCGTACCATCGGCCCAGAGGGCCTCATCGTCTTGCTCGACACCTTGCAACGCCGCATGGTTGAAGGCGACAAACCCACCGAGATGTGGCGCCACTCGATCGGCCCCTGGCTGGAAAGATACTGGCCGGCCGAAGCGCGCTTCAGTACCGAGCAAGTCTTCGAGGCGATTGCCGAGTTGATCATCGAAGCGGACGAGGCTTTCGCCGATGCCCTGGCCTGGGCCGAAGCGCGAGCGCTCGTCCGTCCGTTGGCCGATCGTTACGACGTCTTGTGGCGGCTGACCCTAGACGAGCCCCAGGCCGAGCGCCACCGGATGCTACCGGTCCGCTTCCCAGCCGAGCTGTGCCGCTTCCTCTCACAGATCATGGGCACGCAGCCGCTTCAGTCGTACGAGCGAGAGCGCCTGACAGCCATCCTCCACGCGATAGAAGAAAGCCCACGTTACGACACCGCATTAAGCAGCCGTCTGATCGCCCGCCTGCAACAGCTCTGATCTGCTGAGCTTCACGACCCCAAAGAACTGAGGGGGCGTGGGGGAAATCATTTCCCCCACACTTCTCCCATCTTACGCCGGCACGCCCTTCTCCTCGAGCATCGCCTGGAGCTCGCCGCTCTCGGCCATCTCGCGGAGGATGTCGAAGCCGCCGACGAACTCGCCCTTGATGTAGAGCTGGGGGATCGTCGGCCAGTTGGAGAAGGTCTTGATGCCTTCGCGCAGCTCCTGGTCGTCGAGGACGTTGTAGGCCTGGAACTTGACGTCGAGCTGGTTCAGCACCTGCACCGCCCCGGCGGAGAAGCCGCACATCGGGAAGACGGGCGTGCCCTTCATGTAGAGGACGACGTCGTCCTTCTTGATCTGCTCGTCGATCGTGGCGTGGATGGGCTCGGCCATAAGGGTCTCCTGCAGCGAAGGTGAGGGGTCAGGCGCGGGTTCTGGTGGTGAGTGCGAGGGCGTGCAGGGCGCCGCCCATGCGGCCGCCGAGGGCCTCGTAGACGAGCTGGTGCTGGCGCACGCGCGGCATGCCGGCAAAGGCGCTCGAGGTCACGGTGGCGCGATAATGGTCGCCGTCCCCGGCGAGATCGACGATCTCGACCTCGGCGTCCGGCAAGGCGGTCTTGATCGCCGTCTCGATCTCCGCCGCCGTCATCGGCATCGCCCACTCCCGCTCGCCATGCTCAGCTCCCGTCCATGTAGCCGGGCAGCCAGCCGTCGCGCGCCGCCCCGAGCTTGGCCAGCGATATGGCGGGTGCGGCCCCGAGCGTCAACGCATCGCCGCCGGTGCGGCCGATGGTGCGCGCCACCACCCCGGCCTCGCCCGCGCGGTGCAGCACCTCGCGCTCGGCCTTTGGCGCCACCGCGAGGAGATAGCGCGCCTGGTCCTCGCCGAACAGCCAGGCGATGGGGGCGGCGGCCTCGCTCGGCACGGTGACCGCGGCACCGATGCGGCTGGCGAGGCACATCTCGGCCACCGCCACCGCGAGCCCGCCATCGGCGAGGTCGTGGCAGGCCAGGACGAGCCCGGCCCCGATCAGGCCGCGGACGAGGTCGCCGTTGCGCCGCTCCACCTCGAGCCGGACCGGCGGCGGTGCCCCGTCGTCGCGCCCGAGGATCTGCTGCCAGACGATCGACCCGCCGAGCCAGCCCTGGCCCTCGCCGACCAGCACCAGCATGAGGCCCGGCTCTCCGAAGGCGAGCCCGGCCAGTTTGCCCACGTCCTCGACCAGCCCGACGCCGCCCACATTGGGGGTGGGCAGGATCGCCCGCCCGTCGGTTTCGTTGTAGAGCGAGACGTTCCCGGAGACGACCGGGAAGTCGAGCGCCTTGCAGGCGGCGGCCATGCCCTCGATGCAGCCGACGAGCTGGCCCATGATCCGCGGCCGCTCCGGGTTGCCGAAATTCAGGCAGTTCGTGATGGCCAGGGGCCGTGCGCCGACCGCCGTCAGGTTGCGCCAGGCCTCGGCCACCGCCTGCTTGCCGCCCTGATAGGGGTCCGCCTCGCAATAGCGGGGCGTGCAGTCCGTGGTCAGTGCCAGGCCGCGCGAGGTGCCGTGCACCCTGACCACCGCGGCATCGCCCGCCCCCGGCAGCAGCACCGTGTCGGCCATCACCATGTGGTCGTACTGCTCGAAGATCCAGCGCTTGCTGGCGATGTCCGGCAGCCCCATCACCCTGAGCAGGAGCTGGTCCGCCGAGCCCAGCCCCTGCGGGTCCGCGTCGGGCAGCGGCACCGGTGCCGGTGTCGTCTCGTAGGGCCGGTCGTAGACCGGCGAGGCGCCGGCCACCGGGGCCACCGGCACGTCGGCCACCACGTCGCCCTGCCAGGTCAGGACCATGCGGCCGGTGTCGGTCACCCGCCCGACCACCGCGCAGTCCAGCCCCCACTTGGCGAACACCGTCCCGGCCTCCGCCTCGCGCCCGGCGGCCACCACCATGAGCATCCGCTCCTGGCTCTCCGAGAGCATGATCTCGTAGGGTGTCATCCCGGTCTCGCGCATCGGCACGGCATCGAGCGTCATTTCGATGCCGCAGTCGCCACGCGACGCCATCTCGAACGAGGACGAGGTCAGCCCCGCAGCACCCATGTCCTGGATGGCGACGATTATGTCGGTGCCCATGAGCTCGAGGCAGGCCTCGATCAGGAGCTTCTCGGTGAAGGGATCGCCCACCTGCACCGTCGGCCGCTCCGCCTCCTTCGCCTCGGAGAACTCGGCCGAGGCCATGGTCGCCCCGTGGATGCCGTCGCGCCCGGTCTTGGCGCCCACATAGAGCACCGGATTGCCGATCCCGCCGGCCTTGGCATAGAAGACCTTGTCGGCCTCGGCGATGCCCACGGCCATGGCGTTGACCAGGATGTTGCCGTTGTAGGCCCGGTGGAAGGTGCACTCGCCCCCGACCGTCGGCACGCCCACGCAATTGCCGTAGCCACCGATTCCGGCCACGACACCGTCGACCAGATGCCGCGTCTTGGGGTGCGAGGGCTCGCCGAAGCGCAGCGCGTTGAGCAGCGCCACCGGCCGCGCCCCCATGGTGAAGACGTCGCGGAGGATGCCGCCCACGCCCGTCGCCGCGCCCTGGTAGGGCTCGATGAAGCTCGGATGGTTGTGGCTCTCCATCTTGAAGACGCAGACCTTGCCGAGGCCGATGTCGATGACACCGGCGTTCTCGCCCGGCCCCTGCACCACCCAGGGTGCCGCTGTGGGGAACTTGCCGAGATGCCGCTTCGAGCTCTTGTAGGAGCAGTGCTCGGACCACATCACCGAGAAGATGCCGAGCTCGACC
>CAYWSB010000033.1:0-41161 GCA_964460465.1 uncultured Geminicoccaceae bacterium | reverse complement strand
AGCACTCCCTGCGTGCGCGCGGGCCGGACGATCGGTGCCACGTCATGGTTCGCCCACTGCACCACGAGGTCGACGCGGCGCTCGCCGGCGGCGGGCTCGCCGAGGGCCGCCTCGAGCTCGGCCTGGCAGCATCGTGGCAGCGCCGCCGAAATGGCGCGCGACGACGGCCTTGATCGTCGCGACCTCCGCCGGGCTCAGCCGCATCGCGCGTGCACCCGCCGCCCGGCCACCCAGGTCGCGGCGACGGCCCGGTCGTCGCCCATCGTCAGGAGGGCGAACAGCCGCTCCGCCAGGGCCGCGTCGTCCAGGGCCTCGAGCCGGTGCGCCAGGGCCGGGGTGGCGGCGGGCTCGAGGACGACGAGATCGGCGTGGCTGCCGGGCTCGAGCGTGCCGATCTCGGCCGCGAGGCCCAGCGCCCGGGCGTTGCCCAGGGTCAGGGCATGAAGGGCGTCGAGGGCCGGCCAGCTCTGGCCCAGGAGCTGCAGCACCTTGTAGCCCTCGGCCGCGGTGCGCAGCAGCGAATAGGAGGTGCCGCCGCCGACATCGGTGGCGAGCGCCACCCTGACCGGGGCGGCGGGGTCGCGCAGGGCCGCCAGATCGAACAGGCCGGAGCCGATGAACAGGTTCGAGGTCGGGCAGAAGACGGCGACGGAGCCCGTCTCGCTCAGCCGGGCGCGCTCGCGGGCCGAGAGGTGGATGGCGTGGCCGAAGAGCGAGCGGGGACCCAGGAGCCCCGCCCGGTCGTAGACGTCGAGATAGTCCAGGGCCTCGGGGAAGCGCGCGGCCACGGTGCGGATCTCGTCCCGGTTCTCGGCGAGATGGGTCTGCAGCCAGCAGTCCGGGTGCTCGGCCAGAAGCGCGCCCGCGGCCTCGAGCTGTGCGGCGCTCGAGGTGACGGCGAAGCGCGGGGTGATCGCGTAGCCGATCCGGCCGCGGCCGTGCCAGCGCTCGATCAGCGCCTTGGACTCGCGGTAGCCGCTCTCGACCGTGTCGCGCAGCCCGTCAGGCCCGTCGTCCATCATGACCTTGCCGGCCAGCAGGCGCATGCCGCGGGCCTCGGCCGCACCGCAGATCGCGTCGACCGAGCAGCTGTGGACCGTGGGGTAGACCACGGCCGTGGTGGTGCCGTTGCGAAAGAGCTCGGCGAGGAAGAAGGCGGCCGTCGTGGCGCAATGCGCCGGGTCGGCGAAGCGGCGCTCGGCCGGGAAGGTGTAGCGGGTCAGCCAGTCGAGGAGCTGGGTCCCAAAAGAGCCGACCACCTGCGTCTGCGCGTAGTGGATGTGCGCGTCGATGAGGCCGGGCACGACCAGGCCGTCCGGGTAGTGGGCCACCGGCAGGTCCGCGGGCAGGACCTCGGCCGCGGGGCCGGCCGCCACGATCAGCTGGCCCTCGATCACCACCGCACCGTCGGGGATGTCGCGCACCGCGGTGCTGCCGGCCGTGGCCGGGTCGTCGGTGAACCAGACGAGCCGACCGCGCACGGCGTGGCGGACGGGGTGCGGGGTCGGCGAGTCGCTGGCGGGGGGCAGGGGGCTCATCGCGGCATCCGGCGGCGGAACGGTCGCGGCATCGTGGCGCCGGCTCGCTTTTCGCACAAGCCGGCCCTAGAAGCGTGGCCATGCAGCCCTATCCGTCCGACTTCCTCCTCGAGCGCCTGCTCTATCGCGACGGGCTGATCGTCGTCGTCGACAAGCCCGCCGGTCTGCCGGTCCATGCCGGCCCCAGGGGCGGGCCCAATCTCGAGGACTACGTGGACGCGCTGCGCTTCGGCCTGCCGGGCCCGCCGCACCTGGCGCACCGGCTCGATCGCGACACCTCCGGCTGTCTGGTGCTCGGCCGTCACGCCAAGGCGCTGCGTCGGTTGGGCCGGCTGTTCGAGAGCGGCCAGGTCGAGAAGATCTACTGGGCCGTCGTCGAGGGCTGCATCGCCGCCGATGCGGGCCGGATCGACCAGCCGCTGCGGAAACGCTCGACCCAGGCCCGCGGCTGGTGGATGGAGCCGGCACCCGCGGGCGAGGGCCAGCGGGCGGTCACCGACTTCCGGGTGCTGGCACGCGGTGCCGCGGCGAGCCTGGTCGAGTGCCGGCCGCGCACCGGCCGCACCCACCAATTGCGCGTCCACCTGGCCGGGCTCGGCCACCCGATCATCGGCGATCCGGTCTACGGGGATGCCGGGCGCGGCGCTTCGCTGCTGCTGCACGCCAAGGCCCTGCGGCTGCCGCTCTACCCGACCCGGCCGCCGCTCGAGATCGAGGCGCCGCTGCCCGCGCCCTTCCGTGCGGCGATGGCCGCCCTCGGCCTCGAGCCCGCTGCCGACGCCGCGCCGCGACGGGGCACGGCCACGGCGCAATCCGGCTAGTCGCCCTGCTCGTCGAGGAGGTCGACCCGGACGAAGAGCTGCGGCTGGTCCTCGAGCGCCTTCAGGAGGGTGCGATCGGCGGTGAGCAGCTGCAGGTTGCGCTCGACGGCGAGCGCCAGATAGAGGCAGTCCGGCATCGCGAGGCCGAGCGTCGCGGCGATGTCGAACGCCTGGCCGACGAGCTGCAGGTCGCCGACCCAGCTGATCGGCAGGAGGTCGAGATCGGCCAGGGCCGCCGCCGCCGTGTCGCGGTCGAGCTCGCCGGCCCGCACCCTCGCGCCGAGCACCTGGGCGCATTCCACGGCCAGCCACTCCGGCGCCTGCAGGGCCGCCGCATCGACGGCCGCGAGCGCCCGCTCGCTGTCCGCCTCGGGCAGGAGGCATTTCAGCGCGATCGAGGGATCGATGACGAGGGCCCGGGTCACGGCGCACCGCCAGCGCCGTCACGGTGGCGGCGAACGAGCAGCGCACTGTCCGAGTAGGTGCCGCCCGCGGCCGGGGCACGGCTGGCCATCGCCTGCCGCAGGCGCGCCGCCACCCCGACCCGCGACGGCAGGACCGCGGCCTCGAGGATCCGCCGGGCCTCCTCCTCCATCGAGTGGCCGGCCGTCGCGGCCCGGCTCTTGAGGCCCTGGACGACCGCCGGATCGAGGCGTCGGATGGTGATCTGGGTCATGGCTCCCCCGTTGCGCCGTTAAGGGTGCATGCACTGCAGGCATATATGGGGAGTGGGGCGCCGGCTGCCCAGGCGCCGGGCGCCGGGTGGCCGGCACCACGGCTCGACCCGGCCGTGCCGACCTGCGACGGCATGGCGTCCCGACCGGCTCAGTGGTGCGCTTGCCGATGCCGGGTGCTTGTGTTAATCGCCACTCGCCTCGGTCAGGCAGGCCTGTCGCGCGCCCGGTTTTCGGCGAGCGGCGAACGCGGTGCGGCGGCCGTCCACGGGGCGAACCTAGACACGCCGAAGCCGTGCGGCCAGTCGGCCGTAGCGGCTCATGTGATTAGCCGGGGAAACACGAGTGCCCGCGACATCCGCCACAGCGACGGGCTTGGCTCAGCGCTACGCCACGGCCGTGTTCGAGCTCGCCAGGGACGCGCAGCGGCTCGATGGTGTCGGCAGCGACCTTGCGGGCCTGGTGGCCCTGATGGACCAGAGCGCCGATCTCAAGCGGCTGGTCGAGAGCCCGGTGATCAGCCGCGCCGATCAGGGCAAGGCGATCCTGGCGGTGGCCGAGCGGGCCGGCGTCGACGACCTGACGCGGCGCTTTCTCGGCCTCCTGGCCGAGCACCGCCGGCTGTTCGCCCTGCCCGGCGTCGCCAAGGCCTATGCCGGTATGCTGGCGGCGCACAAGGGCGAGGTCGCGGCCGAGGTCGTCTCGGCGGCGCCGCTGGGAGCGGCCGAGCTGGCGACGCTGGAGAAGTCGATCGCCGGCTTCGTCGGCCAGGCGGTCACCGTCGAGACGCGCGTCGATCCGGCGCTGCTGGGTGGGGTGGTCGTGCGCGTCGGCTCGCGCATGCTCGACGCCTCGCTCCGCACCAAGCTCATGCAGCTCGAGCAGACCTTGAAGGGTCGCGGCCCCGCCGTCGCCGCCCGTGGCTCGGCATAAGAAGGTAGAGGAACCGGTTGATGGACATTCGTGCGGCCGAAATTTCGTCGATCCTCAAGGATCAGATCGCCAGCTTCGGCACCGAGGCCGAGATCGCCGAGGTCGGCCGGGTCCTCTCGGTCGGTGACGGCATCGCCCGCGCCTACGGCCTGGACCAGGTCGAGGCCGGCGAGATGGTCGAGTTCGAGGACGGCACGCGCGGCATGGCCCTCAATCTCGAGGAGGACAATGTCGGCATCGTGATCTTCGGCGACGACCGCAGCATCAGCGAAGGCTCGATCGTCAAGCGCACCAAGTCGATCGTCGACGCGCCGGTCGGCAAGGGCCTGCTCGGCCGCGTGGTCGACGCGCTCGGCAACCCGATCGACGGCAAGGGGCCGATCGAGGCCACCGAGCGGCGGATCGTCGACGTCAAGGCGCCGGGCATCATGCCCAGGAAGTCGGTGCACGAGCCGATGCAGACCGGCCTCAAGGCGATCGACGCGCTGATCCCGATCGGCCGCGGCCAGCGCGAGCTGATCATCGGTGACCGGCAGACCGGCAAGACCGCGATCGCCATCGACACCTTCATCAACCAGAAGCCCTACAACGCCGCCGCCAAGGACGACTCGGGCAAGCTCTTCTGCATCTATGTGGCGATCGGCCAGAAGCGCTCGTCGGTCGCCAAGCTGGTCAAGATCCTGCAGGAGAACGGCGCCCTCGAGTACTCGGTCATCGTCGCCGCCACCGCCTCCGACCCGGCGCCGATGCAGTACCTCGCCCCCTACACCGCCTGCGCCATGGGCGAGTACTTCCGCGACAACGGCATGCACGCCCTGGTGGTGTACGACGACCTGACCAAGCAGGCGACGGCCTATCGCCAGATGTCACTGCTGCTGCGCCGCCCGCCCGGCCGCGAGGCCTTCCCGGGCGACGTGTTCTACCTCCATTCGCGGCTGCTCGAGCGGGCGGCCAAGCTCAACGACGACAACGGCAAGGGCTCGCTCACCGCGCTGCCGATCGTCGAGACCCAGGCCAACGACGTCTCGGCCTTCATCCCGACCAACGTCATCTCGATCACCGACGGCCAGATCTTCCTCGAGACGGACCTCTTCTTCCAGGGCATCCGCCCGGCGGTGAACGTCGGCCTCTCGGTCAGCCGCGTCGGCTCCGCCGCCCAGACCAAGGCGATGAAGAAGGTGGCCGGCCGGATCAAGCTCGAGCTCGCCCAGTACCGCGAGATGGCGGCCTTCGCCCAGTTCGCCTCCGACCTCGACGCCGCCACGCAGCGCCTGCTGGCCCGCGGTGCCCGGCTCACCGAGCTCCTGAAGCAGGGAGAGCGCAAGCCGATGACCATGGAGGAGCAGGTCTGCGTCATCTTCGCCGGCGTGAACGGCTATCTCGACGGCGTCCCGGTGGCCAAGGTCGGCCGCTACGAGGAGGAGCTCAAGGACGAGCTCCAGGAGAAGGGCCAGGCGATCCTGGCCTCGGTGCGCGAGACCGGCGACCTCAAGGAGGACACCGAGAAGCAGCTCCGCGAGCTGGTCAGCACCTTCACCAACGCCTTCGCCTGAGGCCGGGCGGAGCCCCCCATGCCGAGCCTCAAGGAACTCAAGGGCCGGATCTCGAGCGTCAAGCAGACGCAGAAGATCACCAGTGCGATGAAGCTGGTGGCGGCCTCCAAGCTGAAGCGGGCCCAGGAGCAGGCCGAGGCGTCGCGGCCGTTCGCCGAGCGCATGGCGGCGATGCTGGGCAACCTCTCGGCCGCCGTCCGCGACCTGCCGGGGGCACCGCCGCTGCTCGCCGGCACCGGCAAGCAGGAGACGCACTTGATCGTGGTGGCGACCTCGGATCGCGGCCTCTGCGGCGGCTTCAACAGCTCGATCGTCCGCGGCGTGCGGCGGCGGATCGCCGACCTGCAGAACGAAGGCACGGCGGTCAAGCTGATCTGCATCGGCCGCAAGGGGCGCGACATGCTGCGCCGCGAGCACGGCAAGTTGATCGTCGAGTTCGTCGACGGCATCGCCGGCAAGAAGCGGATGGAGTACGCCGACGCGCAGATGGTGGCGCAGAAGATCCTCGACCTCTACGAGGCCGGCGAGTTCGACGTCTGCACCATCGCCTACAACAAGTTCAAGTCGGCGGTGACGCAGATCGTCACCCTGCAGCAGATCGTGCCGGTGCAGCCGCCGGCCAGCGACGAGCCGGCCGAGGCGAAGGGCGGCGAGGCGGCGGTCTACGAGTTCGAGCCGGACGAGGGCGAGATCCTGGGCGAGCTCCTGCCGCGCAACCTCGCCGTGCAGATCTTCGGCGCGCTGGTCGAGAACGCCGCCTCCGAGCAGGGTGCCCGCATGGCGGCGATGGACAACGCCACCCGCAATGCCGGCGAGATGATCAAGAAGCTGACGCTGCGCTACAACCGGCAGCGCCAGGCGCAGATCACCAAGGAACTCATCGAGATCATCTCGGGTGCCGAGGCGGTCTAGGGCGATCACGCCCGCACGCCGTGGATCGCGCACGCCGGGGATACTGGGAGCTGGAGCATGAACGAGGCCGTAGCCAAGGGTAACATCGCCAGGGGGCACATCACCCGTGTCACCGGCGCCGTCGTCGACGTGCAGTTCGAGGGCAAGCTGCCACCGATCCTGAACGCGCTGCACACGCCGAACGCCGGCAAGACCCTGGTGCTCGAGGTGGCCCAGCATCTGGGCGAGTCGACCGTGCGCACCATCGCCATGGACGGCACGGACGGCCTGACCCGGGGCCAGGAGGTGATCGACACCGGGGCCGCGATCTCGGTGCCGGTGGGGCGCGAGACGCTCGGCCGCATCCTCAACGTCATCGGCGAGCCCGTCGACGAGGCCGGCCCGGTCGACGTCAAGATCACGGCACCGATCCACGCCCCGGCGCCGGAGTTCGTCAACCAGTCGACCGAGGCCGAGATCCTGGTCACCGGGATCAAGGTCGTCGACCTGCTCACCCCCTACCCCAAGGGCGGCAAGATCGGCCTGTTCGGCGGTGCCGGCGTCGGCAAGACCGTGCTGATCATGGAGCTGATCAACAACATCGCCAAGGCGCACGGCGGCGTGTCGGTGTTCGCCGGCGTCGGCGAGCGGACCCGCGAGGGCAACGACCTCTACCACGAAATGGTCGATTCGGGCGTCATCAACGAGGAGGACCGCGCGAAGTCGAAGGTGGCGCTGGTCTACGGCCAGATGAACGAGCCGCCCGGCGCGCGCGCCCGCGTCGCGCTGACCGGCCTCACCCAGGCCGAGTACTTCCGCGACCAGGAAGGCCAGGACGTGCTGTTCTTCGTCGACAACATCTTCCGCTTCACCCAGGCGGGCTCGGAAGTGTCGGCGCTGCTGGGCCGCATCCCCTCGGCCGTGGGCTACCAGCCGACGCTCGGCACCGACATGGGTGCCCTGCAGGAGCGGATCACCTCGACCAACAAGGGCTCGATCACCTCGGTGCAGGCGATCTACGTGCCCGCCGACGACCTGACCGACCCGGCGCCGGCCACGGCCTTCTCGCACCTCGACGCCACGACGGTGCTCAGCCGCTCGATCGCCGAGCTCGGCATCTACCCGGCCGTCGACCCGCTCGATTCCACCTCGCGCATCCTCGAGCCCTCGGTGGTCGGCGAGGAGCACTACCAGGTCGCCCGGTCGGTGCAGGAGACGCTGCAGCGCTACAAGGCGCTGCAGGACATCATCGCCATTCTCGGCATGGACGAGCTCTCCGAGGAGGACAAGCTGGTGGTGGCCCGGGCGCGCAAGATCCAGCGCTTCCTCAGCCAGCCCTTCTTCGTCGCCGAGGTCTTCACCGGCAGCCCCGGCAAGCTCGTGCCGGTCGAGGAGACCATCAAGGGCTTCAAGGGCATCGTCGCCGGCGACTACGACGACCTGCCCGAGGCCGCCTTCTACATGGTGGGCTCGATCGACGAGGCGATCGCCAAGGCGAAGAAGCTCGCCGCCGAGGCGGCCTGAGCCGATGGCGGAAGGTGCCAGCGACAAGGTGGCCTTCGAGCTCGTCTCGCCCGAGCGGGTGCTCGCGAGCGTGCAGGCCGACATGGTCGTGGTGCCGGGCGAGGAGGGCGACTTCGGCGTCCTGGCCAATCATGCACCACTCCTGTCGCTGCTCCGTCCGGGCGTGATCGAGGTCCATGACGGCAACGCGGTGAGCAACCGGATCTTCGTCGAGGGCGGCTTCGCCGAGGTCAACCCGAACGGGCTGATCGTGCTCGCCGAGGCCGCCAGCCCGCTCGCCGAGCTGACGCTCGACGAGGCGCGCTCGCTGCTGCGCAACGCCGAGGACGACCTCGCCGACGCCAAGGCTGCGAGCGAGGCCGAGATCCTGCGGCTGGAGCGGGCGATCGCCGTGGCGCGGCTGCGGGTCGAGGCGGTCGAGGCGCACGGTCGCGCCTGACCCCGGCCCTCAGTTTTCGGCTGACTGCCGTGGCGCCGCGCCGAAGAGGTCGGGGGTGGCCCGGCAGCGCCCGGACCAGGCGATCGGCGGCCAGCCCCTGCCGTCGCGGCCCAGCCAGAAGCGGACCAGTGTCGCGCCGAACACCTCGGCCTGCTCGACCATCTCGCTGACATAGGTGGCCGGGGTCGGTGGCAGCGAGTGGATGGTGGCGCAGGCCTCCATGGCCTCGACCGCGGTGCGGCTGTCGAACTTGCCGACAAGCCGCCGCATCCGCTGGTTGTCGGCGTTGCAGCGGAACTCCAGGTCGGTCCAGCCGCGGTTGCGGGCCAGCAGCAGGGTGCGCGACAGGAGGCTGGTGCCGATGCCGCGGCCCTGGAAGCGGCGCTCGACACTGACCGCGATCTCGGCCCGGTTGCCGGCGATGGGGTGGAGCTCGCAGACGGCGCGCAGCGAGCGCCCGATGAAGCAGCCCAGCAGCAGCGAGCGTCGCCAATCGATGCCGCGCACGTAGCGGTCGACGAGCCGCCGCGGTGCCGCCGCCATGAAGCGCGCGCGCAGATCGTCCGGATGCAGGCGGAGGAGATGCGCCCGCAGGTGCCGGGCGTCGGCCACGTCGAGCCGCCGGACGCGGCCATGCGCCGCCGTTTGCCGCACGGCTCTGGCCGTCGGTCGGAGATCGTTCATGCGCCGCAGGTCCATCTGGGCATCGCCTTGCTGCGATGCAGCATAGATGGGTGCGGCATCAGCCTGCGGCAAGCGCGGCGCCGCCGGCGCACGTCGGGCGTGGCCGGCGGAGCGCGCGCCACCCGGCCCTATCCTCCAGAAGATCCCGCGCCGGCAGGGCCTCGGCCCCCCGGGGCGGAAGCTCAGGCGTAGACGATGCGCGGGAACGGCTTGGCCGCCGAGGGGCCGGTCAGCTTGTCGCGGACCGTCCGCGCCAGGCCCATATAGGCCTCGGCCTGGGCCGCGCCCGGGCGACTGACGACGATCGGCCGACCGCCGTCCGAGGTCTCGCGAATCGCGATGTCGAGCGGGATCTCGGCCAGGAAGTCGACATTGTAGCGATCGGCGCAGGCCTTGGCCCCGCCATGCGCGAAGATCTCCGCCCGATGCCCGCAATTGGGGCAGCAGAAATAGCTCATGTTCTCGACGATGCCGAGGATCGGCACGTCGACCCGGCGGAACATGTTGATGGCCTTCCTGGCATCGAGAAGTGCTATGTCCTGCGGCGTGGAGACGATCACGGCCCCGGCGAGCGGCACCCGCTGCGCCATGGTGAGCTGGGCGTCCCCGGTGCCGGGGGGCATGTCGACCACGAGCACGTCGAGCTCGCCCCAGGCGACGTCGGCCAGCATCTGCTGCAAGGCGCTCTGCACCATGGGGCCGCGCCAGATCATCGGCGTCTCCTCGTCGACGAGGAAGCCCATCGACATGACCTTGACCCCGGCGACCTCCAGCGGCTGCATCTTCTTGCCGTCGGCGGTGGTCGGCCGGCCCGAGAGCCCGGCCATGCGCGGCAGCGACGGACCATAGATGTCGGCATCCAGGATGCCGGTCCTGAGCCCGAGCGCGCGCAGGCCGCAGGCGAGATTGATCGCCGTCGTCGACTTGCCGACGCCGCCCTTCCCCGAGGCCACGGCGATGATCTGGCGAATGCCCGGCACCTCGGGCCGCGCCTGGCCCTGCCCCGACGCCTGGCCGCGCGGCTGGAGGTCCGGCGGCGGGGTCCGCTCGGCGGTGAGCACCACGGTGCAGGAGCCGACGCCCGGCATCGCCCTGACCGCCTCCTCGCAGGCGCGGCGCAAGGATTCGAGGCGCTGTGCCTCGGCCGCCGGCACCTCGAGGGCGAAGCCGACATTCTTGCCCTTGACGACGATGCCGCTCACCATCCCCCGTTCGATGACATTTTTTCCATCATCGGGATGACGAATCTGGCTGAGAACTTGACGAATAGCGTCGGCTGTCGGTTCGATCATGGTTGATCCTTGCGTTCCCGTGACCGATATAGTGGCGGAAGCACGCGACGCAATGCGGAGCGGCCGCGCCCATTGAGCGGCCGCTGGATCCCCGACAAACTCACGACGAATGGCGAGGTGGCGCAAGCATGCCCTGGAACAGTCAAGGCGGCGGTGGTTGGCAGGGAGGCGGTGGCCAAGGCCCCTGGGGGAACCGCCCCACAGGCGGCGGTGGCGGCGGCCAGCAACCCCCCGATCTCGAGGAGCTCATCCGCAAGTCGCAGGAGAAGCTCAAGGGCCTCTTTCCGGGCGGCGGCGGTGGCGGCGGCCTCTCCGTCAAGGCCATCGGCATCGTGGCCCTGGTCCTGGTCGGCCTTTGGCTCGCCAGCGGCTTCTACCGGGTCCTGCCGGAGGAGCAGGGCGTGGTGCTGCGCTTCGGCGCTCTCGACCGGCTGACCACCCCGGGTCTCAACTATCATCTGCCGGCACCGATCGAATCGGTGGTCACGCCGCAGGTCACCCGCGTCAACCGCATCGAGGTCGGCTTCCGCAGCGGCCAGACCGGCGGCACCTCGCGGCAGCTGCCGGAAGAGGCGCTGATGCTGACCGGCGACGAGAACATCATCGACATCAACTACGTGGTGCTCTGGCGGATCAACAACGCTGCCGACTTCCTCTTCAACATCCGTGATCCCGAGAACACCGTGACGGTGGCCGCCGAGAGCGTGATGCGCGAGGTGATCGGCCAGACGCCGATCATCGATGCGACCACCGAAGGTCGCCGGGCGATCGAGCAGCGCGTCCGCGAGGAGCTGCAGACGCTGATGAACGACTACGGTGCGGGCATCACCATCGAGGAGGTGCAGCTGCAGAAGTCCGATCCGCCGCCCGAGGTCATCGATGCCTTCCGCGACGTGCAGCGTGCCCAGGCCGACCGTGAGCGGCTGCAGAACCAGGCCGAGGCCTTCGCCAACGACATCCTGCCCCGCGCCCGCGGCGAGGCCGAGCGCCTGCTGCAGGAGGCCCAGGCCTACGAGCAGGAAGTGGTCGCCCGCGCCCGTGGTGAGGCGGATCGCTTCACCCAGGTCCTGGCCGCCTACGCCCAGTCCAAGGACGTGACCATCCAGCGTCTCTATCTCGAGACGATGGAAGCGGTCCTCGGCGGCACCAACAAGGTGATCATCGACAGCAACGGCAATGGTGCGAACGGGGTGATCCCCTACCTGCCCTTGCCCGACCTCGAGCGCCGGGCGCGCGAGCGCGACGCCGCCGCCGATGCGACCCGCGACCGGGCGCCCATCGAGCGGGGCTTCGGCGCCAGGCAGGACGGAGCGACCCAATGAGCCAGCGTATCCTGATCGGCCTCGGCGTTCTCGTCGCGGCCACCGTGTTCCTCCTGGCGAATGCCCTGTTCACCGTGCACCAGACCCGCCAGGCCCTGGTCCTGCAGTTCGGCAACCCGGTCCGGGTGATCGACCAGCCGGGCCTCAACATCAAGGTGCCGTTCATCCAGCAGGTCGAGTTCTTCGAGCGCCGCGTGCTGGATTTCGACGCCGGCAGCGTCGAGCTCGTCCTCGGCGACCAGCGTCGGCTCGTGGTCGACGCCTTCGCCCGCTACCGGATCACCGACCCGCTGCGCTTCCGCCAGTCGGTCGGCTCCGAGGTCGCCTTCCGCGGCCGGCTCGAGCCGATCACCTTCTCGGCCCTGCGCAGCGTGCTCGGCGAGGTGTCGCTGTTCACCATCCTCTCGGAAGAGCGCTCGCGGCTGATGAACCGGATCGCCGCCGAGGCCAACCAGGCGCTGCAGCAGTTCGGCGTCCAGGTCATCGACGTCCGGATCAAGCGTGCCGACCTGCCGCAGGAGAACCAGGAGGCCATCTTCCTGCGGATGCAGACCGAACGCGAGCGCGAGGCGCGTGAGCTCCGGGCGCAGGGCGAGGAGATCGCGCAGCGGATCCGGGCCCGGGCCGATCGCGAGCGCCGCGTGCTGATCGCTGAGGCAGAGCGCGAATCGCAGCAGATCCGCGGTCGCGGCGACGCCATCGCGATCCAGACCTTCGCCGACGCGTTCGGCCAGGATCCGGCGTTCTTCGGCTTCTACCGGTCGATGCAGGCCTATCGCAACGCGCTGGCCGACGAGGCGACGAGCTTCGTCCTCGCCCCCGACAGCGACTTCTTCCGCTTCTTCCACTCCGCGGGGGACATCGCGAGCCAGGTGGCGGGGTCGGCGCCGACGGTGCCCAGCATCGCCGAGGCCCTCGACGATCTGGCACCGGTCGACGGTCTGGCGGTCCTTGATGAGGCGACCGGGCCGGCGGTGCGGGCCGACTAGCGCAGGGCAGCGCCGCGAGCATTGATGACGGTCGTGCCGCAACCGGGTCTCCGGGTCCAGGGCTGCTGAGCAGGTGATGCAGGATCTCTTCACCGCGGCAGCCCTGGTGCTCGTCCTCGAGGGTGTCCTCTGGGCCCTCTTCCCGAACGGCATGAAGCAGGCCGCCGCCCGTGCCATGGTGCTCGATCCCGGCGTGTTGCGCGTCGGCGGACTTGTGTTCGCCGGCGTCGGGGTCTTCCTCGTGTGGCTGATCCGCGGCTGACACCGTTGGCGCGGCCCGCTATCATCCCTACATCACGGCAAATCCGCCGCGGCAGCGCCCGCCGGCAGACCTGTGACGCCGTCGTGGCGACCGCGATCGGTCGTTCGGCGTGCGCCGGTAAACGCGCAAGTCGCCCCGCGATCCGGGGCGGCCTCAGGAGCCTCGAATGACCCATCGTTTCGACTTCGGCTCGGTCTCGTTGTCCTCCGGCGCCAGGCTCGGCGAAGCGGGCCTCGCCCGGCTGCGGCGGCTGGCGGTGCTGGCCCTGGCCGGCCTTCTGGCGCTGGCGCCGGCAGCGCCGCCGGCCGTGGCCCAGACGGTACCGGTCGAGGGATTCGCCGATCTCGTCGAGCGGGTGGGCCCCGCCGTCGTCAACATCTCGACCACGCGCGAGCAGTCCGCCCCGCAGGAGGTGCCGCTGCCGCAGTTCCCGCCCGGCTCGCCGTTCGAGGAGTTCTTCCGCGACTTCTTCGAGCGCGACCAGCCGCAGCAGCCGCAGCGGCCGCGCCGCGGCGCCTCGCTGGGCTCCGGCTTCGTCGTCGACCCGGACGGTCTGGTGGTCACCAACAACCACGTGATCGCGGAGGCCGACCAGATCACGGTGCAGTTCGCCGACGGTCGCGACTACGAGGCCACCCTGATCGGTCGCGATCCGCAGACCGACCTGGCGCTGCTGAAGATCGAGGGCAGCGAGCCGTTCCCGTTCGTCGAGTGGGCGGACAGCGACGAGGTCCGCGTCGGCGAGTGGATGGTCGCCATCGGCAACCCGTTCGGCCTCGGCACCTCGGTCACCGCCGGCATCGTCTCGGCGCGCGGCCGCGACATCCGCGCCGGCCCCTACGACGACTTCTTCCAGGTCGACGCCGCCATCAACCGCGGCAACTCGGGCGGTCCCAGCTTCACCCTCGACGGCCAGGTGTTCGGCGTGAACACCGCCATCTTCTCGCCCTCGGGCGGCAATGTCGGCATCGGCTTCGCCATTCCCTCCAACCTCGCCAAGCGGGTCATCGACAGCCTCGAGCGGGACGGGCGGGTCGCCCGCGGCTGGCTCGGCGTGCGCATCCAGGGCGTGACCCAGGAGATCGCCGAAAGCCTGGGCCTGCCGGAGGCGCGGGGGGCCCTGGTCGCCAGCGTCACGCCCACCGGCCCCGCCGAGGGGGCGGGGATCGAGGCCGGCGACGTGATCCTCGATTTCAACGGCCAGCAGATCACGCAGATGCGCTCGCTGCCGCGCATCGTCGCCGAGACCGACGTCGGCCGCGAGGTGGACGTGCTGCTGTGGCGGCGCGGCGAGCAGCGCACCGTCAGGGTGACACTGGGCGAGCTGCCGGACGAGTCGACCCTGGCGCAGATGGGCGACAGCCCGTCGGAGTCGGTGAGCTCGGCCCTGGAGATCGAGTCGCTCGGCCTGACGGTGGACGCCATGAGCGACGACCTGCGCAGTCGCTTCGACCTGCCGGCCGAGGCGCGCGGCGTGGTCATCCTCGACGTCGAGCCGGGCAGCCCGGCCGAGACCGAGGCGCTGCGCCCGGGCGACCTGATCGTCGAGGTCAACCAGACCGAGGTCGGCTCGCCGCCCGAGGTGCTGGCCAAGGTCAACGAGGCGAAGAACGAGGGGCGCAGCGCCGTCCTGCTGCTGATCGACCGCCAGGGCGACCTGCGCTTCGTGGCGCTCAGGCTGACGACCTGAGCCGCGGCTCGCCGATCGCGGCATCGCCGATGGACCGGCCGGCGCCCTCCGGCGTCGGCCCGCCGGCCGGGTCAGTCGACGAAGTCGGCGGCGGCAAAGCCCTGCAGGTAGAGAGCCCCCTCCAGCCCGGCATGGTCGAGGACGAGGTGGGCCGCCGGCCGCAGCACGGCGTGCGGGCGGAAGGCGACGGCGAGCCCGGCCGCCTCCAGCATCTTCCTGTCGTTTGCCCCGTCGCCCACGGCGAGGCAGTCGACGGCGGCGACGCCGCGCTCCGCCGCGGCCGCGAGCAGGCTGGCCCGCTTGGCGTCGGCACCGAGGACCGGTGGCAGGACCCGGCCGGTGAGCCGCCCGGCCACGACCTCGAGGCGGTTGCCCTGGTGCCGCTCGAAGCCGGCGAGCCCGGCCACGTAGCCGGTGAAGGCGGTGAACCCGCCGGAGACCAGGAGCGTGAGCGCGCCCTGCGCCCGCATCGTCCGGACCAGGGTCCGCGCCCCCTTGGTGAGCGCCACGCGGGTCGCGCAGATCTCGGCGATCGCCGTCTCCGGCAGCCCCTCGAGCAGCGCCACCCTGGCCTCGAGGGCGGCCTGGAAATCCAGCTCGCCATTCATCGCCCGGCGCGTGATCGCCGCCACCTCGGCCTTGATCCCGACATGGTCGGCGAGCTCGTCGATGCACTCGATGGTGATGATCGTGCTGTCCATGTCGGAGACGAGCACCGCCTTCCGCCGCCCGGCGGCCGGCACCAGCGCCCAGTCGAGGGCGTGGCCGGCGAGCTCGGCAGCGACGACGTCGCGGGCCGGGCCGTCGTCGATCAGGATCTCCGCCGCGGCATCCGCGGCGAGCCAGCGCGGCCGGCCGGCGAAGCGCCGGGCAAGCGCCTCGACCAGCTGTGCCGGCAGCGGTGACCGTTCGGGGTCGGCCATGAGGACGAGGCAGGCGGTCATGCGGGATGCCACGGGGCGGCTGGGTCGGGAGGCGGCGCCGCGATGTCCGGCGGCACGATCCTGATAGGCGGCAGCACGGCGAGCGGCAAGTCGGCGCTCGCCCTGGCGCTGGCCGAGCGGACCGGCGGCGTGGTCCTCAACGCCGATTCGGTCCAGCTCTACCGCGACCTGCCGATCCTAACCGCGCGGCCGGGCCCGACCGATCTCGCCCGCGCTGAGCATCGCCTCTACGGCATTCTCGAGGCGCACGAGACGAGCTCCGTGGCCGCCTGGCTCGCGCGCATCGCACCCGAGCTCGCGGCGCTCGAAGCCGCGGGCCGGATCGCCATCGTCACCGGCGGCACCGGCCTCTACTTCAAGGCCCTGCTCGAGGGCCTCGTCGAGCTGCCGGACATTCCCGCCGCGATCCGCGCCGAGCTGCGCCGGTCGCCGCTGTCGAGCGAGGCCCTGCATGGCGAGCTCGCGCGGCGCGACCCCGCGCTCGCCGCGCGCCTCGCCCCGGCGGACCGCCAGCGCATCCTGCGCGGCCTCGAGGTGGTGCGGGCCACCGGCCGGCCGCTGACCGACTGGCAGCGGCAGCCGGCCCGGCGCGTTCGCCTGGCCGAGCCCGTCGTCGGCCTCGCGCTGCTGCCGCCGGCGCCGGTGGTCGACCCGCGCATCGCCCGGCGGCTCGGCGCCATGCTCGCGGCCGGGCTCCTGGCCGAGCTCGAGGCCTTTCGCGCCGGGCCGGGCAGGGGGCCGACCGCGCTCGCCAAGGCCGACGGCGTGGCCGAGCTCGGCGCCCATCTCGACGGCCGGCTCGACCTCGAGACCGCGAAGGCGCTCACCGTGCAGAAGGTGCGCCGCTACGCCAAGCGCCAGCGCACTTTCTTTGCCGGGCAGCTCGCCAGGGCCCTGCCGCCCGTGCCGACCGTCGCCGAGGGGGCGGCGACCGAGCGGCTCGCGGCCGCCCTCCTGGGTGCCCTGGAGGGACGCGCAGCCGGTTGATTTCACGCCGGGCAGCGGCTAGCTTGGCGAGCCTTTTGCCGGAACGGCAACGGGACCCTTGTCATCGAAAAAACCACAGATAGAGCTGACGCCTCTTCACCCAACCGGAGCTTGCACCATGACCGCAGCGAAAGCCGCGCCCGCCGCCGTCGACACGCCGACGATGACCGGCTCGCAGGTCGTACTCCAGGCGCTGGTCGAGCAGGGTGTAGAGGTGATCTTCGGCTATCCCGGCGGGGCGGTCCTGCCGATCTACGACGCCATCTTCCAGCAGGATCGGGTCCGCCACATCCTGGTCCGCCACGAGCAGGCGGCCGTCCACGCCGCCGAGGGCTATGCCCGCTCGACCGGCAAGGTCGGCTGCGTGCTGGTCACCTCGGGACCCGGCGCCACCAACACGGTCACCGGCCTCACCGACGCGCTCATGGATTCGGTCCCGATCGTCTGCCTGACCGGCCAGGTGCCGACCCACATGATCGGCAACGACGCCTTCCAGGAGGCGGACACGGTCGGCATCACCCGGCCCTGCACCAAGCACAACTACCTGGTCAAGCGCTCCGAGGACCTGGCCCGCGCCGTCCACGAGGCGTTCCACGTCGCCAGGAGCGGCAGGCCGGGGCCGGTCGTCGTCGACCTGCCCAAGGACATCCTGATGAAGCCGGCCCCCTACCTCGCCAAGGATGCGGTGCGGCACCGGACCTACCACCCGCCGCGCGATCCCGACATGCGGCGGATCGAGGAGGCCGTGGACCTCATGGCCCGGGCCGAGCGGCCGATCTTCTATGTCGGCGGCGGCGTCATCAATGCCGGCCCCAGGGCCTGCGAGCTCCTGCGCGAGCTGGTGCGGGAGACCGGCTATCCGGTCACGCTGACGCTCATGGCGCTCGGCGCCTATCCCGCCAACGACGCGCAGTTCATCGGCATGCTCGGCATGCACGGCACCTACGAAGCCAACATGGCGATGCACGACTGCGACGTCATGATCAACATCGGCGCCCGGTTCGACGACCGGGTGACCGGCCGGCTCGACGGCTTCTCGCCCGGCAGCAAGAAGATCCACGTCGACATCGACCCGTCCTCGATCAACAAGAACGTGGCGGTCGACGTGCCGGTCATCGGTGACGCCGAGCGCACCCTCGAGGCGCTGCTCAATGCGTGGCGCCGCCGTGGCAACACCGTCGCCGCCGGCCGCACCAAGGTGTGGTGGGAGCAGATCGCCGAGTGGCAGACCAGGAAGAGCCTGCGCTTCCGCCAGGGCAAGGACGCGATCAAGCCGCAATACGCCATCCAGCGCCTCTACGAGCTGACCCGCGACCGCGAGGTGTTCATCACCACCGAGGTCGGCCAGCACCAGATGTGGGCGGCCCAGCACTTCAAGTTCGACAAGCCGATGCGCTGGATGACCTCCGGCGGCCTCGGCACCATGGGCTACGGCTTTCCCGCCGCCATGGGCGTCCAGGTGGCCCATCCCGAGGCCCTCGTCGTCGACATCGCCGGCGAGGCCTCCTGGGTCATGAACATGCAGGAGATGTCGACCTGCATGCAGTACCGCCTGCCGGTGAAGTCCTTCATCCTCAACAACAGCTACATGGGCATGGTCCGCCAGTGGCAGGACTTCTTCCACGGCAACCGCCACGCCGAGAGCTACATGGACAGCCTGCCCGACTTCGTGAAGCTGGCCGAGGCGTTCGGGGCGGTGGGGCTCAGGGCGACCAGGCCTTCCGAGGTCGACGACGTGATCAAGGAGATGATCAGGCTCGACAAGACCGTGATCGTCGACATGGTCGTGGATCGCGCCGAGAACGTCTACCCGATGATCCCGGGCGGGGCCGCGCACAACGAGATCAAGCTCAGCCCCGAGGACGACGGCCCGCACGAGGCGATCTCCGAGGAGGGCATGGTGCTCGTATAGGGCACCCCCGCGGCGCGCGCGGCGCCGCCCTGCCTGCCCCTGGCGCCGGCGCCGCAACCGCGGCCCGGTGCCCGTTCGCCTTCCTCCAGCGATTGCCCGAGCCATGGCCCAGCCCGTCCCGCAGACCTCGCAAGCCCTGTTCTCCGACGCCGAGGCCGCCGCCGAGGAGCGCCACACCCTGGTCGTCCTCGTCGACAACGAGCCCGGCGTGCTCGCCCGCGTCATCGGCCTCTTCTCCGGCCGCGGCTACAATATCGACAGCCTGACCGTGGCCGAGATCGACGCCGCCAAGGCGCTCTCGCGCATCAACATCGTCACCACCGGCACGCCGCTCGTCATCGAGCAGATCAAGAACCTGCTCGACAAGCTGGTGCCCGTGCACAGTGTCCAGGACCTCACCGTCGAGGGGCCGCACGTCGAGCGCGAGCTGGCGCTCGTCAAGGTCATCGGCGAGCGGTCGCGGCTGGTCGATGCGTTGCGCATCGCCGACTTCATGCATGCCCGGCTCGTCGACAGCACGCCCGAGAGCTTCGTCTTCGAGGTGACCGGGACGTCCAGCGAGATCGACAGCTTCATCCACATGCTGGAGCCCGTCGAGGTCAGCCGGGCCGGGGTCGTCGCCATCAGCCGCGGCAGCCTGCTCCTGAAGGAGCGCGAGCGCGCGCCCGAGGCCTGAAGCCAGACCAACTGAACCGTCAAAGCGCCTGAATGAAGGGGGACACCCATGCGCGTGTACTATGACGCCGACGCCGACCTCAACCTCGTCAAGTCGAAGAAGGTCGCCGTCATCGGCTACGGCAGCCAGGGCTTCGGCCACTCCAACAACATGAAGGACAGCGGCGTCAAGGAGGTCGTGATCGGCCTCAAGGAGGGCAGCGCCAGCCGGCCGAAGGCGGAGCGGGCCGGCTTCAAGTGCCTGACCGCAGGCGAGGCCGCGAAGTGGGCCGACATCGTCATGGTCCTCGTCCCCGACGAGCTCCAGGCCGACCTCTACAAGGAGGAGCTGGCGCCGAACATGAAGGAAGGGGCGGCGCTGATGTTCGCCCACGGCTTCAACATCCACTTCAACCTGATCGAGCCCAGGAAGGACCTCGACGTCCTGATGATGGCACCCAAGGGCCCCGGCCACCTGGTGCGCGCCGAGTACCTCAAGGGGGCCGGCGTGCCGTCGCTCCTCGCCATCCACCAGGACGCCACCGGCGGGGCCCACGACATCGGCCTCTCCTACGGTGCCGCCATCGGCGGCGGCCGCGCCGGGATCATCGAGACCTCGTTCAAGGAGGAGGTCGAGACCGACCTCTTCGGCGAGCAGGTCGTGCTCTGCGGCGGCCTCTGTGCCCTCATCCAGGCCGGCTTCGACACCCTGACCGAGGCCGGCTACGCCCCCGAGATGGCCTATTTCGAGACCGTCCACGAGGTGAAGCTGATCGTCGACCTCATCTACGAGGGCGGCCTCGCCAACATGCGCTACTCGATCTCGAACACCGCCGAGTACGGCGACTACAAGACCGGCCCCCGCATCGTCACCGACGAGACCAGGGCCGAGATGAAGCGCATCCTCGCCGACATCCAGGAAGGCCGCTTCGCCCGCGACTGGGTGCTCGAGAACAAGGCCGGCCAGGCCCAGTTCAAGGCCATCCGCCGCCGCCACGCCGACCACCCCATCGAGGAGGTGGGTGCCAAGCTGCGCGCCATGATGCCCTGGATCGGCGCCAACAAGCTGGTCGCCGGCACGAAGGACTGACGAAGCAGCAAGAAAGGGCAGGGGAGGCACGCCTCCCCTGGACCCCACCAAGACTTGCTCATGGCGTTGGCGGCTGTGCCATGGGGGTAGCACGGTGAACCGGGTCGCGATCACCGCCCATGCTCGAGACAGCATGACAGCGCGCCAGATCAGCGAGTGGGACGTCCGACGCATCCTGGCGCAACCGCTTGCGATCGTGCCGGGAAATCGACCCGGACGGTTCGTGTGCCAAGGTATTGCCGACGTCGGCTCACCGCCTCTGAAGGCTCTCTTGCGGATTGTCGTCGATCAGAACGTTTCACCGCCGGCCGTCGTTACGGTGTATGCTACCACGCAGTTCCGCAGGTACGGAGTAACACCGTGAGGATCGACTACGACGCCGAGACCGACACGCTGCGGCTCGTC
This sequence comes from uncultured Geminicoccaceae bacterium, assembly GCA_964460465.1. Classification (GTDB taxonomy): domain Bacteria; phylum Pseudomonadota; class Alphaproteobacteria; order Geminicoccales; family Geminicoccaceae; genus SLRI01. The sequence continues at coordinate 20,557 of CAYWSB010000033.1, read as the reverse complement.
CTGAAGGACACGCCCGTGCGCGAAAGCGAGGAGGAGCGGTCCGGCGTCATCCTGGACTACGACGCGGCCGGCCACCTCGTCGCCCTCGAAATCCTCGACGCCTCGACCCGTGTCGACACAGTGGACGGCGTGCAGCTCAAAGTACGCCGATCGTCCCGGCTTTCGGACGCAGCCGAGTAGGCGAACTGTTTCCCATGCGGCGCGCGGAGGAGAACTACTCCAGGACTCTTTTTTGAGCGCGCCCCCTGGCCCCTGATTCCCTGCCCAATCATCGACGCCTTCCGGCCTCACTTCCCGCCTTCGCCCAGCGGCCCGCCGGGCGGGTTGCCCTTGAGTGGCTCGCTCTCGACGCCGCGCGCCGCCAGGAACTTGCCGATCGGCTGGAGCTGCGGGATGTGCTCGCAGAAGGCGCGGATGGTGACCAAGAGCGGCACCGCCAGCAGCATCCCCATGATCGACCAGAGCCAGGCCCAGAAGGTGATCGAGAGAAAGATCACCACCGTGTTCATCTCCAGCCGGCGGCCGACGAAATAGGGTGTCACGAACTGCCCCTCGATCGCGGTCAGGCCGAAATAGACCAGCGCCGGCAGGAGCGCCGTGGCGGGCAGCGGAAAGGTCAGGAGCCCGACCACGAACGCGGTGACCACGCCGGCCAGCGAGCCCAGATAGGGCACGAAGTTCAAGCCGAAGGCGATCACCCCGAACAGCAGCGGGTTGGGCATGCCGAGCAGCCACATCGCCGTGCCGATCGCCACGCCGAGCCCGGCATTGATCAGCGTGATCGTGAAGAGGTAGTGCGACAGCTTGCGCTCGATGTCCCGGGCGATCCGCATCGCCTGCCGCCGGTCGCCGAAGGTCGGCAGCACGTTGACGATCTTCTCGTAGAACATGTCGCCCGAGGCCAGGAGGAAGAGCAGCAGGACCAGGGTGAAGCCGGTCTGCGCCAGGTACAAGGGCGCCACCCAGGCGAGATTGCTGACGAGGCCGGGCTCGCGGACCACCACCTCCTGCACCGCCTCGTCCTTGCTGCCGGAGGCGGCCTCCTCCACCTGCTTGCCGACGTCCAGCACCGCCTCCGCCTGGCTGAACAGGTGGCGCGCCTTCCATTCGAGCTCCCGGGCGATGCTGGGCGCATCCGCGATCCAGCCCTGCACCGGGGTCGCGAGCACCAGCAGGCCCGAGAGCAGCAGCGCCAAGAGCGAGCCGACGATGGCCAGGGCGGACACCGCATCCGGGATGCCGCGGCGCTCGAGAAAGCGCCGCACCGGGCTGAAGACGAGGGCCAGCAGGAACGCCAGGACGACGGGCATGAGGAAGTCGCGCGCCAGGGCGATGGCGGCCACCGCCAGCAGCAGGAAGATGCCGACCACCGCCCAGCCCGGCAGCGCCGATGCCACCGGCCGGACCTCAGCCGAAGCTGCCGCGGCATCCGCCGTCGCCGCCGCCTTCGCTGTGCGCTCCTGCCTGTCGGCCACCGCCGCCAACCCTGCTGGCCTCCCCCGCCCTTCACCATGCCCGTGGCCGGGATCGCGCACAAGCGCGGCCCGCGCCGCCAAACTGGCTGCCGGCAAGGAACAGGTGGGTTGACTGGCGGTTCCCTGGTCGGCGGGTCAGCCGCCGAGCGTCACCACCCGCCCGCTCGCCAGCGACTCGTAGGCCGCATTCGCCAGCAAGAGCGCCCGCCTGCCGTCCTCGAACGACACCGGCATCGGCCCGCCCTGCATCACCGCCTCGACGAAGGCCTCGATCTCGGCGTTGTAGGCCTCCTGGTAGCGCTCGATGAAGAAGTGCAGGATCGGCGCCTTGGCCTCCGTCGCCGCCTTGCCCCAGCGCTCCATGGTGTGCGGCCGGCGGTTCTCGGCCTTGACCATGCCGGTCTCGCCGACGGCCTCGATCCGCTGGTCGTAGCCGTAGGTGGCGCGCCGGTAGTTGGTGATGCAGGCCTGCCGGCCCGACGCGGTCTCGAGCAGGATCATCGCCGTGTCGTGGTCCTTCAGGTCCTTGACCTCCTGGGCGATCAGCGCCTGGGCGAAGCAGGCGACCTTGACCGGCTCCTCGCCGAGCAGATGGCGGGCGAGGTCGAAGTCGTGGATGGTCATGTCGCGGAGCAGCCCGCCCGCCACCTTCATGTAGGCCACCGACGGGACGTCGGGGTCGCGGCTGGTGATGGTGACCTGCCTGAGGTCGCCGATCTCGCCCGCCCTGATGGCGTCGTGGACGGCCTTGAAGGAGGGGTCGAAGCGGCGGTTGAAGCCGATCATCACGCGCGGGTTCTTGTCCTTGATGCGTGCCCAGCAGGCGTCGACCCGGGCGATGTCGAGGTCGATCGGCTTCTCGCAGAGCACCGCCTTGCCGGCCTCGACCGCCCGCTGGATCAGGTCGATGTGGGTGTCGGTCGACGAGGCGATCAGCACCGCGTGGAGCGCCGGGTCGGCCAGGGCCTCGTCGACGCTGCGCGCGGCCACGGCCCCGTGCTTGGCCGCCACCTCGGCCGCGGCGCCCTCGACCACGTCGTAGACATGACTGAGCGTCGCCTTCGGATGGCGCACCAGATTGTCGGCGTGCATCCGCCCGATGCGGCCACAGCCGAAGAGTGCGAAGCGCAGCATGGAACCTCCCCGTTCGCTGATCGCTAGCTTGGATAGTTTGTTCTGCGGATGGGTGCAAATGGAATATCTGTTTCAATTCCCCGCTTCACCTTCGGGTCCGCCGGCGCTATGGTCCGGCGAAACCCGAGCGGGGAGGATGGGTGCGATGGAGACGATCCGGCTGACGATGGCCCAGGCACTGGTCAGGTATCTGATCAACCAGCGAATCATGATCGACGGCCACGAGAAGCCCTTGTTCCCGGGCGTGTTCGCCATTTTCGGCCACGGCAACGTCACCTGCCTCTCGGAAGCGCTCGAAGCGGTCCAGGACGAGCTGCCCACCTGGCGCGGCCAGAACGAGCAGTCCATGGCGCTCGCGGCAATCGCCTACGCCAAGGCGAAGAAGCGCCGGCAGATCATGATCGCCACCTCCTCGATCGGCCCGGGTGCCACCAACATGGTCACCGCCGCCGCCGTCGCCCACACCAACCGGCTGCCGGTCCTCCTGCTTTCCGGCGACTACTACGTCAGCCGGGCCCCGGACCCGGTGCTGCAGCAGGTCGAGCAGTTCAACGACCCGACGATCTCGGTCAACGACGCGTTCAAGTGCGTCACCCGCTACTGGGACCGCATCACCCGGCCCGAGCAGATCATCCAGTCGCTGCCCCAGGCCGTCGCCACCATGCTCGACCCCGCCGATTGCGGCCCGGCCTTCATCGGCCTCTGCCAGGACACCCAGGCCGAGGCCTACGACTACCCCGTCCGTTTCTTCGAGCCCCGGGTGCATCGCATCCCCCGCCCGCGGGCGGACGTCCAGGACCTCAAGGCCGCGGCCCAGCTCTTGAAATCGGCCAGAAAGCCCCTGATCATCGCCGGCGGCGGGGTGCGCTGGTCGGATGCCGAGCCCGCCCTCGCGAGCTTCGCCGAAAAGCACAACATCCCGGTCGGCGAGACCCTGAACGGCCGCACCATCCTTCTCCACGACCACCCGATGAACGCGGGCCCGATCGGCATCATGGGCGCCTCCTCGGCCAACGAGCTCGCCGCCGAGGCCGACGTGGTGCTGGCGGTCGGCACGCGGCTGCAGGACTTCACCACCGGCTCCTGGACCCTCTTCCCGCCCGACACCCGCTTCATCGGCCTGAACACCGCCCGCTTCGACGCGCACAAGCACCAGAGTCTCGCCGTCGTCGGCGACGCCCGGGTGAGCCTCGAGGAGCTGGGCAGTGCCCTGGGCGATTGGGCCGCGCCGGCCTCCTGGCGCAAGCACAGCCAGGCGCTCTATGCCAAGTGGAACGAGTACGTCGACCAGCGCAGCGGCCCGACCAACGCCGAGCTGCCGACCTATGCGCATGTCGTGGGTGCCGTGAATCGGCTCGCCTCCGAGCGGGACCTGGCGCTCACCGCCGCCGGCGGCATGCCGGGCGAGCTCCTGATGAACTGGAAGGCCAAGGGGGTGGGCACCTTCGACTGCGAGTTCGGCTTCTCCTGCATGGGCTACGAGATCGCCGGCGGCTGGGGGGCGGCCATGGCCGATCCCTCCCGCGAGGTCTTCGTCATGGTCGGCGACGGCAGCTATCTCCTGATGAACTCCGACATCTATTCCTCGGTGCTCGCCGGCCACAAGCTGATCGTCGTCGTCTGCGACAATGGCGGGTTTTTGGTCATCGACCGGCTGCAGCGGGCCAAGGGCATCCCGTCCTTCAACAACTCGCTCGACACCTGCCGGACGGCGTCCGGCGCCTTCCGCGTCGACTTCGCCAAGCACGCCGAATCCATGGGGGCGATCGGCGTCACGGTGAAGAGCATCGGCGACCTCGAGGAGGCGATCCGCGCCGCCAAGCAGGCCGACCGCACCACGGTGATCCACATCGCCATCCACCCGACCGACTGGTCCGGCAACGACAACTCCTGGTGGGAGTGCGGCACGCCCGAGGTGAGCGAGCGCGAGGCCGTCAAGGCCGCCCGCCACGACCACGTCATGGGCAAGAAGAAGCAGCGGGTGGGGGTCTGAGAGATGGCCATCCGGCTCGGCATCGCCCCCATCGGCTGGTCCAACGACGACCTGCCCGAGCTCGGCGGCGACATCACCCTCGAGCAGTGCCTGCGCGAGGCAAGGCAGGCCGGCTACTCGGGCGTCGAGAAGGGCGGCAAGTTCCCGATGGACCCGAAGGTCCTGAAGCCGATCATGGAGGACCACCAACTCGACCTCGTCTCCGGCTGGTTCTCCGGCCGCCTGCTCGAGGTGACCGTCGACGAGGAGAAGAGCCGCATCAAGCAGCAGCTCGCCCTCTACCAGGCCATGGGCTGCCCGGTGATGGTCTATGCCGAGACGGTGGGCACCGTGCAGGGCCAGATCGACACTCCCGTCTCGCAGCGCCCGAAGCTGACCCCGGACCAGATCAAGCGCTACGGCGAGAAGCTGACGAAGTTCGCCGAGTTCCTGGCCGCCGAGCACTGCCCGATGACCTTCCACCACCACATGGGCACGGTGATCGAGACCGAGACGGAGGTCGACATCCTCATGGAGCACACCGACAAGGCGGTGGGCCTCCTGCTCGACACCGGCCACCTGACCTTCGCCGGCGGCGATGTCGCCGCGACCACCGAGCGCTGGGGGGATCGGATCAACCACGTCCACACCAAGGACATCCGGGCGGACGTGCTGAAGCGGCTGAAGCGGGAAGACTGGAGCTTTCTCAAGGGCGTGCTGGAAGGCGTGTTCACGGTGCCCGGCGACGGCTCCATCGACTTCGCCGCCTTCATGAAGTCGCTGAAGAAGATCGACTATGCCGGCTGGGTGGTCATCGAGGCCGAGCAGGACCCGAAGAAGGCCAATCCCCTGAAGATGGCCGAGATCGGCATGGCGGCGTTGCAGGAGGCGGCCGCCGGGGCGGGGCTCGCGATCGAGGGCTGACGTATCCCTCGGATCTGAGCCTTTCGCTGCCATTCAAGCGCGAGACATTGTTCAGCGAATTGGATGCCAAATGTCCCCACTTGAAGATAACGTGCCGGAGCAAGAGCAAGCTTTAGTCACAATTACCGATCTCTTGGGCATTCGTGCGCCTGCGACGGAACTCGTGCGGGCGATTAGTAAGGGGGTCGGAAGCGTCTTTGAGCCGTGGCTGCGGCGGCGAAATGCTAAGGTGGACCTTGCCAACTATAACGACTGGAGAGCCAGTCTTGTCGACACCGACGAGCTACCTTCTTCATTCGAGTTTTCTATTGGTGATCGTGCGGCTATCCGTCTACAAAATGATGTGAGGCGGCGGCAATTGAATCGCGAAAGGATTGCTGTAGAGGCAATCGAAAATTATCGAGCTAGCGAGCCCAATAGACGTGATGAGAGCGACCGCCCGGCATTTGACGATGACTGGCTCAATTTTTTCTGGCGAGCAGCCGAAGAAGTATCGAGCCGCGATATGCAGAGCCTCTGGGGGTGTGTTCTTGCTCGGCAAGCGTTGGGGCATTCTCAGTATCAACTGCGTACGCTTGACTTTCTGCGCACATTAAGCCGATCAGAAGCGGAGGATATCGGCAGACTTGCCGGCTATGCAAGCTATGTCTGTTGTCGGTACGGCACGGGAGTAGGCATAATTGATACTCTTGGTAGGTTGGGTCGAATCAATGATCAGCTTTCAGCTACAAATGAAGCGATCAAAAAGTGCATTGGAGATTGGAAATATGGACATTTGGGATCAATAGGGTTTTATATTGAGAGTGGATGGGCATATGCGATTACAGTAGATAAGCCAGAAGATCATATCATGATTGGGATTGCAGATAAAACGATTCAAGTTTCGGGAGATTTTTTTGTTCACAGCTCTGATCGAGAGACTTATCTCAACATTGGATCGGGAGTTCAAATTAGTCCAGTCGGCGTAGAGATATTGACGCTGACGAGAGCTAACGCAAACCCAGAATACTTGGAGTTGATCTCGCAGGGCTTGGTTTCTCAAGGCCTTCGCGTTGAGCCTGGGTGAGGTTGCGCCACGCCGGATGATCGCCGGCCTGCCGATGTACGACCTGCCGGCGCTGCGGCCGGCCAACGACGCGCTTTGGGCGGTGATCGCCAGCCGGCTCGTGGCGGCTGGGATGCCGGACGTGCCGGAGCTGCTCGACCGTTCTCTCGAGCCCGAGGCGCTCTGGGCCCGCCCGGACCTGCTCCTCGCCCAGGCCTGCGGCCTCCCGCTCGTCACCCTGCTCGCCGACCGCGTGCGCTTCGTGGCGACGCCGGCCTACGCCGTGAAGGGCTGCCGCGGCGGCGACTATCGGAGCTGGATCGTCGTCGGGGCGGACGCGCTTGTGGCCGGCTTCGCGGACCTTGCCGGCAGCATCGCCGCCGTCAATGCCCCGCATTCGCAGTCCGGTGCGAACGCCCTCCTGGCGTTGACGGCCGAGGTCGCCGGCGGCCGGCCCTTCTTCGCCGACATCCGCCTGACCGGCAGCCATGCCGCCTCGCTCGACGCCGTGCGGCACGGCCGGGCCGCCTGCGCCGCCATCGACTGCGTCACCTGGCACCACCTGGGACCCTGGGCGCAGGCCGGCCTGCGCGTCCTCGGCGCCACGCCCGCCGCCCCGGCCCTGCCGTTCATCACCGCGGCCGGGACCGACGCCGCGACGCTCGGGCAGCTCCGCCGGGCGCTGGCCGCGGCCGTCGACGACGCACCGGACGCCTGCCGCACCCTGGCGCTCGCCGGGATCGGCACCAACGGTGCGGCCTACGCCCGCATCCGGGCCATGCTCGAGCACGGCCTCCGCCATGGCTGTGCCCGGCTCGCCACAGTCATGCGCGACCTGCCCTGACCGTCCTGCAACCGAGCCATGCAGGAAGGCGGCGTTGTGCCGGCCGGCCGCAACGCCACCTCTACTGCGGTGCAGCAAGGCTGTGCCAAGACGACAAAGAGTTCCCCTGGAGTTGACGACAATGGACGAAATCAGGCTCGACCGCAGCGCCTACGATCCCGCCTACGTGAACGCGATGCTGCGCGAGGCCCGGCGGATGCGCAACGCGGTCCTGGTCGATCTGGTGAAGGCGCTGTTCGACGGCCGGCTGACCAGCCGCCTCTTCGGCCACGACCACGACGCGCCGCACGTCCTGCCCAAGGGCACCGCGACGCAGGGCTGAGCGATGATCGGCCTCGCGCCGCCCATGGCGCGAGGCCGCCCCGGCTGCTAGGTGTTCGCCCAAGGCCCGATGGCCGATCCAGCGCGTGAAGCAGGGGGGGAACCATGACAACGAACGGCAGCCTCAGTGGCAAGGTCGCCATCGTCACTGGCGGCACGCAGGGGCTCGGCGAGGCCACCGCCCGGCTCTTCGTCGAGCGCGGTGCGGCCGGCATCGTCATTTGCGGCCGCAACGCCGCCAAGGGCGAGGCCGTCCGTGGCACGCTCGAGACGATGGGGGCGGACGCCGTCTACGTCGAGGCCGACCTCGGCAGGCTCGACGACGTGCGCAAGGTCACCAAGGCGGCCGACGCGGCCTTCGGCCGGGTCGACTGCCTCGTCAACGTCGCCGCCATCACCGACCGCGGCACCATCCTGGATACCAGCCCGGACCTCTACGAGCGGATGTTCGCCGTCAACGTCCGCGCGCCCTTCTTCCTGATGCAGGACACGGCGACCATCATGCGCCGCGAAGGGATCGCGGGCACGATCGTCAACATCCTCTCGATGTCCTCCCACGGCGGCCAGCCCTTCATCTGCGCGTATTCGGCCTCGAAGGGGGCGCTGGCGACGCTCACCAGGAACGTCGCCTACGCGCTGATGCGCGACCGCATCCGCGTCAACGGCCTCAACATCGGCTGGATGAACACGCCGGGCGAGGATGCGATCCAGAAGCGCGAGCACGGGGCCGAGGACGGCTGGCTCGAGGCCGCCAAGGCCCAGCGACCGTTCGGCCGCCTGCTCGAGACCACCGAGGTCGCCAAGGCCATCGCCTTTCTCGCATCCGACGAAAGCGGCATGATGACCGGCTCGCTGGTCGATTTCGACCAGTCCGTGCTCGGCTGCTACGACGCCCCGCCGCAGCCGGCTTCCCGGTTGTAGGAAGGAGATCGGGGAGGCAGCGCCTCCCCGAGCCCCACCGCTATTTTGCGCAGGCGACCGTCCTCGGCACCGGCGCAAGGTTCCGGTGGGGCGTGGGGAGGATCATCCTCCCCACATCGGAAAGAACAACTGCTCGCCGCCGATCGTGTAGCCGGCGATCGCCTGCTGTCCCGCGTCCGAGACCAGCCAATCGACGAACGCCTGCCCGTCCTCGGTCTTGACGTGCGGATGGCGCTCCGGGTTCACCAGGATCACGCCGTAGGGGTTGAACAGCCGCTCGTCGCCCTCGACGACGATCTCGAGCGGGCCGCGGTTCCCGAACGACAGCCAGGTGCCGCGATCGGTGAGCGTGTAGGCCGGCAGTTGCGCCGCGGTGTTGAGCGTCGGGCCCATGCCGGAGCCGAGCTCGCGGTACCAGGCCCCCGCGGGCGCGATGCCGGCGATCTCCCAGAGCCGCCTTTCCGCCTGGTGCGTGCCGCTGTCGTCGCCGCGTGAGGCGAAGCTGGCTTCGGCCGCAGCGATGGCCTGCAAGGCCGCTGCGGCATCGCCGATGCCGGCGATGCCGGCCGGATCGTCGCCGGGCCCGACGATGACGAAGTCGTTGTACATGACGTCGTGCCGCTCGACGCCGAAGCCTGCGGCCACGAACGCCGCCTCGGCCGGACGCGAATGGACGAGGACGACGTCCGCGTCGCCGCGCCGGCCGGTTTCCAGCGCCTGGCCCGTGCCCTGCGCCACCACCCGGACCTCGATCCCGGTCTGCTCCCGAAAGAGCGGCAGGATGTGGCCGAAGAGCCCCGACTGCTCGGTCGAGGTGGTGGACGCGACCGTAATGAACCGGTCCTGGGCCGGGGCCGAGCCGGCCAGGAGCGCCGCCGTGACGGCGGCTGCAGGGAAGAGATGGCGCCTGTTCGCTCTCACCAGAAAAGCTCCCCATCGAGAAAGGCCCGCGCCTCCTTGGTGCCCGGGTCGGCGAAGAACGCGCGGGCCGGCGAGCGCTCGACCAGCCGGCCGCGATGCAGGAAGATCACCTCGTCGGCGAGGCGGCGCGCCTGACCGAGGTCGTGGGTGACGAGCACGAGCTTGACGCCGTCCGCTGCGAGGGCCTGCAGCATCGCCTCGATCCGCTGGGTCGCCGCTGGATCGAGGGCCGAGGTCGGCTCGTCGAGAAAGAGCACCTCGGGTGCGAGTGCCGCCGCCCGGGCCAGGGCCAGGACCTGCTGCTCGCCGCCGGAAAGGGTGCGCGCCTGCCGCAAGGCCAGCGCCTCGAGCCCGAAGCGATCGATCGCCGCATCGGCCAGTCGCCGCCGCTCGGCGTAGCCGTGCCCCGCCAGGGCCAGGGCATGGATCAGATTGGCCCGGGCCGTCCGTCTCAGCAGCACCGGCCGCTGAAACAGCAGGGCATGGCGCCGGTCGCCGCCACCGGCCCAGACCACCCGCCCGGTCGTCGCCTGGAGGAGGCCGTGGCAGAGGCGCAGCAGGAGGCTCTTGCCCGCACCATTCGGCCCGATGATCGCCGAGCGTCCAGCGGCCGTCAGGGTCAGATCGATGCCGTGCAGGAGCGGCTTGCCGCGCACCGCGAACCCGACGCCTTCGAGCCGCAGCGGCAGGATCGAGGGGGTGGCAGCGCTCGGCGCCGCGAGCACAGGGGCAGCCAGCGCCGTCATGCGGTCCGCCACTGGTCGAGCCGGGCCGCCAGATGGGCGAGCGCGTTGAGCGCCAGGGTAAGCGCCAGCAGGATGATGCCGAGGCCGAGCGCCAGGGCGAGCGCGCCGCGGCTGGTCTCCAGGGCGATCGCCGTCGTCATGGTCCGGGTGTGGCCGGCGATGTTGCCGCCGACGATCAGGACGGCGCCGACCTCGGCACTGGCCCGGCCGAAGCCGGCGAGCAGCGTCGTGACCAGGCTGAACCGGGCGTCCCAGAGCAGCGTCGGGATGGCGCGGCCGACGGACGAGCCCAGGGAGCGCAGCTGCTCGGCATATTCCGCCCAGAGGTCCTCGACCACCTGCCGGGTCAGGGAGACCACGATCGGCAGGATCAGCACCGTCTGGGCGATGATCATGGCCGTCGGCGAGAACAGGAGACCGAGATCGCCCAGGGGACCGGCGCGGGAGAGGAGGAGATAGATCATCAGCCCGGCGACGACCGGCGGCAGCCCCATCAGCGCGCTGACCGCGACGACGAGGATGCCGCGCCCGGGAAACCGGGCCAGCCCCAGGGCGGCGCCCAGCGGCAGGCCGATGACCGACGCGATCAGGAGGGCCGTCAAGGTGACGCGCAGCGACAGGCCGACGATCTGCACCAGCACCGGATCGGCGCTCCAGATCATCGCCAAGGCCAGCGCGAAAGCGCCCTCTTCCGCCATGCGTCCCTTCCGTTCCCTGCGGAAATCATGGACAGAACCGCAGATCGCGTAAAGAATGGAATGGGCGTAATGGATTGCAGGATTCCGCAGGCATGGAGCTGATGACCACAGCCGAATGTGCCGCCTATCTCCGCCTCAAGGAGCGGAGCCTCTACGACCTCGTGGCCCGCCAGCAGATCCCGTGCACCCGCGCCACCGGCAAGCTGCTGTTTCCCCGGTCCCTCGTCGATCGCTGGCTCGAGCAGCAGACGGACGCTGCCGGCACGGTGCCCGCCGCCACCCCGCCGATCTATGCCGGGTCGAGCGAGCCGCTGCTCGAATGGGCGCTGCGCGAATCGCAGAGCGGCCTCGCCGTGCTCGCCTGCGGCAGCCTCGCCGGCCTCGATCGGCTGGCCGCCGGCCAGGCTCGGCTGGCGGGGCTGCATCTGCCGCCGCTCGACGGCGACGCCACCGCCTCGTCGGGCAACATCGCGGCGATCCGGGCAAGGCTGGCGATCCCCGACACCGTGGCCGTCCGCCTCGCCGGCCGTCGCCAGGGCCTCCTCGTCGCCCCCGGCAACCCGCTGGGCCTCGTGGCGCCCGCCGATCTCGCCCGACCCGGCCTCCACCTCGCCGTCCGCCCGCCGGAGAGCGGCGGCGCCGCCCTGCTCGCGGCGCTGCTCGCCGGGCTCGAGCGATCGCCGCAGGACCTCGCGAGCCGATCCACCACGGCGCAGACCGAGACCGATCTCGCAGCCCTGGTCGCCGACGGCCGCGCCGATTGCGGCCTGGGGATCGAGGCGGTGGCGAGGCGGTTCGGCATCGGCTTCGTGCCCCTCGCCAGCGAAGCCTTCGACCTCGTGCTGCGCCGCCGCGACTACTTCGAGCCCGCCATCCAGAAGCTCATGGCCTTCACCCGCGGCCCCGCCTTTGCCGCCGAGGCCGAACGGCTCGGCGGGTACGACCTCACAAGCGCCGGCGAGGTGGTCTTCAACCGCTGACCCGCCCCTTGCGATGCCCTCCTGGCGCGGTAAGTCTCTCGGGGTCAGCCCGAGAGGATCGACCGCCCTTGCCCAGCCCCCGCGAGCTCGTCCCCGCCCCCGTGCTTCGCGCGCTCGCCCAGCGCCGCGACGGCCCGGGCCTCGCGTTCCTCGCCGGCCATCTCGCCACGCTGGCGGTGACCGGCACGCTCGTCTGGCTGGCGCTGGGCTCGTGGCTGGTCTGGCCCGCCATGCTCGTGCACGGCGTGGTCGTCGTCCACCTCTTCGCGCCGTTCCACGAGACGGCGCACTCGAGCGCCTTCCGGTCGCGCCGGCTGAACGAGGCGGTCTACTGGGTCACCGGCCTCGTGCTCGGCCTGCCGCCGACGCATTTCCGCCTCGAGCACGCCGCGCACCACGCCCACACCTCCGACCCCGACCAAGACCCGGAGATGATCACGGCCACGGCCACCATCCCGGGCTATCTCTGGTACGCCACCAGCATCCCCTACTTCCGCGCCCTCGTCTCCTCGCTGCTGCGCCATCCCTTCGCCGCGTTCACCCCGGTCGAGCAGGCGTTCATCCCGCCCAGCCAGCGCGCCCGGGTGCAGCGCGACGCCTGGGCGATGTGGGCCGTCTACGCCGCCGTCGCCGGCCTCTCCGTCGCCACGGGCTCGACGGCGGCACTCTGGCTCTGGCTCGTGCCGCGCGTCCTGGGCGAGCCCGTCATGCGCATCATCCGGATGAGCGAGCACGGCGCCTGCCCGCTCGTCCCGGACATGCTGCGCAACACGCGCACCGTCCTGACCCTCCGCCCGATCCAGTGGCTCAACTGGAACATGGCCTATCACGCCGAGCATCACGGCATTCCGGCCGTGCCGTTTCACGCGCTCCCGGCACTGCACACCCACCTGGCGCCGCACCTCGCCCACCTCGAGCACGGCTACGGGCCGACCCAGGGCCGCATCCTCGCCGCAGCCCGCGGCCGCGGGCGTCCCGCCCCCGCCACCGGCTGAGCGTCGGGCCCGGCCGCGGGCGCCGTCGGCTCCCGCCCGAGCGTCGCGCGGGTGGGCCCAACGGGCACCGGCGAGACGGGGCGCGGGCAGTGGACGCCGACAGCCGCAGGCTGAAGGCCCGCGTCTTCGGCGCCACCCGTGCGGCGCCGTTCTGCGGGACCTGCGGCGCGTCGCCTTCCCGATCCATCATGCGCGCGGCGATCCTCGGCGATCCGTCCCGCCGCGCGCCGGCGGTCGTCGTCTGCAGCAGCCGTGCCCCCGCATGCGATCGGCTCAATCCGGCTCTGTTGCGCTTCGCCACGACGCCGCCGCAGCGCGGCGTGGGCCGCCGGCACCTGCTTCGCCGATGGACCGGCGTTGATGATCAATCGGGCTTCGTGCATAGCTGGAGACAGGAAAGCCGGCCGAGCCGGCCGCCGAGAGAAGAAGGAGGACGCGATGACCAAGCCGACCTTTGGCGCCCTGGCCGGCGCGGCCGTGATTGCCCTCGTGGCAGGCAGTGCCGCAGCGGCCGAGCGGTGGGACATGCCGATGGCCTATCCCGACAGCAACTTTCACACCGAGAACGCCAAGGAGTTCGCCGCCTGCGTCGCCGACGCCACCGGCGGTGAGCTCGAGATCGTCGTCCACGGCGGCGGCTCGCTCTTCGGCGGGGCCGACATCAAGCGGGCGGTGCAAACCGGTCAGGCGCTGATCGGCGAGCGGCTGCTCTCGGCGCATGCCAACGAGCACCCGCTCTTCGGCATCGACAGCATCCCCTTCCTCGCGAGCAGCTACGCGGACTCGGAGAAGCTCTGGCACGCCACCCGCCCGGCGCTCGAGGGGCTGCTCGACGACCAGAACATGGTCCTGCTCTACGCCGTGCCCTGGCCGCCGCAGGGGCTCTACACCAAGAAGGTGATCAACTCGGCGACCGACCTGCAGGGCGTGAAGTTCCGGGCCTACAACGCCGCCACCGCCCGGATGGCCGAGCTCACCGGTGCGGTGCCCGTGCAGATCGAGGCGGCCGAGCTCAGCCAGGCGCTCGCCACCGGGGTCGCCGAGAGCTTCATCTCCTCGGGCTCGACCGGCTACGACAGCAAGGTCTGGGAGCAGCTCACCCACTGGTACGAGGTCAATGCCTGGCTGCCGAGGAACCACATCCTGGTCAACAAGCCGGCCTGGCAGGCGCTCGACGATGCGACGCGGCAGGCCCTGCGCGACTGCGGCGAGGCGGCCGAGGCGCGCGGCACCGCGAGGTCGGAGGAGCTCAACGACTGGTACAAGGAGCAGCTCGTGGCCAACGGCATGACCGTCCAGCCGCCCGGCGACCAGCTTCGTGGCGACCTCGAGGAGATTGGCGTCCTGATGACCGACGAGTGGCTGGCGCTCGCCGGCGAGGGCGGCAGGGCGGTGATCGACGCCTACCAGGCCATGTGAGCGGGATGGCGGCGCTCGGCCGGGCGCTCCGCCTGGGCCTCGACACCCTCTATCGTGCCTGCGGGGTGATCGCCGCCGCCTTCCTCGTCGCCGTCCTTTTGATCATCCTGGCGCAGATCGGGGCCCGCTGGCTGGGCATCCAGTTCCCGGGCTCCACCGCCTATGCCGGCTACGCCATGGCCGGCGCCTCGTTCATGGCGCTGGCCTACACCTTGAACCACGGCGCGCACATCCGCGTGGCCCTGCTCATCGGCCGGCTGACCGGCATGGCCCGGCGGGTCGCCGAGTTCTGGTGCCTGCTGATCGCCACCGGGCTCTCCGTCTACTTCGCCTGGTACGCCATCAAGGCCGTGCGCATCTCGCGGCTGATCAACGACATCAGCCAGGGGCAGGACGCGACGCCGCTCTGGATCCCCCAGCTGGTCATGGTGGTCGGCACCGTGGTGCTCGCCATCGCCTTCGCCGACCATTTGATCCGCCTGCTCCTCGGCCACGCCATCACCACCGACGAGCGCCCCCAGGAGTAGCCGCCTCGTCAGGCACCCGGCGGCATGCTACCTCATCGGCGGGGGCGACAGCGGGAGCCGGCCGATGATCTTCGAGCATCCACCAGCCGAGCGCGATCCCTTGCGGCAGGCGATCGACGCGCACTACCGGGCCGACGAGACCACCTGCGTCCGGGCACTGCTCGATCAGCTCGACCTCGACCCCGAGGCGATGGACCGCATCGACGCCACCGCCCGCAGTCTCGTCCAGGCCGTGCGCGGCCAGCGCCACCGGCCGGGCGGCATCGACGCCTTCCTCCAGGAGTACGGGCTCTCCACCCAGGAGGGCGTGATGCTCATGTGCATCGCCGAGGCGCTGCTCCGCATCCCCGACAACGACACCCAGGAGCGGCTGATCCGCGACAAGATAGCACCCGCCGACTGGGACAAGCATCTCGGCCACTCGCGCTCGCTCCTCGTCAACGCCTCCACCCTGGCCCTGATGCTCACCGGCCGCGTCGTCGGGCTCGGCCGCTACGCCGGCAGCTCGGCCGGGGCCGTCGTCGGCCGCCTCGTCGCCCGGCTCGGCGAGCCCGTGGTCAGGGAAGCCGTGGGCCAGGCGATGAAGATCCTCGGCCGGCAGTTCGTCATGGGCCGGACCATCGAGGCGGCGCTCGAGCGCGCCCGGACGATGGAAGCCAGGGGCTACGGCTACTCCTACGACATGCTGGGCGAGGCCGCCCGCACGGCCCGGGACGCCGAGCGCTACTTCAACGCCTACAAGACCGCGATCGCCACGATCGGCGCCGCGGCAGCCGGGCGAGGCCCGGTCCAGGGCCCCGGCATCTCGGTCAAGCTGTCGGCCCTGCACCCGCGCTACGAGCTGGCCCAGAAGGCCCGCGTCATGGACGAGCTCCTGCCCCGGCTCGAGGCGCTGGCCGCGGCCGCCGCGGGCCACGACATGGGCTTCAACATCGACGCCGAGGAGGCCGACCGCCTCGACCTCTCCCTCGACCTGATCGAGGCCGTCGCCAGGAGCCCGAAGCTCGACGGCTGGGACGGCTTCGGCATCGTCGTCCAGGCCTACCAGAGGCGCGCCCCCTTCGTCATCGACTGGCTCGAGGACCTGGCCCGGCGCAGCGGCCGCCGGCTCATGGTCCGCCTGGTCAAGGGGGCCTACTGGGACAGCGAGATCAAGCGCGCCCAGGAGCTCGGCCTCGACGACTACCCGGTCTTCACCCGCAAGCCCTCGACCGACGTCTCCTACCTCGCCTGCGCGAGAAAGCTGTTCGGCAAGGAGCAGCTCTTCTACCCGCAGTTCGCCACCCACAACGCGCACACCATCGCAGCCGTCCTGGAGTTCGCCGGCAACAGCCGCGCCTTCGAGTTCCAGCGGCTGCACGGCATGGGCGAGGCGCTCTACCAGGAGATCGTCGAGACCGACCGCTACGGCGTCGGCTGCCGCATCTACGCCCCTGTGGGCCAGCATGAGGACCTGCTCGCCTATCTCGTCCGCCGGCTCCTGGAGAACGGCGCCAACAGCTCCTTCGTCAACCGCCTCCAGGATGACCGTCTGCCGATCGACGAGATCATCGAGGACCCGGTCGGCCGGGCCAGGAGCTATGCCGGGCGGCCGCACCCGCGCATCCCCGCACCCCGCCACATCCTCCTGCCCGAGCGCGTGGCAGCCCGCGGCCTCGACCTCTCCTCGCCCGGCGCGCTGGCCGAGCTGCGTCGGCGCATGCTCGAGGCCGATCACGAGAGCGCGCAGGCCGGCCCGATCGTCGGCGGCGAGGCAGCCGCGGACGGCCTGCGCCCCACCCGCTCCCCCGCCGACCAGGACCGGGTGGTGGGCGAGACCCGGGATGCCACGCCCGACGAGATCGAGCGTGCCCTCGCCCTCGCCGCGAAGGCCGCCCCGGCCTGGGCCGCCAGCCCGGTCGACGAGCGGGCAGCCTGCCTCGAGCGCGCCGCCGACCTGATGGAGGAACGGCTGCCCGGGCTGATGACGCTCTGCACCCGCGAGGCCGGCAAGACCATGGCCGACGGGGTCGCCGAGGTCCGCGAGGCCGTCGACTTCTGCCGCTACTACGCCGCCCGGGCGCGCGCCGACATGGCCCGGCCGCTCAAGCTCCGCGGCCCCCACGCCGGCGCGCCGATCGAGCTGGTGGGCGGCGGCGTGTTCGCCTGCATCAGCCCCTGGAACTTCCCGCTCGCCATCTTCATGGGCCAGGTCGCCGCCTGCCTCGTCGCCGGCAACGCCGTCGTCGCCAAGCCCGCCGAGCAGACCCCGCTGATCGCCGCCGCCGGCACCCGCATCCTGCACGAGGCCGGGGTGCCGGGCGACGTCCTCCATCTCCTCCCCGGCGACGGGGCCAGCGTCGGCGCCGCCCTCGTCGCCGATCCCCGGATCGCCGGCGTCTGCTTCACGGGCTCCACCGAGGTGGCCCGGGCGATCAACCGACA
Source organism: uncultured Geminicoccaceae bacterium (assembly GCA_964460465.1). Lineage (GTDB taxonomy): Bacteria > Pseudomonadota > Alphaproteobacteria > Geminicoccales > Geminicoccaceae > SLRI01. The sequence continues at coordinate 3,211 of CAYWSB010000033.1, read as the reverse complement.
ACTGGCCAAGAGGACCGACCGCATCCCGGTCCTGGTCGCCGAGACCGGCGGCCTGAATGCCATGATCGTCGACAGCACGGCGCTGCCCGAGCAGGTCACCCGCGACGTGCTGACCAGCGCCTTTCAGAGCGCCGGCCAGCGCTGCTCCGCCTTGCGCGTCCTCTGCCTGCAGACCGACATCGCCGATCGCATGCTGCAGATGCTCGAAGGCGGCATGGACGAGCTCACCATCGGCGACCCCTCGCTGCTCGCCACCGACATCGGCCCGGTCATCGACGCCGAGGCCAAAGCCATGCTGGACGCGCACAAGAAGCGCATGCTCGGGGAGGCCCGGCTGCTCAAGGCCCTGAAGCCCGGCCCCGGCACCGGCAAGGGCTCGTTCGTGGCACCCGCCGCCTTCGAGCTCGAGCGCCTGGACCAGCTGGAGCGCGAGGTCTTCGGCCCGATCCTCCACATCGTCCGCTACAAGGCCGACCAGCTCGACGCGCTCGTCGACCGGATCAACGCCGCCGGCTACGGCCTGACGCTCGGCATCCACACCCGGATCGACGCAACCTGGCAGCGCATCGCGGCCCGGGCCCGGGTCGGCAACGTCTACGTCAACCGCAACCAGATCGGCGCCCTGGTCGGCATCCAGCCGTTCGGCGGCATGGGCCTCTCCGGCACCGGCCCCAAGGCCGGCGGGCCGCACTACCTGCACCGCTTCGTCGCGATGCGCGGCGACGCGGCGGAGCCGGCGCCGGGTCCGGCGGCCATGACCATCGATTTCGGCGCCGTCGCGGGTGCCGTCCACCGGGCGCTGCGCGCCGAGGTCCCGGACCTCGACACCCGTGCGAGGATCATCGAGCAGGTGGCGACCTCGACCGGCGGCCCCGCCGCCGACTACCTGCGCTTCTTCGCGGCCGAGGCGCGGGACGCGCTCGAGGCGAGGCTGCCGCTGCCCGGCCCCACCGGCGAGCGGAACGAGCTCGGCCTGAAGCCGCGCGGCATCGTCGCCTGCATCGCCGAGGACGCGGACCTGCTCGCCGCCCAGACCGCCGCCGCCTTCGCCACCGGCAACCGCGTGCTGGTCGTGGGTCCCGAGGCGCGGACGGTCGTCTCGCGCTTCAAGGCGGCCGGCCTCGTCGAGGGCGTCCTGGGTGCGGTGCCGCCCGGCGGCGACGCGACCCTCGACGATCTGGTGGCGAGCCCGGCGATCGACGCCGTGGCGATCGCCGCCCCGGTCGCCACCACCACCCGCCTCGCCGCGGCGCTGGCGGCCACCGACGGCCCGATCCGCCCCCTCGTCGCCTGGTCGCCGACCGGTGATGGCATCGGCGAGCCCGCCGCCGGCAGCCCGCACTACCTGCACCGCTTCACGACCGAGCAGACGATCGCCGTCGACACCACCGCCTCGGGCGGCAACGCCTCGCTGCTCGCCTTGGGCGCCGAGGAGTCGTGAGCGCCCCGACGCTCACCACCCCACGCCTGCGCCTCCGCACCTGGCCAGACAAAAAGACTCCAGGAGTCTTTTTTGCCGATGGATGCGATCACCGCGCCCTGGGTCGGCCCCGGGACCGCAGGCTCGACCCGAGCTCGAGGCGCTCGGCGGTCCGGCGAACCCAGTCGGCGGGGCCGAAGGGCGTGCCGCGACGTGCCGCCGCGCGCAGACGATCGAGGGCGGCCGCCTCCTCGGCGGCGGTCTGGGGCTCATCGACAAGAGCATGCCAGTTGCGCGGCCGTGGCACCGGCCACGCGGTGACCGCCGGCCAAGCGAGCCCTTGCGCCCGACGCCGGGCGGCGCTCGACCACGGCCACTCGCGCGCCGCGGCGACGAGGCCGGCGCGGACAGGATTGCGTTCCACGTAGCGCAGCACCGTCAGGAGATGGCCGTCCGTGGCGACCGGGAAGGAGCGGTAGCGGCCCTGATAGAGGTGTCCGTCACCGGCGGTGCCATGCGCCGCTCGATGCCGCTTGGTCTGGGTCAGCGCCAGCCAGTGCAGCAAAGGCTGCACGACATCGTCCTCGTCCGGATGGAACACGAGGTGCCAATGGTTCGGCATGAGGCACCAGGCGATCAAGCCGGCCCGCGGCACGCGCTCGACGGCCTCGGCCAGCGTCCGGACGAACTGGCGCGCGTCGGGTGCCGCAGCGAAGATCGGCAGCTGCCCGGCGGCACGGTTCAGCACGTGATAGGCCAACCCGGCAGGCATGATGCGCGGCGCCCTGGACATGCCGAGGTTCTAGCATGGGCGCGGCGCCAGAAAAAGACTCCAGGAGTCTTTTTGCCGCCACCCCGCCGTGGCGGCGTTGCGCTGCAGCGCGAACCGTGCGATCACCCGGCCACCTTTTCGTCCACCAGTCGAGACCCTGATGCGCCTGTCCCGCTACTTCCTGCCGGTCCTCAAGGAGACCCCCGCCGAGGCGCAGATCGTGAGCCACCAGCTCATGCTCCGCGCCGGCATGATCCAGCAGCTCTCGGCCGGCATCTACGACTGGCTGCCGCTCGGCTACAACGTGCTGAGAAAGGTCGAGGCCATCGTCCACGAGGAGATGCAGCGGGCCGGTGCCATCCCGATCCTGATGCCGACCATCCAGCCGGCCGACCTCTGGCGCGAGAGCGGCCGCTACGAGGACTACGGCAAGGAGATGCTGCGCATCCGTGATCGCCACGAGCGCGACATGCTCTACGGGCCGACCAACGAGGAGAACGTCACCGACATCTTCCGCCGCCACGTCCAGAGCTTCAAGCAGCTGCCGTTGAACCTCTACCACATCCAGTGGAAGTTCAGGGACGAGGTGCGCCCCCGCTTCGGCGTGATGCGCGGCCGCGAGTTCCTGATGAAGGACGCCTACAGCTTCGACGTCGACTTCGAGGGGGCGCAGGCCGCCTACGACCTGATGTTCACGGCCTACCTCAGGACCTTCAAGCGGATGGGCCTCACCGCCATCCCGATGCAGGCCGAATCCGGCCCGATCGGCGGCAACATGAGCCACGAGTTCCAGATCCTGGCCTCGACCGGCGAAAGTGCGGTCTATTTCGACGCCGCCTTCGAGGACGTCGACTTCACCGCCGACGATGTCGACGTGGCCAAGCTCAAGGCCCTCTACGCCGCCGCCGACGAGAAGCACGACCCCGCGGCCTGCCCGGTGCCGCCCGAGCGCCTGAGAAGCGGTCGCGGCATCGAGGTCGGCCACATCTTCTATTTCGGCACCAAGTATTCCGAGCCCA